>JAZKZY010000034.1:0-6193 GCA_045612895.1 Candidatus Scatosoma sp. | reverse complement strand
AACGCATACATGGTGCCTTCTTTTGAGCTGGTAAGTACCTTATATCCCGTACCTGCACCGCTTCTAAGATTGACGCTGTCACCCGTGATACGTATGTATCGCGCGTTCTCTTGAACGGGTGTTTCGGGTGTGGCGGTCGGTGGAGCTTCGGGGATGCTGGGGGTGCTTGGCGCGGTAACGGGCGGGGTAGGCGCAGGAGGTGATTCCTCTTGTTCTTCGTCGGGTAGTTCCTCTTGCGCGGGCGGAATTTCCTCGCTTTCAGGGGGAGTGGGCAGGGTTTCTACACTTTCCGTTTCGGGCGGCGTGAGGACAACGTCCTTGTCCTTACAGGCAAATAGGGTTGGCAACAAGGTTAGGACAAGCACCAACGCAATGATAGATTTTACTTTTTTCATAATAACCTCACTATGTTGCCCCTGCCGAGAGGTGCTGTGTGGGGCAGGGGCGAGAATGTACTTCCTGCAACGGCAGGATAGAAACATTATAAATGAGCAAGGAAATGATGTCAATAGAGGAAATTTGACAAAAAAACCAAAAATCCCCAAGGCAGGTATGCGTTGAAGGGGGGATTCTTGCGTTTTGCCGAAATTTATCTGCAATGCGCTTGCATATTTTATAAGATTGTGTTATAATGTGGGTAAGAAAAGGATAGGAAAAGGGTTATGGTAAAATTTTTGACCGATTTACATACACATACGACCTTTTCGCATGATGGGGAAAATACCCCTGCGGAGATGTTGGAGGCGGCGCAAAAGGCAGGAATTGCTTTTTATGGCGTGAGCGAGCATTTTGACTACGATTACGATGGAAGTTTGTTAAGCGAGGAAGTGTACAACTACACGAGAAACGGAGACCCTGCGGAATATTTCCATACCCTTCGGCATTTGCAAGAGGATTACGAGGGGGTAATGAACGTTGCCGTCGGCGCGGAATTTGGCTACTCGGATAAAAAGGACGTGCAGGCGCAGTACTTGGAAACCTATGAAAAGTACCGACCGGACTTCGTTATCAACAGCGTGCATAGCATTAACGGTAAGGATTTTGCGTACGCTGATTATGAAAAGGAAGCAGAATTTTACGGGAATAAGAAAAGTATATACGGGCAATACCTGCGTTTGATCCGCGGTAGTCTAGATGCACCCTATCCTTACGACATTGTGGCGCATATCGGATATGCGGCACGCTACGTGAAATTTGAGGATAAGACCTTTTACTTGGAAGAATTTGGCGAGCAAATCGACGATATTTTGCTGACGATTATAAAGAAAGACAAAATTTTAGAGGTGAACTCTGCCAATAAAACTCTGCCAAATCCTACCTTGCCTGCAAGGCATATCGTGGAAAGGTATTTCGAGTTGGGTGGAAGAAAGGTGTCCTTTGGCTCGGACGCGCATTTTGCGGCAAGAATTGCGGACAAGCGTGAAGAGGTGGTGAAGATGCTGAAAGAAATCGGCTTTACCTATATCACCGTACCCTTCCGCGGCGAACATATAAAGGTGGAAATATAATGTCGGAGTTGGATTTGTTAAAATTATTGCAGGCGTGTGGGGAAGAGACGGAGCTTGGCGATTTCACCCCTGAAGAGTTGCAGGATATGTTGGAGCAAATGCGCAACAACGGGGAGGCGATGCCCTTGACCCCCGAGGCGTTTAAGGAACGGTATTTTGCATATTACGACGACGTTAAGGATAAATCCTTAAAAAAACAAGATTGGTAAATTACGAAAGAAAATCGGTAAGGTCATTTGCTTTGAAAAAAGTTTTGATTTTCACCGATTTTTTTTGCAAATAGTATAGCTTTCTTTGAAGAAATATGCTATAATGGTTAAAATGAGTGATTTCGGGCAAAAATGGGGTGTCAAAAACTTTGTTTTTGTCGGATAGACCTACTTTAGGAGGAAATATCAGTATGGAGCCAAAATACAAAAGAGTGCTACTGAAGCTTTCGGGTGAAGCGTTGGCAGGCGATCAAAGATTTGGGTTGAATCATGAGGTAATTGCACCCGTGGTAGAACAAATCGTACAAATCCACAATATGGGCGTGCAGGTTGGTTTGGTTATCGGCGGCGGTAACTTCTGGCGTGGGCGTCAGGGTACGGAAATGGATCGTTCGACGGCGGACCAAATGGGTATGCTTGCAACGGTAATGAACTCGCTTGCGATGATGGACGCGATTGAACAGCGCGGCGTGCCTGTTCGTGTGCAAACGGCACTCAATATGATTTCCTTGGCGGAACCTTTGATTATGAGAAAGGCGCTTCGTCATTTTGAAATGGGCAGAGTGGTAATCTTTGCTTGCGGTACGGGGCATCCTTACTGCTCGACGGATACGGCGGCGGCTCTTCGCGCGTGTGAAATCAACGCGGATATCCTCTTGATGGCGAAAAACGTGGACGGGATTTACGATTCGGATCCCAAGACGAATCCCGAAGCGAAAAAATATGACGTTTTGAAATATTCCGACATCATCAACCGTAATTTGAAGGTAATCGACTTTACGGCGGCAACGATGTGTATGGAAAACAACGTGCCTACCCTTGCGTTTGGGTTGAACGAAGAAAATTCTTTGGTGCGCGCGGTTTGCGGCGAACGTTTGGGTACGTTGATTGAGGTGTAAATATAGCGAAGCGGCAACGCTTTTGGCTGGCCGAAAGGCAATAAATAAAGACAGAAATAAGGAGAAAAGTTATGATTGAAAATGAAAAAATTGAAGAGATGATGTTTGAATTAGAAGATAAAGCGGAAAACACGTTAAACGCTTTGGATAGAGAATACGGCGCAATCCGTACCGGTAGAGCAAACCCTCGTATTTTGGACCGTTTGGAAGTAGAAGCATACGGCGGTATGAGCAAGCTTATCGAGCTTGGTAACGTATCCGCTTTGGATGCAAAGTGCTTGCAAATCAGCCTTTGGGACAAATCCCTTTTGAAAGCAGTTGAAAAGGCAATTTTGCAATCGAACATCGGTTTGAACCCTACCAACGACGGTAACGTAATTCGCCTTGTATTCCCTGATATGACCGAAGAACGCCGTCGCGAACTCGTTAAGCAGGCGAAGAAAATGGGGGAAGAATCGAAGGTTGCAATGCGTAACCACCGCCGTGAAGCGATGGATACCATCAAGAAGATGAAGACTGCAAAAGAATTGTCGGAAGACGAAGCGGCTGGCTGCGAAGCGGACGTTGAAAAGACGATTTCCGGTTACATGACGAAGTTGGACGCAATTATTTCTGCAAAAGAAAAGGAATTGATGACTATTTAAGCCATGCGGAAGAATAAACTATTGCAAGGGATTAAAATTCCTTCCCACATTGCCATTATTATGGACGGGAACGGGCGTTGGGCGAAAAAACGCATGATGCCCCGTTCGATGGGCCATAAGCATGGTATGGATCGTATGGTGGGATTGATGGAACGCGCCTTTGAGCTTGGCGTGCAATACATCACCGTATATGCGTTGTCCACGGAAAATTTGAAACGTCCTCAAGAGGAATTGGACGCTTTGTTCAACCTTTTCCGCAACAACTTTAAGCAAGCGCTCGGTAAGGTTTGCGCGCGCGGTGTGCGTTTGCGTGCGCTTGGCGACGTGTCGCTCTTACCCGAGGATATTGTAAAAGTTTTGCGTGAGAGTGAGGCGGAAACCGCAAAATACGAAGGGCGCGGGATCAATATTGCCGTTTGCTACGGCGCGCGCGATGAAATCGTCCATGCGGTAAACGCTGCCATTGAAAAGGGAGAAAAGGTGACGGAGGAAAGCTTTGCGAAACTCCTTTACACCCACGATTTACCCGATCCCGATTTGATTATCCGCACGGGAAAAGAGGTGCGTCTTTCTAATTTCTTGTTGTATCAGGCGGCGTATTCGGAATTGTATTTTTCCGATAAAATGTTCCCCGAATTTTCCGACAAGGATCTGGATAAGGCGATTATTTCCTATTCAAAACGAACCCGTCGGTTTGGGAAAACGGACGAACAGTTATAAACTTACATAAGATAAAACAAGGGGGCAGGTATGCGTTCAATGTCGAGTTGTACGCGTGCGCCCCTTGCGTTTTTAGGAGTGAAGATGAAGATTAGATTGATTTCTGGAAGTGTTTACGTTGCCTTGCTTGCGGCGTTCTTTTGCTTGAAAATCTTTTTACCGTACGGGGATTTTTATTTTGACGGGATGCTTTGCGTGTTTGCGGTAATGGGTACGTTTGAAATCCTCCGTGCGACAAAGGAAAAGACGTCGGCGGCGGCAAGGGGTGTGGTTTACGCCTTTTCGGCAATCACCGTCCCTGCGGTGGCGTTAGGGGAATATTTCAAGGGCTGCGGTTTTACCGTACTGGGTATTGCCTTGCTCGTGTTGTCGATTGTACTCTTGTCCTTGTTGGTAATCCGCCACGAGGAAACCTCGTTGGAAGGGTTAGGGCTTTCCTTCCTTTCGGCGGCATATCCCACCTTATTGATTGCGTTGATGGTGATCACGAACCATGCCACAGCACCTGCGGAGTTGGTAAAGTTTGGCTTTGACTCCAGATTGCTCATTTTATTTGTGTTTGTAATTTCGCCTTGCGCGGACTCTGGCGCATACTTATTTGGTAAATACTTGCGTAAATATTTCCCCAAGAAAATGACCCCCGTTATCAGCCCGGACAAGACGGTGATCGGCGGTATCGGTGGTTTGGTCGGCGGTTTGATCGGCGCAACGGCGTTGTATTTCATCTACAATGCGGCGGCAGGCAGTTTTGACCAAATATATATTTGGTTGCCCGTATATTTAGGCATCGGGTTGGTTGGCGCGGTGCCAACGGCGTATGGTGATTTGGTGGAAAGCTGTATAAAGCGTAAACTTGGCTTGAAGGATATGGGTAAAATTATGCCCGGTCACGGCGGCGTGCTTGACCGTTTGGACAGTGTATTTTTCTCGACGATTGTGGCATACCTTGCCTTTGTAATTATTTGTTTGGTGGTATAAACCATGAAAACGATTTCTTTAATCGGGTCAACGGGGTCTATCGGACGGCAGGTTTGCTCGGTCGTTAGACGGTATCCCGATAAATTCCAAATTAAAAGCATCGTCGCAAATTCCTCCGCGGAGCTGTTTTTACAGCAGGTAAAGGAGTTTATGCCCGAGTATGCCGCTTTGGCGGATGAAAAGGCAGGTAAGGAAATTGCGGCGCAAATCCCTGCGGGCGTGAAGTACGGCTACGGGGAAAAGGCGGCGGAGGAAGCGATTGCCTACGGCGACGTGGCGTTCGTGGCGGCAACCGGCTTTGCTGGTTTGAAATACAGCTTAAAAGCGGTGGAATTGAAAAAAGACATCGCCCTTGCGAACAAGGAAACCTTGGTTTGCGGTGGTGAGTTGGTGATGAAAAAAGTGCAAGAGGCGGGGATTGACCTGATGCCTGTGGACAGCGAGCATTCGGCTTTGTGGCAGGCGTTGAACTTCCGCGCAAATGCCCCTTTCCGCCGTTTAATCATCACGGCAAGTGGTGGGCCTTTTTACGCCTACACGCAAGAACAATTAAAAAATGTGACACCCATGTCCGCGTTGAAGCATCCAACCTGGCAAATGGGCGCAAAAATTACCATTGACAGCGCAACCCTTTTGAATAAGGGCTTTGAGGTGATTGAAGCGCGTTGGTTATACGATGCTCCCTTGGAAAAAATCCATACGATTGTACAACCCGAGAGTATCATTCATTCGTTGGTGGAATTTGACGACGGTTGCGTAATGGCGCAAATGAGTTATCCCACGATGGAGTTGCCTATTCAACTTGCCTTGACATATCCGGAGAGGTTTGATTGCGGACTTGCTTCGCTCGATTTTGAAAAGTTGTCGCAAATACGCTTTTTGCCTTTGAGAAGAAAAGATTTTCCCTGTTACGATTTGGCGCTTTCGGCGTTGGAAGAGGGAGACAATTATCCCTGTGCGCTCAACGGCGCGGGCGAAGTGGCGGTACACGCCTTTTTGAGAGGGGAAATTGCGTTTACGCAAATACAAAAGGTAATTGCCGAAGTGTTGGCGCAAACGGAAAGGATAAAAATAGATAGTTATGCCGTTGCAAAAGAAACGGATACGCGTGCGCGTGCGCTGGCTAATCAATGGATAAAAAAGAGTAAAAGTAGGTAGAAATTGGTTAATTTATTGGCATTTGCGGACGTGATGTCCCGTATCGGCGGTATTCTTGCCGCTATCGTGATTTTATT
>JAZKZY010000033.1:0-4997 GCA_045612895.1 Candidatus Scatosoma sp. | reverse complement strand
CATCTCTGCGTTTCACTCTTTTAATTTTTTTTCTTGTGGTTTATCCAGTCAAAATGCAAGGGATACGTCGTTGCGCTACGTTTTTCTTGCTCGCGTACGCTCAGTACGCTCCCATCGAAAAGCCTCGCGCGCCTTGTCTTGCTCGCATCTCTGCATTTGTGTATTTCTTTATCTTAATTTATTTTATACTTTGTAAAATCAATCAAAACGCAAGGAAAGGGCAACGACGTTGCCCTCCTGCATAGTAATTCTTATTTGTCGTTAAGGCAAGCGATACCGGGAAGAACTTTACCTTCGAACAATTCGAGGGAAGCGCCGCCGCCCGTCGAAATGTGGGTCATCTTGTCGGCATAGCCAAGTACCTGTACAGCCGCTGCGGAGTCACCGCCACCGATGATGGTGGTTGCTTTACCGTATGCGTTAGCAAGAGCCGCTGCAACAGCCTTCGTACCTTCTGCAAGGATGGGGTTTTCGAATACGCCCATGGGGCCGTTCCAAATAACGGATTTTGCGTTTGCAACTGCTTCAGCGAAGAGTTCTTTCGTTTCAGGACCGATGTCAAGACCCATCATATCGTCAGGGATATCGTTGGAAGGAACAACCGTCGTTTCGATGGGAGCATCGATGGGGTTGGGGAATTCCTTTGCTGCAACGGTATCAACGGGCAACAAAATGGTCTTGCCAAGGCTTTCAGCCTTCTTCAACATTTCCAAGCAGTAGTCGATCTTTTCATCGTCAACAAGGGAAGTACCGATCTTGCCGCCTTTTGCTTTCAAGAAGGTGTAAGCCATACCGCCGCCGATGATGAGGGTGTCGCACTTTTCAAGCAAGTTAGAGATAACGTTAAGCTTGTCCGCAACCTTTGCACCGCCAAGGATAGCAACGAAAGGTCTTTCGGGATTTTCAAGGGTATCAGCCATTACGGACAATTCCTTTTCAATAAGGAAACCGCAAGCAGCCGTTTCAACCAAACCTTCTTCTACGATACCAGCGGTAGAGGAGTGGGAACGGTGAGCCGTACCGAATGCGTCGTTAACATAAACTTCGCAGTAGCTTGCAAGAGCCTGCATAAATTCGGGTGCTTTCTTTTCTTCGCCCTTGTGGAAACGAAGGTTTTCAAGGAGAACGCATTCGCCTTCCTTACAAGCAGCAACCTTTGCTTTTGCATCTTCGCCGATAACGTCGGTTGCGAAAGCAACTTTACCGTCAAGCAATTCGTTCAAACGAGCTGCAACGGGCGCAAGCGTGAATTTCTTAACGTCTTTCTTTGCTTTTTCCAAAAATTCTTCGGTAGCAGCAGCCTGTTCAGCTTCGGGAAGAGCAGCTACTTTACCTTTTTCTTTCTTGTTGAGTTCAAGCTTAGCGTCGAAAACGTTGTGGGGTTTGCCCATGTGGGAGCAAAGTACAACTTTCGCGCCCTGTTCCATCAAATATTTGATGGTGGGCAAAGCGCCGATGATACGGTTTTCATCGGTGATAACGCCGTCTTTCATAGGCACGTTAAAATCGCATCTTACGAGGACTTTTTTGCCTTTTACTTCTACGTCTTTTACTGTTTTCTTGTTCATAGAGTTCATAATCTCCTTCGATTAATTTTTAGCATACACATATATAATACCCATTTTTTTTATTTTTGTCAACATTATTATCGAAGAATACGCAAAATTCTTTGTTTATATTTACAAATATAAATTATTTTCATTTCTCCTGCTTTTCTTTTTCGCCTACCACTTGACGAATGGGGGTAGAGTGTGATATAATAATCGCTGACAATAATTTATGGGGTGTAATATGAGTAGAGCGGACGAAATTTTTGCGCAAAACATGCAGGACATCATGGAAAACGGTTTTTGGGACACCGATTTGAACGTGCGCCCGAAATGGGAAGACGGTGCGCCTGCGCACACGGTTAAAAAATTCGGTATTGTCAATCGTTACAACTTGCAGGAAGAATTTCCCATTTTGCCGATGCGCCGTACCGCATTTAAGTCTTGCGTGGACGAGTTGTTGTGGATTTGGCAGAAAAAGAGTAATAACATTCACGAGTTAAACTCTCACATTTGGGACAGCTGGGCGGATGAAACGGGCTCGATCGGTAAAGCATACGGCTATCAGCTTGGCGTAAAGCATCAATACAAAGAGGGTGAATTCGATCAGGTAGATAGGGTTTTGTATGATTTGAAGCACAATCCTGCCAGCCGTCGTATTATGACGAATATCTACAACTTCCAAGATTTGCACGAAATGAACTTGTACCCTTGCGCGTACTCGATGACCTTCAACGTGACGGGGGATACCTTGAACGGTATTTTGAATCAGCGTTCGAATGATATGTTGACGGCAAACAACTGGAACGTAGTGCAGTATGCAATTTTGTTGATTATGTTTGCGCAGGTTTCCGGTTTGAAAGCGGGCGAGCTTGTACACGTAATTGCGGACGCGCACATTTACGATAGACATATTCCTCTCGTAAAGGAAATTTTGGCAAATCCTCGCCATAAAGCTCCCAAATTGATTGTAGATGAAAGCATTACAAATTTCTACGATTTCACGGTGGATAGCTTCAAGCTCGTAGATTACGAATACGAAAAGTTGGAAAAGAAAATCCCCGTAGCAATTTAAGGAATAGGGTGAAATTATGATTTACGCAATTGTACATGCGGATAAGGAATGGGGTATCGGGAAAGGAAACGATATGATGTTTTCCCTGCCCAAGGATATGAAATTTTTCCGCGAGACCACGATGGGACATACCGTCGTAATGGGCGGTAAAACCTTGCGTTCTTTCCCTGGTCAAAAACCCCTCAAAAATAGGGTGAATATTGTATTAACAAGGGGGCAGGTATGCGATGAATGTGTAACTGTCCGCTCCTATGAGGAGTTAAAGGCGGAGATGAAAAGCCGTAAAAACGAGGATATTTTCGTGATCGGCGGGGGCGAAATTTACAGGGAATTGTTGCCCTATTGCCACGGCGCATTCGTGACGAAAGTAGATGCGGTTGGCGGTGCGGAGGTATTCTTCCCCAACCTTGATAAGCATCCCGATTTTGTTTGCGTGGACGAGGGTGAGCCGATGGACGATAATGGTTTGACCATTCGTTTTACTAAATATGAAAACAAAAACGTACAAGAATTATAAGAGGAAATCTTCCGTTGCAGGGCGCGACGGAAGATTTTTTTATAATTTTATAAAAAAGTTTTTCAAAATCCGTTAAAATTTCTTGTCAATATCGAAAAAAAGTATTACAATAAAAAGGTTGAAAAGTTTTACAAAAAAGGAGCAATTCCAACCATGATTAGAGAAGATTTGAGAAACATTGCAATCATCGCGCACGTTGACCATGGTAAAACGACCCTCGTTAACGAAATGTTGGCGCAAGGCGGTGTATTCCGTGAAAACCAGCAGGTACAGGACCGCGTTATGGACAGTGGGGACTTGGAAAGAGAGCGTGGTATTACCATTCTCGCGAAAAACACCTCGGCGCACTACAACGGGGTAAAAATTAACATCATCGACACCCCTGGCCACGCCGATTTCTCGGGTGAGGTTGAACGTGTTTTGAAGATGGTAAACGGTGCGATTATCCTCGTTGACTCGGCGGAAGGTCCTTTGCCTCAAACCCGTTTCGTTATGCAAAAGGCGTTGGCTTTGGGCTTGAAAATGATTATCGTAATCAACAAAGTGGACAGACCTGACGCGCGTATTGATGAAGTTGTAGAGGAAATGCAGCTCCTTATGATGGAGTTGGATGCAACGGATGAACAGCTCGACAGCCCGATCGTATATTGCTGCGGCCGTCAGGGTACGGCATCCCTCACCCCCGACAAGCAGGAAGAAAACCTCAACCCCTTGTTTGATACCATTTTGGAAACCATTCCTCCCATGGAAATGGATACGGAAGCCCCTGGTCAGTTGTTGGTTTCCTGTATTGATTACAACGAATTCGTTGGCCGTATCGGTATCGGTAGAATTGAACGCGGTGTGATTCGTGCAAACGAGCCCGTTTCCCTTTGTAATTTTAACGACACGAAGGTGCGTAATAACTGCCGTATCGTAAACTTGTACCAGATCGAAGGGTTGGAAAAGGTGCTCGTTCCCGAAGCAAAAGCAGGCGATATCGTTATGTTCTCGGGTATTGAGGGCTTGAGCATCGGCGACACCGTATGTTCGCCTACGAAAGTAGAGCCCGTACAGTTTGTAAAAATTGAAGATCCTACGGTGGAAATGACTTTCTCTGTAAACGACAGCCCGTTTGCAGGTAAGGAAGGTAAGTTTGTTACCAGCAGACAGCTTCGCGACCGTTTGTATAAGGAATTGTTGCGTGACGTGTCCTTGCGTGTAAACGATACCGAATACGCGGACAGCTTCCGTGTTTGCGGTAGAGGGGAAATGCACCTTTCCATTTTGATTGAAACGATGCGCCGTGAGGGGTACGAATTCCAGGTTTCCACTCCTAAGGTATTGTATAAGGAAATCGACGGCGTAATCCACGAACCCATTGAACGTTTTGTGGCGGACGTTCCCGAAGATATGACGGGCCCCGTATTCTCCGCAATGGGTAACCGTAAGGGGACTTTGGTGCAAATGAACGCCATCGGCGCGCGTATGCGTTTGGAATTTACCGTACCTTCCCGTGGTTTGTTCGGCTATAAGAGTGAATTCTTGACGGATACGAAAGGGCAGGGTATCATGAATACCATTTTCTATTCGTACGAACCCTATAAGGGAGATATGCAACGTAGAAATACCGGCTCGTTGGTTGCGTTTGAAACGGGTGAAGCGGTTACCTACGGTTTGTTCAATGCGCAGGGCAGAGGCAACTTGTTCGTAACGCCCGGGACGCCCGTATACCAAGGTATGGTTGTTGGTTATACCAACCTTGCGGATGACATCAACGTAAACGTTTGTAAGACGAAACATTTGACCAACACGCGTTCTTCGGGCAGCGACGATGCGTTGACGCTTGTACCTGTAAGCAAGATGAGTTTGGAGGAAT
>JAZKZY010000032.1:0-1624 GCA_045612895.1 Candidatus Scatosoma sp. | reverse complement strand
ATCGCAACGTATTTTAATGGGTATAACGATTTTTCCGCTTGCTGTGAATCGGAATATTACGTGAAATATGCTTACCGAAAACAGCTTGCTTACGTAGTGGATGAATTACGTAAATATGAGAGTAAAGCGGATGGGCTTGCCAAAGATATTTTGACGGATATTTACGGATATGTTTACAGTATCTATTTGGAATTAGAAATACAGAGCGTCGGCGCAAGCTTGTATGACGGGTACGAAAAAAATGCTATTCCCAAGGAAGAACTTATAGAGCGATTGCGGCAAATCAGAACTGCTTACGATGAGATTGAAGAAAAATGGCAGGTTTTGTGGAAAAAATATCGCAATGGGATTAAGAGCCAAAAAGAAAAGTTTGCGCAACGGTTTGTTTCAAAGCGAAACTTGATAGACCGTTTGATTGTCAAGATTGAGCAAGTCTGTCAGGTGGGTGTGTTATACGCCGATTTAATGCTCCACGACGGCTTTTCCACGGTGCGTGTGAATATTCATGCGAAATATGTGGATGGGGAAGAGAGCCAAGTCTACAAAGGGGCGGTAAAACCGAGTATGACGGGCTTTGATTGCGGTGGTTGCTATACCTTCCGTTATCCGCTTGCTGACAAAAAAGTAGAATATATCACATTTGAAGTATTCGGCGAAGGTGCTTTGTACCCGACGAATTTCCGTTATGTTTTAGACGGAAAGCAGTATGTTGCCGATAGAGTAGAACCCATTTGCGGTTGGGTAAAGAATGCCGAGAAGGTATTGACGAACGATACTCGGTTTGCGGAAATGGGTTATGAAGACGGAATACAGCATTTTAACGAGCTTTCGCTTTCCAAAGAGAAAAGCCGCATAAAAATTTATTTTAAGAAGTTAGTGGGAGAACAGAAATGAAAACGTTTCAAAAAGATAAATTGACGGTAGAAATCTACGAGAATAGAACGTTGATGGGAGAAGCGGCGGCAAGGGATATTAAGGCAAAGATTGCCGAGTTGCTTTCTCAAAAATCGGAAATTAACATGATTTTTGCAGCTGCTCCGTCGCAAAACGACGTATTGAAGTTGCTTGTCGAAGATAAAGAAATCGAGTGGAATAGATTAAACGCCTATCACATGGACGAGTATATCGGCTTGGACAAGGACGCGCCCCAAGGCTTTGGCAATTTCTTAAAGGAGCATATTTTTGGGCTTGTTCCTTTTAAGAGTGTCAATTACATAGACATAACGACAGCCAAGCCCGAAGCGGAAGCGGAAAGATACGGGAAGCTGCTCAAAGAAAATCCTACGGATATTGTGATTATGGGTATCGGGGAAAACGGACATATTGCTTTCAACGATCCGCCCGTAGCGGATTTTAAGGACGAAAAGTGGGTGAAACCCGTAAAGCTCGATGAAATTTGCCGTCAACAACAAGTAAACGACGGCTGTTTTACAAGTCTTGATAAAGTGCCGACGCACGCAATGACGCTTACCGTGCCTACGCTTGTAAAAGCAGCGTATTTATTCTGTATCGTACCTGCGCCGACCAAGGCAAAAGCGGTATATGAAACGTTGAATGGGAGTATTGACGAACATTGTCCTGCAAGTATTTTGAGAACGCATGATAATGCGAAATTATACTTAGA
>JAZKZY010000031.1:0-2243 GCA_045612895.1 Candidatus Scatosoma sp. | reverse complement strand
TAAGAGAATGTTCGCGTATATCGAAGAAGGCGAAGGCGGTTTCTGGATTGCGATGAAAAACTCGGGGATTTCCTTTTTGGTGATTACCTTAGTTGGAATAAGCTTTTCGTTAATTTTCTCGTTATACATATTCAAAAAAGGTTTCGGTTCAGGGGTGTTCCGTGTTTTGCTGTTTGCACCGTCCATTTTATCGGCGGCAGTAACCGTAACGATGTATAAATATTTCGTGACGGGGTTCAGCGAACGAATTTGGGGAATGGGCAACGGTTTGCTTGACAGCAGTGCGGCGACGGAATTCGGAACGGTACTCTTTTTCAACGTATGGATTAGCTTTGGTACGCAGGTGCTGATGTATTCGGGGGCGATGAACGGGATTGATCCGTCCGTTATTGAGGCTGCAAAGCTGGACGGCGCAAACCCTTTCCGCGAGTTTTTCAGTATTATCTTACCGTTAATTTTCCCAACGATACAAACGTTCTTGGTTACGGGGATTGCGGCTTTGTTTGTCAATCAGATTAACTTGGTGGCTTTTAGCGGTCTGACAGCCGACATGAAGGTAAAGACGGTAGGCTATTATCTATTCACGGAAGGTGAATTTGCTATGGATATACCGGATAGAATGCCGATATTGGCAACGTTTGGCGTAATGTTGACGTTGATTGCTGCGCCGATTACGTTGCTCAGTAAATGGGCATTGGATAAATTCGGCCCGTCGGTGGAATAAGGGGGAAGGTATGAATAAGAAGACAAAAAAAATCTCTGTGTTTATGCTGATTTCCTTTGTGCTTTTAGCACTGTATGCAGTTTCCTTGCTTACCCCTTTGCTGTGGTCGCTTATGACGTCCTTCAAAGGCTCGGAATTTGACAACGATTCATTTGGATGGCCGACGGAATTCGTGAATAACTACAAAGACGTTTTTACGACTTTTAAGGCGGTAATTCCTAATCCAAACGGCGGTTCGTCTTTGCACGTCAACGTTGTGGGAATGGTTTTCAATTCGCTGTGGTATTCCATCGGCGCGGCGATTATTTCGACGACCGTAGCGTATATGGTGGCATACGTTGTTGCAAGATTTAAATTTAAGTTTTGTAATGTAATTTATACGGTCATTATTTTACAAATGATTATTCCTACGGTAGGCACGTTCCCTTCGGAATTTCGTATTGCGAATGAATTGCATTTGTATGATACGCCGCACGGGATTCTTTTTATGAAATCCTACGTTACAGGGTTGTATTTTCTTGCGTTTTACGCGGCGCTCCGCGTAATCCCTCGCGATTATGAGGAAGCGGCGCAATTAGACGGTTGTGGGAATTGGGGGATAATGCTCCGCATTATCGTACCGATGACAACGGGTGTGATTTCAACGGTGTTTTTGTTGGTTTTCATTGCGTTTTGGAATGATTATCAAACTCCGATTTTGTATATGCCCAGCTATGCGACGCTTTCGTATGGATTGTATCAATACGTCAATACTGAAATGATTGAATCGATTTCTGTACCCGAGGAGCTTGCAGCATCGATGCTGTTGGCAATTCCCTTATTTGTACTGTTTATTATATTCCAAAAGAAATTGCTTGGCAGAGTTTCCTTGGGAGGCTTGAAATAACGATAAAAGGAGGCAAAAATGAGAAAGGGCTTAAAAAGGATATTAAGCGGCGTGTTTGCTTCGGCTTGTATTGCATGCACTGCGTTGGGTATAGCATTTAACGCCGATTATAAAACGGACGTGCATGCGGAAGAAATAAAAAAAGCCTATGAAGTAACCAAAGCGGAGTCAACTGTGGCGTACGGTGCAGACGAACTGACAGGCGCCGTTGGCGTTGTGGCATCTCTTGCGGCGAATGATACCTTGACGCTAAATAACGTGATAAACTTAAACGAATTTAGTCAAGAGGGGAAGACCTTTATTCAATTTATGGCTTGCACCCACGAAAAATATTCGGCGGAATATACGCAAATGTTTGTGGAATTGGTAGACGTATACGACCATAATAATTATTTGACGATAAAAATCAGTGCGGATCCGCAGTTGGAGAGTACGGCGATGACGAGCTATTTCCTTGCCTGCGCTTCCAATGGTCAAAAGCTTACTGGATATGAATCTTCGGCGAATAAAATACACGTAAATAACGTTTACGGACAATGGTCTCCCTTCTCTTATGCGGGCGTGAACGGTGCGAACAGCTATACAGGTTTGTATTATAACGTAGAAGAAAAAGCCATTTATGCCGTAAGCGAT
>JAZKZY010000030.1:0-2679 GCA_045612895.1 Candidatus Scatosoma sp. | reverse complement strand
GCTTAAATTGTCCATATAATTCTTATCAAGATAATCGACAATATGGTGAAAAGTGTCTAATTTTTTAAACTGTTTTTTGTAATCTTCTTCGCCTAAAACATTTTTTATGTGGCGTTCTGTCAGTAAAATAAAGAACTCATACGCAAGCTTTTTGCTTTCTACGATATTTTTAATAGAGGCCTTTTTAGAGCTTGTTTCAACCAATCGATCAAGCAGTTTCGTGCAATCTTCATCGTGTATAATATTATCAAAAAGGACGTATTCGTTTCCGATTAAATTGTGAAAAAAATTGGGATCAAATTGTATGCAGTAAAAGGCAGAATCGAATTGCGAAATGATACCTGTATGCAATTCATTACCGTTAATTAGGACAATGCTTCCTTTTTTTACTTTGTATTCTTGTAAATCGCAGGCGGTAATAGCCGTTCCCTGCGTGAAATAGAGGATTTCCATCGCTTCGTGCCAATGGATTCTCCCGCAGGAATTGTGGTGTATAAACTTCCTGACGTAGACGGGGCTCTTTTTTAAAAATAATGGTTCGTATTCGTAATATGTATCCATAGTTTCTCCTTACAAATTTACAAAAAGAGAGCAGTTTTGTGCTACCATGCGAGGTAATCCTATGATATAATAAAATTGCTAAAATGTCAAGAGGTATTTTAAAAAATGGAAAAAATGATTACTGTTGTATTAGTAGGCGCGGGGAATCGAGCAAACGTATATGCTTCTGTGTCCTTGGAATATCCTGAAAAAATGAAGGTTGTAGGAATTGTAGATCCCGATCCTGTACGTAGAGAATTGATGCGTGAACGCTACAATGTTTCGCTGGAAAATTGTTTTGCCGACGTATCGGAATTTGTCAAGAGAGAGAAATTTGCCGACGCCGTTATTAATGGTACGATGGACCATTTGCACGTGCCTACGTCTATTCCTATTTTAGAAAAAGGGTATGATATGCTGTTGGAAAAACCCTTTGCAGTCAACGAGCAAGAAATGAACGAGCTTGTGGATGTAGCGAGAAAGTATGGTAATAAAGTGGTAATCGGGCACGTCTTGCGTTATACGGATTTTTATCAAGCGATTAAAAAACACGTATTGAACGGGGATATTGGTAAAATTATTTCGATTGAAACGTGTGAACACGTAAGCTATCACCATATGGCAGCTTCTTACGTGAGAGGCAAGTGGGCTTCGGAAAAGGTTTGCTTTGCGCCGATGCTCTTGGCAAAATCTTGTCATGACGTAGACATTCTGCTTTGGATGATGAAGGAAACGGAACCTACGCAGATTGTCAGCTTCGGTTCGGACTTTCAATTTGGCAAGGACAGAAAGCCTGAGGGCGCAGGAACGCGCTGTATGCAGGATTGCCCGTATGCAAAGGATTGTATCTTCGCGGCGGATTCCAACTATCTTGCATTCCCTAGATGGGGACAGTACGTTTGGAAGTGCTTGGAAGCGAACAAGAACCTTACGGAGGAAGAGCAAGCGGAGTCCTTGCGTACGGACAACCGTTACGGCAAGTGCGTATGGGACTTCGAGCGTGACGGCAACGTAGACCATCAGGCGGTGATGTTCAACTTTGCGAACGGCGCAACGGGTACGTTTAGTATGGTAGGCGGTTGTGCGAAGCCCGAACGCAACATTCATATCGTAGGTACGCTTGGTGAAATTAAGGGAACGTTTGACGATTCCCGTTACGTGGTGAGAAAAATGTCTCCCGCAACGAGCGCCCTCGGTTACGTGGAAACGGTATACGACTTGAACGTAAAAGGGGATATGATTGGCGCGGCAGGCGGACACGGCGGCGGTGACCAGAAATTGGTACACGATTTCTTGGATTATCTCAACGGTCAAGAACCTTCCGTATCTTGTGCGACGTTGGAAGATTCGGTAATTAGCCATAGAGCTGTATTTAAGGCAATGCAATCGAAAAATAGCGGTGAAATTGTGAAGGTATAATAAAACCTTTATTACTACGGAAAATATTCCCATGCAGAAAAAATGAAAACCATATTGCTTTTGATTTAATTTTGGATTATAGTTGTCGTATGAAAAAATATATACGGCAACTGATAATAGAACGAGGTAAACAAATTTTCAAGGAGGAAAAAAGATGAAAAAAAGGTTGTTTACAAGTGTTTTAAGTGTTTTACTACTCATTGTTTTATCCGTATTTGGATTTGCAGGGTGTAATTCCACAGAGGAAGAAAAAAAGATTTCCCTCAATGAAACAGCTAAGGAGCTCGTTGTGGGTGACAGCTTCACGCTGACGGCAACGACAACGCCTGCGGATGCGGAAGTAATTTGGTCGACGTCCGATGAGGCGATTGTGACCGTGGAAGACGGCACAGTCACTGCTATTAGCGTAGGTACGGCAACCGTAACGGCGAAAAACGATACGGCTATGGCCACTTGCGAAATTACGGTAAAAGCAGCACCGGCGGCAGAAACAAAAGAATATACCATCGTGTTTAAAAACGGCGATACGGAATTAAAATCGGTAAAAGTGGAAGAAGGAGCAACCGTTTCCTATAACGGTGTAATCCCTTCCAAAGCTGCAACCGAACAATATTCGTACACCTTCAGCGGTTGGTCGCTCAGCGAGGGCGGCGAAATTGTGGACCTTTCCACGCTTTCTATTGATGCAAATAAAACGTTCTATGCCGTATTTGCGGAAAC
>JAZKZY010000029.1:0-5420 GCA_045612895.1 Candidatus Scatosoma sp. | reverse complement strand
CGTTTCCGTGCCGTCCCAGTACACGTTCGTTTCCTGGAAGTACGTACCCGTCGAGCTGTTCGGGGTAAGGGTATCTGCGTAGTCGATTTCGATGGGCTTATCGTTTTCGTCTTTGTCCTTATACGAAATCTCCGTATCCGTAGGGTTGTATTGATAGAAAGTCTTCGTGCTGGTCAACGAATCGTCCAAAACGTCGATTTCCTTGTAGTTCAATTCGAACTGCGTACCAAGCAAGAAACTGGTAACGTCTTCATTTACAACAAGTACGGGAGCTGCCGTATCCGTTACTTTGTCATCTTCGGTCAAGTTGTTAAACTTCTGACCGTTGATGTTGGTTAAGTAAAGGGGTGCTCTGTCGCCGTTTGCCGTCGTTGCTTTGATTACCAAGGACTGCAATTCTTTGCCGTTTACCGTACCGTTATTGAAATATTTTTCACCGATGTTGGTAAATTCGAAGCTGTTTGCTACCTCTACGCCGCCAACCGTAAGCTTAACAGCATAACTACCAAGCTGGCTGCCTTCTGCAAAGGTAAGGGCGATTTTGGAATTAGCCGCAATTGCGGTTTCTACACCCGTTACGTCCGCGCTCTTTTGTTCGCCGTTAAGTACCTTGAAGGATACCACGTTCGTTTCTGCGTTCTTAACGAATTTTACGGTGTTCGTTGCGATATCATCCTTCGTCGCGTTCAATGCCGTTGCGTCAAAGATGAAATCCATTTCCGTAAATTTAAGGTCAGCAAAGGTAAATTCCAAGCTCATATATTTAGCTACGCCAGGGCCTTCGTACCACTGGATAGCAAGGTTACGGTTAAATTCAACCGATTCACCGTTGCCGATGGTAAATGCCGCAACACGGCCGTCATCAGTATCCTCTGCACCGATTACCGCCGACGTACCGTTGGAATTGAAGATTTTCGTCAATTCGTACTTTGCGGGATCAGTAGCTGCAGATGCATTCATAGGAAGCGTAGCCGCTACCGTACCAGCCGTTGCGCAAAGCACGCCTGCGAGCATCAATGTTAACAGTTTTTTGTTCGTTTTTTTCATGAAAATGTGCCTCTTAGTTTTGTAAACTTTATTGCATAGGTACAATATCGTACCATATTATTTTACACCGAAACGCACCTTTTGTCAAATGCATTTCAGGTCTATTTCGTTGCTTTTTTTATTTTTATATAAAAATTACTTGATTTCTACCGCTTTCGTCAAGTCAAACGCCTTCCAAGGGGTATCCGCTTCGGGCGGATATGCGATAAATTTCAAACGTTCCTTCGTGATCGGATGCAAGAAGGAAAGCGAGTATGCCCAAAGGGCAAGTTTACCCTTTTGCGCCATGGGGCCGCCGTAACGCATATCCCCGTAAATGGGATGGGAAATCCCTGCCATCTGCACGCGGATTTGATGAGTTCTACCCGTGTGTAAACGCACCTCTACGAGGGAGTATTTCGCCTTGTCCTCTACCACGCGATAATCAAGCTCTGCATACTTTGCGCCCTCTTCACTAGGGGTACAAATGTACACCAAGTTGTTTACGGTGTTTTTACGCAAATAATTGCAAAGGGTACCGCGTTCGGTGTCGGGCGTACCGCAAAGCACCGCGAGGTATTTCTTTTCAAAATCCCCCGTTTGCAACCCCTCGGTCAAGCGCGCCGCCGCCTTGCTGGTTTTTGCGTAAACCATAACGCCGCCCGTAGGGCGATCTAATCTATGCACCAAACCAACGTACACGTTGCCGGGCTTGTTGTAAGCCGTCTTAATGTAGCGTTTGATTTGGTCAAGTAAGTTATCGTCCTTGCTTTCGTCGAGACAGCATGCCACCATTTGCGGTTTTTGCACCACGATGATGTGGTTATCTTCGTACAGAATGCTGAATTCCGTTTCTACTTCTACTTTATTCAATTCTTTCGTTTCTTCAGGACTCATTGACGAATATACCTCCTGCGCCACAGGGAAGGGAAATGCCTTCCTCCGTCTTTATCCCCACCTCGTATGCCTCTACCTTGCCGTTGAAACCTTTGAGCGTGAGCTGTAAAATGTTTTTCAATACCATCGGTTGCAAGCCCGTCGTATAGCTGTTGATCAGCACGAACAAGGGATTGTCGGAAAGGACGTTTGCGCACAGCTCGACAAACTTGTACAAATCGTTTTCAATCTTCCACATTTCCCCGTTGGGGCCTCTGCCGTAAGAGGGAGGGTCCATAATAATCGCGTCGTATTTGTTGCCGCGACGGATTTCCCTTTGTACGAATTTCAAGCAATCGTCCACGATGTAACGAATGCCCGTATCAATCCCCGAAAGACGCGCGTTTTCACCTGCGCGCTCTACCATGCCTTTCGCCGCATCCACGTGGGTTACCTGCGCACCTGCCTTGGCGCAAGCCACCGTCGCGCCACCCGTATAGGCAAACAAGTTCAACACCTTAATGGGTCTTCCTGCGTTTTTGATAAGCTTGGTCATGTATTCCCAGTTGACCGCTTGTTCAGGGAACAAACCCGTATGCTTAAAGCCCATCGGTTTGATTTTGAATTGAATATCTAATTCATCGTAAGAAATATTCCACTCGTCAGGGAAGGGCTTTAACATTTTCCAGCCGCCGCCACCCTTTTCGCTACGCTTGTAGTAAGCATTCAGCTTTGGATATGCGAACAAGTCCGTTTGCGCCGCCCAAATAACCTGGGGGTCGGGACGGAGCAAATAAACGTCTTTCCAACGTTCTAACTTGTACCCGTCACCCGTTGCGATGATGGAATAATCTTTCCAGTTTTCGGAAATTTTCATAGGACACCTTTCGCGCATATACGCGCAATATGACATAATAATACAATTATACCTTACTATTATACAGGAAAGCGCGGCGATTGTAAAGCGTTTTGTTTCCCTTGCAAGCAATTTTCTTAGGAAAAATAAGAAAAAACCGCCCAAACGACGGTTGCTTTTCTATATGTCAATTTTCATTCTTTTTCCTCTTTCTTACTCTATCCGCAAAGGAAGAAAAGAAACGAGATCGTGCGGATAGGCTTATTTTACCCCTATCCTACATATAAAAATCCCCTTCTTTCTATCAAAATTACAAAAACGACGGGGGCAGGTATGCATTGAAGCTAATTTTTACCCTATTTTTAGGAAGAAATATGCCACCGCCCTTTTCCCGTTCTACGCATCTTTGTAAAATAAAAACGGCAGGATTTTACCTGCCGTTTTACCTTTTTATTATTCGTTTTCTTTGCGTTTCAAAACCACAAAACCAGCCGTCAACAAGACCATACCTACCAAGGATGCGCCGATAGATGCTTGACAACCAGCCGTAAGGTTACCGAGCATATCCTGTTTGCCATCCGCAGTGCTGTCCGTTTCATCACCGTCAACCGCGCTGTCCGTATCGTCGGAAGAGGGCTCTTGCGTCAATTTTGCAATCGTCTTTTCTTCCTTTTCACCGCAGTTTTCACAGAAACGGCATTGTAAACCTTCCGTTTCTTCCGTTGCAGGCATAATCACAAACCATTCGCCGTATTCGTGGTTACATTCTTCACCACCCACTTCGGGTGCGTCGGGAGTATCAGGATCGGGATTTACCGGAGTGTCAGGATCGGGCTCCACAGGGGTATCGGGATCGGGATTTACCGGAGTGTCAGGATCGGGTTCCACAGGGGTATCGGGATCAGGAGTTACAGGAGTATCGGGATCAGGTTCCGCAGGGGTATCGGGATCGGGATTTACCGGAGTATCAGGATCAGGTTCCACAGGGGTATCGGGTTGTTCAGGCTCGGGTTGTTCCATACCTGCTACCGCCGTAAACTGACCCCAGCTGTAGGTATTGTTTGCATCGTACGTGCTGAACGTCGTGAAATCCTTCTTCGAATCCAAAGCAAGCGCACGGTTATTGCTATCTTCCGCAACAACCAACGTATTCAACGTTTCATTCCATTCGAATACAGTAGCCGCCGAAGCATCCGTCACAGTAGAAGCGCCTTGCGCATTATCACCCACAACAAAGTAGGTCTTCGTCGTATCTTCGTACGTATAAAGGAGTTGACCGCCGCCTACGTTTTCAACGTAGATATAAATCGCATCCGATGCGCTTGCCGAACCGTTGAAACGGCCGCTCGTAATACCCGAAGTAAGATATACCAAACCATTTGCGTTCTTTGCCGAAATGGTGTAAGCCACACCCTCTTTCAAGTCAGAGGTTACGGGGGTGATAGGAACGTCGGGAGTATCGGGTTCTACGGGAGTATCGGGTTGTTCAGGCTCTACGGGGGTATCGGGTTCTACGGGAGTATTGCTTCCGCTGCCCTCTTTCACAACCGTACCCAAGGTAGGCTTTTCAAATTCAACCGTACCGTTGTAGTTCTTAATCGTACCCGTAACGGTAATCGTATCGCCAACCGCGAGGCTTGCGTTGTCACCGTTTGCGTTATCTCTCATCCAGTAGCAGTAGAAATCCTTGCCCTCTACCGTAATCGTCAAGCAAATATTCGTAGTAGACGAATCGTATTCCTTAACGTTCGTAATTTCACCAGTCAAAGTGTATTGTCCCAAGGTTTCACCCGAGGACAAAGCATATGCCGCAGCTACGATTTCCTTTTGCGTCGTAGGATTCGTAGGAATTTCAGGCTCAGGGTCGGGAGTAGGATCGGGGGTAGGCGTAGGAGTAGGCGTTGCCGTACCGTTGCTTGCCTTACCCGAAGGCGTTACCATGTTGGTGGGAGCCGTTTGACCAAATAACTGCCAAGCCAACTCGGGATAGTCCACGTACACGTTTCTCGTACCAACAATATCCTCCGTTACATCATTTCTACCCATTTCCCAGGTATCAACGGGGTCTTCTTCCATCCATTTCAAGAGGATGTCCTTGCTTTCCATAACACCGCCCGAGTTCCACATATTTGCGGTACCCCAACGGGTATATACGTAAAGAATGATACGCGCGCAGTCGCCACGTACGTTTTGACCTTCGCAATTAGGATCATAAAAACCAGCGCTTTCGCCGTATGCTTTATTACCGCGGCTGCCATTTTCACTCGTTGCGGTAGGACGCAACATCATGATGTCGTTTTCACCTTTACCATTTGCATCGCCCTTACTATTCGGCCAGGTATGTTCACGATTCCAGGTCTTACCACTATCCCAGGCAGCCTTCAATTTCTCTGCGGAATAGAAGGAAGAAATGTTGTTGTAATTACCATTTACACAGTCCGTATAGCAATACATACCCGTCGTAGCGTCATAGGACGTCGTTGAGGTTTGTCTGGAAGAAACCAATTTATTCAACGCCTTTTACAACGCACTGCTAGGTACAGAAGCGGTGTTCGTGCTGCCTGCATTCAAAGACAACTGCTCGTAGGTATAGCTACCCGTGTAAAAGTCATTCGCGTAGCTGGTCAAGAACACGCAAGCTTCATCACGCGCACCCCAGTTT
>JAZKZY010000028.1:0-4331 GCA_045612895.1 Candidatus Scatosoma sp. | reverse complement strand
ATGTCATATTTAAAAAATTATTCGGGTGTAAAGTGAACAAATGTTCGTGTTTTACATCAAAAAAATGGCAGGAGGGGGTTGCAAATTTTGGAAACGGTGACATAATAAGCGCACTTGTTCGACCGCCGACGAGAAAATCGGGTTGGGTGAACAGAAGAAAAAAATATAGGGGCGCCGAAAGAGAAAATACCGTTGGGAAATGGTACGGCGCGGAAAAAGAGAGGTGATATTTTTTGGAGAATTACTTGAAGACGGTTTTGTATGCGTATCCGCTGTTAAAAACCGTAGGTGAGGACTACGCGGAGCATATTCGCAACAAGGCGGTGCTGTCCTACAACAGTTCGTTAAAGACGGAGGATTTGGCGGAGTATTTGGCCAAGGAAATTCTCCGAAAAAACAATTTGCTGTGGCTGAGGAATGCGATGGACGGGGTTTTGGCGAAGCTGGACGATACGGAGCGCGCGTTGATTGCGGCGAGGTATTTTGGAAGAAAGAAACTCCCCTTACACAAGGCAGGGGAGCAGGAATGGAGCGAGCGGACGTATTTTCGTCAACAGCAAAAGGTAGGCGAGAAGGTGGGCGGAATGTTGGTTGCCGCAGGGGTGACGAAGGAGTTTTTTGACACTCGGTTAGAGGGCGTGGAGTTGATTGAGAAGATACATAGGTTTGTGAACTCAAGATGAATATACAAGCAAATTTAGAGTGTTTGCTTTCGTTCTTGAAAATTGCTCTACATATCACTATGGGGTATAGGCGAAATAAAATACAAAAACGGACGATAAGACACTTTACTGGCTCCAAGATCATCTTGGTTTGAGGACGAGGGCGGCGAGTATCGGCACAAGCAAACAAATCGCCACCAAAATCGCAATTTGCGCAGGCGAGTTCTCTTCCGTAACCGTAGGCGTTTCCGCCTCCGAATCAGGCTCGCTCGGCGGTTGCAAAGAGGCCACGTAATCCGCATACTCCTCATTGTCCTCATAGATCAAGGTGTTGGGCTTTGGTACGTACCCAAACTCCTCACCGCGCAGGACATAACAATACCGCTCCGACCCGACGACATAATCGCCGTAATATACGCAGGATATGGTGATTTCCGTCAAAAACGCAGAATCCGTTTGGTCGGTATCCTCGATTTTGTAACGTAAATCAAATACGTAATACAGGTACGGTCGGGCAGGTACGTAGTTCACAAAAGTCAGTTTTTCCGTAGCAACGTACCCCACCAAACGCTTGGCGGAATTGTCCGAATGGTATTCGACTTTACAGTAATCGGAACGGTATTCCAAGAGCCGCACGTAGTAGCTTTTGGGTAACAAAAACAAGCCCTTGCGCCCGTCGGTGCTGGCGTAGAAAAAAATGTCGTCCGACAAGATGCAGGCATAATCCCCTGCAAGGGGTACAACCGTTTGCGCGGTTGCCTGCGCGTGATGGGTTTTTACATGGAAAAAGTGGGCGTTGGTATCCCAAAAAGGTAAAAACGCCGAAAGGGTAATTATACAAATTGCAAGCAGGGGGAACAGCCCCCGAAAAAGTCTTTTCATAGGCAAAAATATGTAGGTTTAGATTTTGTCATTTCATTATAAAGGGGCGAGAAGGGAGGTTTTTGACGGTTTGGCGGAGAATATGAGAGAAATTGTAGAAAAGCTTTGCCGTATCGAGGCGGAGCTGGAAAAACGCCGAAAAGGGGATACTTTGGCGGCGTATAATTCGGGAGAGAAAAAACACGAAAAACAGCTTGCCTTTCATAAAAGCAAGCACCGCAACCGTTGGGTCTTTGGGGGAAATCGTTCGGGGAAAACGGAGTGCGGCGCTGTGGAATGTGTGTACATGGCGAGGGGAATTCACCCCTATCGTGAAAACAGAAAGGACGTGTGCGGTTGGGTAGTGTCCCTCTCACAACAGGTACAGCGCGACGTGGCGCAAAAGAAGATTTTACATTATTTGCGACGGGATTGGATTGAGGACATCGTGATGTTAAGCGGGCGCAAGGATGCGCCGGAGCATGGGATTATTGATTTTATCCGCGTGAAAAATGTGCTGGGGGGATATTCCACCATCGGGTTTAAGAGTTGTGACCAGGGCAGGGAAAAGTTCCAGGGCGCGTCGCTTGACTTTGTGTGGTTTGACGAGGAGCCGAGCGAGGAAATTTACGCGGAATGCCGTATGCGTGTCTTGGACCGAAAGGGGGATATTTTCGGCACGATGACACCCTTGAAAGGGTTGACCTTTGTGTATAACGAGATTTTTCTCAATCGCAGGAAGGACCCCGAGGTGTGGTACGAATTCATGGAATGGGCGGACAACCCGTATCTGGACAAAGAAGAGGTGCGCGCCTTGACGGCAAGCATGGATGAGAATACTCTGCAATCAAGACGGTACGGGCGGTTTGCCTCGGCGGCAGCTGGGTTGGTATATCCTGAGTTTGACGAGAATATACACGTGATTGAGCCGTTTGCCATTCCTAAGGAATGGCAGGACAACATTTCCATTGATCCTGGGCTGAATAATCCGTTGTCGGCGCATTGGTACGCGGTGGATTTTGACGGGAACGTTTACGTGGTGTACGAGCATTATGAGGCAGGGCGGGATATTGATTATCATGCGAATGCAATCAAGGAAATTTGTCAGCGGTTGGGTTGGCATACGGACAGCCGTGGCAGGGTTTGCGCGCTAATTGACAGCGCGGCAAAGCAAAGGACTTTGGGGTCGGTGAAAAGTGTCGTTGAGCTGTTCTACGAGCGCGGAATTTTGGTCAACCCGGACGTGGAGAAGGATTTGTTTACGGGGATTGCCCGTGTCAAGAGTTACTTAAAACGGGATAACGGTATGCCGAATTTGTACATTTTCAAGGGCTGTGTAAACCTCATCAGCGAGCTGAAGGGGTATTACTGGGGGAGCGGCGACGTGCCGAGAAAAGTGAACGATCACGGGTTGGACGAAATGCGTTACTACCTGATGACACGACCGAGAAATACGGCGGCGACGGTGGAATTGACGGTGATACAAAAGGACAAGGAGCGGTTGGCGCGGAATTTGAGAAGAAGTAAGAAAAAGTTTTCATAAAGTGTGTTTGATGGGGGCAGGTATGCGATGAAAGGGTGAAAAGGAGAGGTATGGCAGGAAAAAAGAAAGAGGATAAGATAGGGGAGGCATTGTTAAAGGTTGCGCTTGGGTATCAGGTTGCTGAAGTGACGGAGGAATATGCGGACGTGGACGGGCAGTTGAAACTCACCAAACGTAAAAAGACGAAGAAGGATATTCCGCCCGATTTGAAAGCGGTACAGTTATTACTCGCAAGCGGTGAAGATTGCGGTTTGGGGGAATTGTCCGATGAGGCGTTGGAAGAGGAAAAGGCGAGGTTGTTGGCTTTACTGCAAGAGGGAAGCGGTGAAGGGAAAAGTGCGGTGAAAAAGAGTGTGACGAAAAAGAAAACGGCGGTGAAAAAGACCGCGACAAAGAAAAAGGTAGTAAAAAAATGAGAAGTGAAAGGGAGGAAAAGATGATTTTCGATACGGAAGGTTTGGATAAGGCGGAGTTGGAACGTCAAAAGCGTAGGGAATGGGCGGAAATTGCCGCGGACGTGACGAGCGATTTTGGCCGCCGCAGGGAGGCAAGACGTTCGATTGAGAACGGGTGGCTGCTCAATTTGAATTTCTACAACGGCAATCAATATTGCGACATTAGCCCCGAGGGCTTGGAGAATGAGGACGCGCAATTTTACTGGCAATCGCGTAGGGTGTTTAACCACATCGCTCCGACGGTGGATGCGCGTATTACGAAGCTGGAAAAGATGAAGCCAGAGTTGACGGTGCGCGCTTTTTCCGATGAGGAAGGGGACGTGAAAGCGGCGAAGCTCGCGACGGGAATTTTACGATACGTGCAGGACAGGGTCGCGTTGGATGCGATTTCTTCCCGTGTTACGACCTGGGCAGAGCTGTGCGGCAGCGCCTTTTTTAAGGTGGATTGGAACAGCGCAGGCGGTAGGCAGGTAGCCGTTGACGGGGACGGAAAACCTATTTATGAGGGGGAAGTGCAGGTGAGCGCCGTTTCGCCCTTTGAGATTTTTCCCGATCGTTTGGATGCGGAGGATTTTGACGAGATTTACAGCGTAATCCATGCAAGGGCGGTGCCTGTGAGTTATATTTTGGAACGTTTTGGCGTGGCAATCGGCGGTAGGACGATTTCGGGACAGTACGGTTACAGCGAGCCGTCCACTCACCGCGCGCCTCATCAAAGCTTTGGGGTGAATTTTACCGAGGTGAAGGATGCGGAAATTTTGATTGAACGTTACACGAAGCCTAGCCCTGAAGCGCCGAATGGCAAGCTGG
>JAZKZY010000027.1:0-4795 GCA_045612895.1 Candidatus Scatosoma sp. | reverse complement strand
CCCCTTCAAAAGAAAGCGCAACGACAACCGAGTTTGTAAAAACCAACTCCTTTGTCCGCATCAAAGGTAAACGCGCATTCAACGAAGCAAGATTACGCACAGCGTTGGTATTCCCCCAAAGATAGGCGTTGCCGTCCGTCTGTACCAAGCCGCTTGCTTGGTATCCGCACGCAAGCCGCGCCACCCTATCCACCCCGATTTGACCGACTAAAAAGTCGGGCATCGTCAAGGCGTTTAACACCTGCTCGGTGCCGTATTGTCCACAGCTTTTATCCCCCCAACCAACGAGATACCCCTCCTTTGTCAAGGCAAGCGCGTGATCCTTTCCCGCCGCAATCAACACCGCGCCCGAATTTTTTACCTCGGATGGTAAACGCGACATATCCCGACCGTTTAGCCGATCCTTTACACTTCCCCAAGTAAACACCTCGCCGTCCTGTGAAAGCCCGACCATAAAATCGGAAAAGCCGTCCATATCCGCCACCTCTTTTTTCAAGCCGCGAGGTACGCGGCGCAGGGAATATACAGGCGCAACGTTTTGTTGTAACGGGTCGGTATAGTTGACGTCAAGCCGTACAAACATCGGCGCGATAAAGACAAATAAAAAGAGGGAAAGCAAAAAGCCAAGGGAGAAGACCGCCGCCTTTTTACGGAAAAAGTTATCTCGTAAAAGACGCGCAGGGCTTTCAATTTTTTCCACCCCTGCAAAGCTGTTCCTCTTAAAAAAGGCGCGCTGAAACCAGCCCAAAACCGTTTTCAACGCATACCTGCCCTTATCAAATGCCTTTTTTATGAAATTTTTGTTTTGTTTCTCCCCCATCTATTTACCCCAAACGTATCCGTGGATCTACCAAGCCGTAAGCAATATCAATCAACAAATTCCCCACCAAGGCAAGCAAAATATAAAACATCTGCATCGCCAAAACGATTTCATTATCCCCCGCCTTTAACGCGTCAAAATATACCTTACCAAGCCCATTGATACCGAAAATATTTTCCACCATAATCGAACCTGAAAACATACCGAGCAACCACCCGATCATCAAGGCAACAATCGGGATCAAGGCATTCCGCCAAGCGTGGCTCTTTACCACCAAACGCTCTCGCACACCTTTTGCCCTCGCGGTGCGAATACAATCAAGGTGCAACGCCTCTATCATCGAGGCACGCACGTATCTGGTCATACCGCCCAGCGAACAAAAGGTCATCACAATCAACGGCAGGGTAAAATGGTACAGCTTATCTAAAAAAGCGCGAAAGCCAACGTAATCTTTTCCCACCGTACCCATACCCGATACAGGGAAAAGGTCTAACTTTACCGCAAACAGCCAAATGAACAAAATCGCCGTAATAAATACGGGCATACTGTAACCGATAATCGTACCAACTTGCACCGCCAAATCTCTTTTGCTCCCCTTTTTCGCCGCGCAAAATATCCCCAGCGGAATGGTGATTGCAAACGCCGCCAACGTTGCAAAAAAGTTGAGAAATAAAGTATTGAGGAGGGGTTCTTTCACCACCTCCGCAACCGCTTTCCCATACACGACCGACGTGCCGAGATTCCCTTGCAAAAAACCGTTGTACGCGCCGCTGTAAAAGGGTGCAAGCCCCAACCAACGAAGATACCGCGTCACAAGATTTCCGTCTAACCCATACCGTCTTTGCCAGTACAAATACCGCTCGGCGTAGTTCAAATTTTTATTCGCCGCAATCTCTTGCATTGCCATATCCGCCGCCTTATCCACGGGCAGCATATTATACACCATAAACACCAAAAAGGAAAGGAGCAACAAAACGGCAAGGATATAAAAAATACGCTTTACGATATATTTTCCCATATAAAAACTCCTTTCATCTCGTACCTGCCCCCTTGTTTTGGGTTATTTCATATAAAAATCCGCCTCATCACGTAAATAATTCACACTGTAATTATCAAACATAGACGGGTCAATCGTCCAGGAAAAAGACTGGTCGTACACCGCCGAGGTAAAGCCTGTTGCAAAGTTGACCGCGCCATACCTTGCCTTGCTAAAACCATAGGCAGGCATTTGCGCATACTCCCCATACAGGGCGGTATTCATATCCCCCGATGCGTAGGTGATATACGCGCCGATCTTTTTGGTTGCATTGTCATTATTTTGCCAAGCGGTAATCAGCTGATCTGTCACAGGATTAGGCTGCGTACCCATCCAGTTGATCACGAGGGGCATATAATATTCCCCGTCCACTTTCACCGTTTTATACCGCCCGTCCGTAGAGGCAAAGGCAAGGTTGTTGTAGGTCAGTTCGTACCCCGACAGCTTTTTATAGCGCACACCCTCACCGTCCACGTACTCGCCGCCGTTTGCGTTGTAAATCCAACCGCCGTTGACAAGCTCCGTTTTCGCTTTTTCTACGCTATACCCGTAGGTGTTGAGGTGGAGTTTATCTTTCGACGCCAAATACGCCGCCGAGCCGACGTAATAGGGCGCGTGCACCACACTGCCATAACCACCGGTAAAGGTTTGCGCAAACTCGTCACGGTCAATCGTGTGCATCACCGCGCGGCGCACCTCGGAAAATTGCGTAGGCCCAAAGTCACAACGGAACGCAAGCTTGCCATACCCTGCGCGGTCGTAATGAGTTTCCTTAAAATTAACGCCGTCCACCAAAGCAAGCGCAGCGCGGGTTTCTTCACCACCCGTCACCCCTGCGAGGACGTCCACTCTCCCCTTCTTCAACTGATCAAGCTGCGTTTCGGAAATAATCTTCACGTACGAAATTCGATCAATCGTTGCCTTTCCACGATAATCCCCCTTGTAATAAGGATTGCGTTTCAAAGTCGCAACCCGAGAGGCGGCATCATAATTTTCCACGTAATAAGGCCCCGAATACGGGAAATCCTTTGCGTTGACGTTGGAAATATTTTTAGTGATTTCCCCCGCCATCACGTAAGAGGAAACCCCGTTCTTTTCCGTTTGCGTATAGAAACCCTTTTCCATATACGCACCGTTACCGTCATCCTTCAACGCATACCTGCCCCCGTACAATGCCATCGGCTGTGGGGTAAAAGCCCCATAACGCAAGGCGTAATAATAATCGGCATATTCCTCCTTTACCGTCACGGAAAAGGTGTATTCATCAAGCAAACGCACCCCCGAAAAGGGTACGACTTCCCCCTCGCCCGTATAGCCGTTGAACGTCTCATAACCAGCAAGGGTAAGCCCTGCCGCCTCGCCGCCGCCTGCCTCCTTCATGACTTTACTGCTCCCCACCAAAACGCCGACAAGATAATTTTCCGCGCGTATCGGCGAGCCGTCGGAAAAGGTCAAATCTTTAGCGATTTCCACGGTAAAGGTTTTCGTCCCATCCGCGTTTTCGATCTCCGTATGCTTACGCACAATTTCCTCACCTGCCCAACGATACACCCCACCCATGTCCGTGTTTACGGTGGAATAGCCGCTGGTTAAACGTTCAATAGACAGGTCTGCCGCACCGGGAGAAGATTTCCCAAACGAAGAGTTACGGAACATTCCCGAAAGCTCGGTATGACCACCCAAAATCACCGAATTATCCCCCGTCACACGCGCGCTGATAATCGCCTCCGTCACGTTCCAGTACGGGTTGGTGTTGAGGTTGTCAATTTTACCGCTATAAATGTCGTAATACTGGTTAGAATACAACGGCACCTCGGGAACAAGGTGATTCCACCGCTGAATGTACAGCCGCCACCATTCGTTGTACACTGCCTCCGCAGTTGCAAAGCTACCCACTGGGCGAGTGTTATACACCATTGCCATAGAGAGAAAATCAAGCCCCAGCTCGTATTCCGTCCCCTCCAGCGTTACGTAGGCAAGCCCCTCCTTTTCCGTCACCATATCTATGGTAACCTGACCGCCGATTTGCCCATACACCGAACGGAAATCCGACCGCGTTACCACGTCCTCAAAAAGGACTTCGTCTTGATTTTTTCTACAACCAACAGCGGTGCAAACGGACAACAGCGTCACCGCCGCAAATAAAATTTTCCTCTTTCTTTCCATGTTTTCAGTTTGCCCCATCTCCGCCTTTTTATCCACTTTTCCGAAAAACAGTTGACAAACAAAGGGGCGACGTGTTATACTTACCTCGTATTAATTTATAAGGTCGCGCGCGAGAAAGTGTGCTTTCTCTTCAAAAAGCGCGACAAGGAGAAGATTATGACCGTAAAAAATCCCAAAATCGAAACCCTTTGCGTGCAGGGCGGCTATACGCCTGGCAACGGCGAGCCCCGTCAAATCCCTATCGTGCAAAGCACGACTTTTAAGTATAACACCAGCGAGGACATGGGTAAATTGTTCGATTTAGAGGCGAGCGGTTATTTCTATTCCCGTTTGCAAAACCCCACTTGCGATACCGTTGCGGCAAAAATTTGCGCCATGGAAGGTGGTAGCGCCGCCATGTTGCTTTCCTCGGGGCAAGCGGCAAACTTTTTCTCGATTTTTAACATTGCAACGGCAGGCGATCACGTGATTTCCTCCTCCTCTATTTACGGCGGTACGTTCAACCTTTTCGCCGTAACGATGAAGAAAATGGGGATCGAATTCACCTTCCTTTCCCCCGATTGTACGGAAGAGGAATTGAACGCGGCGTTCCGTCCCAACACGAAAGCGGTGTTTGGTGAAACGATTGCAAACCCTGCCTTGACGGTGCTTGACATTGAAAAATTTGCAAAAGCGGCACACGCACACGGTGTTCCCCTCATCATTGACAACACCTTTGCGACCCCTGTAAATTGCCGCCCCTTCGAGTTCGGCGCGGATATCGTAACCCACTC
>JAZKZY010000026.1:0-10571 GCA_045612895.1 Candidatus Scatosoma sp. | reverse complement strand
CCTTCTTGAGGTGCAGTCGTAAATTCAATAAATACGAGGCCAGGGAATTTAATCGCAGCAACGTTTGCGCCGTTCAATTGTGCGCCTACACCATCTTCACAGGTATATGCTAACCACTTAGCATCGCTAGGAATTTCTACGTTGTTCTCATTGTTAAATTGAGGGAACTTCGCATTGCCGCCGTTCAAATCTTTGAAAGACAATTGACCAAGCTCATAGGTAGTATAGACGATGTAAGGTTCCGTCTGCCAAGTCGTACCATTCCACCAGAAATCGCTGTCTTCAATCGTGTATTCAATCTTATATTCTTCGTTTACGAAAACACCGCCGAAGGTTACTTTGTCGCCGATTTCAGCGCCAGGGCTAATCTTCAAATAGAAATAGGAATCAAATGCCTGGCTGCGGGTATATTCGCGCGCTTCGCCATTTACCAACACCTGCGTACCGCTTACGTAGGTCATTACAATGTAGTCAGGGGTAACGTCAACAAACTTGTTGTCGCCTTCCGTCTTCATGTAGATGCGTTCCGCATTCGTGTTATCATTCGACTTCGTAGTCAATCTACCAAGGTTAACTTCCGTATATTCCGTTACGTAATTCCAGTTCGTACCGTCAAATACAAACTTCGCATCTCTAACTACGTACTTCACTTGAAGCGCGCTGCTGTAGAATTCACCGCCGATAACAAGCTCGTCGCCTGCTACCGCCGTCGTGCCCAAACCAACGTACAAGTTGTTGGGGATCTTGATGTCGTTCATCGTAATTTGGGTGCCGTTTAAGGTGATACCCGTACCGCCAACGTAGTACAATTTTTCAGTCCAAGTACCATCTTTTACTTCAAAGCCTTCGCCGCTTGCTTTCTTGAAGTTAATCGCCGTTGCGGTGCTGTCGCCGTCGATTGCAAGCTTGCCGATATTATAGGTGGTAGGTTCAACGTATTTCAACCAAGCCGTACCAGCCCAAATGAACTTGCTTTCCGTGAGGATATATCTCGTTTGTCCGCCTTCGTATACAAACGAACCGCTTACGGTAAGAATATCACCAGGCTGAACATTCGCGTCTGCAAGGCTTACATACAAACCTGCGTCTGCGCTTACAAAGTTACCTGTCGTTACGGGGTTACCGTTCAATTTCCAACCGTCGCCGCTTTCCAAGGTGAAGATTGCCGACCAAGTGCCATCTACGATAGGCATTGCCTTACCGTCTTCTCTCTTCATATACAAAGCAGTTGCAGCCGTTGCAGCTTCATTTACGCCGTTACTGTTATTATTAGGAACCAACGTGCCAAGTTCATAGGTCGTATACTCAACGTATTTTACCCACTTCGTGCCATCATACTGGAACGCAGCTTCGGGTACGGTATACTGTTTTTTAACGGTTGTATTGTAGAAGGTACCGCCAACGCGTAAGATATCACCTACTGCGGGAGCATTCTTCAAATCAATGAACATACTGTTGGGGAACTTAACCGAAACGTTTGCTACCGCTTCCCCATTCAAGGTAACACCGATGCCATCCTTCCAAGAGAATACTTCATCCCAGCCGCTACCCCAGCCATCAACAACATTGTTACCAGTACCAGGCAACAAGTAAACGTATTTGTTGCCATCGCCACCCACTTGTTGGAATTTCAATGCGCCAAGGTTATACGTGGTGTATTCGATATAGTTTTCCCAAGTCGTACCATTCCATACGAACTTCGTATCGGGAATAACGTATTTAAGCTTTTGCGTAGGGCAATAGAAGGTACCGCCGATGGTAAGTTCCGTACCAGCTTCCGTTACTTGATTAAAGGTGAAATACATGCCTTCAGGAGGGCTCTGCATCGAATTCATCGTTGCAGATTCACCATTAATCAACAAACCAGTACCGCTTTCAAGGTAGAAAGCATTGCTCCAGCCCTTGAAAGGCATCGTTTCTGCTGTTTTTGCGTAAATTACTTTCGCCCCACTGATGTTAGAACGAATGGTCAACGCACCCGTATTATGGGTGGTATATTCCTGATTCTTACCCCAGTAAGTGCCATCCCAAAGGACTTCGCTATCTTCGATGACGTACTTCATACCAGAGTTGGTATTGTAGAAGGTACCGCCGTATTTAACAACGTCGCCTGCCTGAATGTCAATCTTCGAAATATCAAGGTAGAAATATTTTACGTTGCTCGAGCTAGTAACGCTGGTGTTTCTACTTGCTAACTGGCGGTTTTCCGAGAAAACAACCTCGCCGTTACGGATAACTTGAAGACCCGTACCGCTTGCGTAGATAAAGTTATCATTTGTATCATACCAAGCAACCGTTTGGTCAATAGGCTTCAAATTTAATTTAGTCAAGTTAGTTTCATTCGAACCGTTACTATACAATTCTACTTTACCAACGTTTACCGTTTCCCATTCCACGTAAGGTTCCCAAGCGGAGCCCGTCCAAATAAACTGAGTATCTTCAATGATATATCTAATACCCTGGGTCTTATTGATATATGTACCGCCAACGGTAATGGTATCGGGCGTCGTTTCATCCGTAAGTAAGGTCTTTATGTCCGCATTAGCGTCGGGATAATAGCTGAAATATTTTTTATCTCTTTGCTTAAAATAAATGGTAAATTGCGTGCCGTTTACATTAAAGCCCGTACCGCTTTCATACGTGAAGTCAACGCCCGTCAATTCTGCACCCATATTTGTACCATCTGCTTTCGCGAGGTACAAACGGCTCGTTGCAGGCGCCGATAGACTATTGCCATACAAATTAACTTTACCGAGGTTAATATCTTGATAAGTATTGATGGTAATGCTGTCGATATAAAGATGTGAAGCAGCCTTCTTATCGCGGAGACCCAAATCGATTGCATTTAAATAACCGTCAGCATCCGTCATATCTGAAATAGAACCGCTTGTCAAAGGTATGTCGCACCAAGTTGACAAATCGTAAGCGCCTACGCCATATTGTCTTTGGTTGGCAACTACAGCGCCGATTGTTCTAAATTCATCACCCTCACTGTTGAAATTATCAACCCAAGCTCTGACAACGATACTCACAATATCCTTAACTGGGATTTTTGAATTGCTAAAATCCACCGTAACAAAGTCGTAACCATCGGAGCTACCGCTATGATAAATTTCAAGAACTGACCCCGAATAGCCGTCAGGCAATGTCGATTGCGCAGCAGTGCCGTCAATAACCGTATATCCGCCCGTTGTTTTGCTTGATGTTGCCAGTGCGAATTGACCATTGTTGGTAAATTCCGCCGTGAGTTCTTCCGTTGTTGCCGCGTTTGCAACGACGTTGTTCGATTTGTTCATCGAAACGCCTATGCCGATACACGCCAAGCAACAACACGCCGCCATTAACAATGCTGTTAATTTTGCTTTGATTTTGCTCATTTTTTTCCTCCTATATCATAAAAACACGATGTTTTTTATTTTTTCTTATTAATGTTTTTTACTGTACGAAGTCCAGTAAATAGCCCGCGGGCTATACATTTTTTATTTTATTTTTCCAAGCGTTTCAGCTCTTCGCAGAAATATACGTACACGCCTGCCGTCCAACCCATCATTTCGGGGGTGTCGTATTCGGTCGATACACCGATACCGCCGCGCACCGCATCGTATTTTTCCCACAAACGACCCGTCTTTGCGAAATCCTCATCAATCGTACCTACGTACTTTTTCGCAATACGTTTCGCATCGTCTATCATACCAAGCTCTTTCAACGCCTTATATATCAAACAGGTTGCCGCAGGCCATGCACACGGGTAATCCCATTGATAATATATATCTTCACCGCGATAAGGCGTGGGCGTTACACCATATTCATATTCCAACAGCCCAAGCACCTTTTTCATACCCTCTTTGTCTTTGGAAATCCCATAGGTGTAGGGATAAACGGACACCGCGCTGATGATTTCCGAGAAACCGCCGTCCACCATATTGCTGTCAAGGTAAATGCCTTGTTTCTCATCGTAAAGGTATTTGTTCATCAACGCCTTGCGTTCTTCCGCGTTCGTTTTGAAGGGTTCGGGGCTTTCCCCGATGATTTCTAACATCTTCGCCGCTTTCGTTTCCATTTCGTAGAGGAAACAGTTCAAATCGAGGTGGATAAACGCGCTGGCATCGATTTTACTGCGTTTCGTTCTAAAACGCATATTGAAGTCGAGTCCGCTTTCCGCAATCGCCATAATGTCTTCGGCAAGGGCAAGCTGTTCTTCCTTCGTTTCACGCGTTTCAAACACGCGCTCGTGCAAGCCACGGTAGTTGGCCATTTTCCATTCTTCCGTACCGTTCGTGAAGAAGTTATGTAACCCATATTTCGTCTTGCGGTAGGTTTGCCAAAAATCGTATTCTTTTACGATATACGGCATGTATTTACGAATAATTCTCTCCTCGCCCTTATGCACGTAGTAATCATATACTGCACTGCAAAACAACGGGGGTTGTGAGCGGTCGGTTAAGTTGTTCGCATTCGGCATATACCCGAGGGTGTCGATGAAATATGCCATATTGTCCAGGTTGTTTTCTACCTGTTCGTCAAAACCGTCCTCCAACAAACCAAGATTGATGAAGTACACGTCCCAGTAATACAGGTCGGTATAAATACCGCCGATCGAGGGGGAGATGTACGGCTTCGGTACTTTGAAGTCGCCCCTCATTTCGCTGGGATCGTGGAAGGTTTTCGTCCAATTTTGTAAAATGTAAGCTCTTACTTCTTTCATACAAAATTCCCCTAATTTTTTCGTCAAGTACTTATCAAAATCTTCATTTTAACGCGTACCTGCCCTATTGTTTTTAATTTTTTTTACACGTTTTCGTCGATTTTTGGCTCGATGGGAAGTTTTTTCCTCTTTCGGAAAGTCAAATTACTGATGACCACCGCCGTTGCTATGCACAAGAATGCGCCGAGATAATGCCATTGAAAAATGTTTTCCTGTAAAATGATTGCGCCGATAATTGCCGCAAACAACGGCTCGGACAATTTCACGATAAACAGTTTTGACAAGTCGTTCTTTTGTACGATTGTGTACCAAATCATGTAGCTTGCGCAGGTTGCCAAAGTCATGTATCCAAACAACAACCAGTCGCCGCCCTCCGCAATCCTTAACTTACCGCCGCAGGCAAACCCGATTATCAATAAAACCACACCGCTTATAAGCTGCGAATAGCCCGTAATCACAATGGGGTCTGTACCCTTCAGCATCTTTTTACAAATCACGCTGGCGGTTACCGTACAAAAGGAAGAAAGGATGATAATCGTTTCCCCAAAGCCCATCGAAATGCCGAGCTGGTTAATGTTCAAAATCACGATACTGCAAGCACCCAGCACAGCGCCGATCCCTTTGCCTATGGTCATTTTACTTTCCTTGAAAAGCAAGGCGGACAATACGATGAATATCAACGCACCTGCCTGCTTCAAAAGCGCCGTCTTCGAGCTTTCCACAAGAGACAAGCCGTAGAATGCAAGCGAGTAATTCAGCATCACCGCAAACAATGCTACGAGGGAAATCCCTAACCATTCCTTACCCGTCTTTACGGTAGGGATTGCTTTGTTTTTCCCGATTAAGAAAAGGGAAATTACTGCGCCGCTGACCGTAAATCGCAACCCTGCAAAAAGCACTAGGTTGGGATAATATGCGGTGTCTATGTCAAATTTCTCGTACCCTAACTTTACGGTGGGATACAACGAACCCCAACACAGCATCACCACCAACGCCAACAGAATGGGGGTTAAATTTGCACGCTGTTTTTCTTTCATTTTACCTTCAACACAACCTTGCCCGTGTTTTCAAATCTCTCTAAAATGCCGTGCGCTTCTTCCGCTTGTTCCATCGGCAATACCTTGTAGATGCTCGGTTTAATCGCACCGCTTTCCATATGAGGGAACAGCTCGTTTACGAGAGATTTTAAGATAAACGCTTTTTCCTCGTTTGTTCTGTTTCTCAACATACTGCCTACGAGGTGCAAACCCTTCGTCAGCAAGGGACGGAGCTTGATATTCGTTTCCACACCTGCTAAGGTGGAAATGACTACCCAGTACCCGCCGCGCGCCATGTACGGCATCGCTTTGCCAAGGTCTTCACCGCTCAAACAGTCCATACAAACGTTGACCGGTCTGCCCTCTTTTTCTAATTTTTCGAACGCCTCGGGGATACTTTCATTCTCTTGAATGATGATATAATCCGCGCCGAGATTTTTTATCTTTTCCGCTTGCTCGCAGGTTTGTACACTCGTTACCACGTACGCGCCTGCCGCTTTTCCCATAGGGATTGCCGCGCTTGCAAGACCGCTGCCGCCTGCCGCCATGTAGAAGGTTTGACCTTTCTTCAAATGTCCTTCGATGAAAAGGTTCAAATAGCTGGTTGCATACGCTTCGGGGATCGCCGACGCCTCTTCAAATGACCAGCCTTTCGGGATGGGCATCAACAATTCGTAAGGAACGGCAATCTTTTCCGCATAACCGCCGCCGCCAACCAAGGCGCATACCTTATCCCCTATTTGATAGGTAGAGTTTGCTTTCGCACCCTCACCCATGTCCATAATCACGCCTGCAAGTTCCAAACCCATCCATTCGGGCCAGCCCTTAGGAGAGGGGTAGGAGCCGTTCTTTTGTAAAATGTCCGCGCGGTTTAATGCGACCGCGTGAATTTCTACAAGGACGTCGTTTTCACCCATTACAGGGTCGGCAACTTCCGTCCACAGCAATCTTTTATTTTCACCGACAAGCATTGCTTTCATAATCGTTCCCCTTGCAAGTTATCTTTTCGTTCGGCGCAACTGCGCCCTGCCAATATTCTCGTTTAGTCCGTACCTTTCATCCCAAGCGAACGTCCGCCGTCTACGATGTAGGTTTGACCGGTCACGAATCTTGCTTCGTCCGACGCCAAGAACAACACCACGGGGGCAATGTCTTCCGCCACGCAAATTTCACCGAGGAAGTTGGTCGTTCTCGAACGCACCTCGTCCTCTTCCCCAGGACGCTGTACCACGCCGGGTGCAACTGCGTTTACGGTGATACCGTATTCGGCAAGCTCTTTTGCAAACGATTTGGTGAATGCCATAACGCCTGCCTTCGCCGCGCCGTAATCACAGCAGCCTTTCAAACCGTTTACGCCAACCGTGGAGGAGAAGGAAATAATTCTGCCGCCCTTCACGCCGTTTTCTACCATGTATCTGCCAACCGCACGGCCAACGTACATTGCGCCGTAGAGGTTTACCTTCAAAACCGTATCAATTACGTGGTCCTTTTGGTAAATCAGCACCGAGCCCGACATCGGGGAAACGATTCTTGCGCTGCCCCCTGCTACGTGTACGGAAATGTCGATTTTGCCAAAGTCCGCAATGGCCTTTGCAACCACTTCTTCCACGTTTGCGGAGTCGGTTACATCAATCAAGTAACCCTTTACCTTTGCGCCGAGCGCTTTGATGCGTTCTACTTTTGCGTTTAACGCCTCTTCGTTTTTATCGCAAAGGGCAATCGACGCGCCCTCTTTTGCGAACTGGTAAGCCGCTTCACCGCCTAAGTATCCGCCGCCTCCTGTAAGGAATACCACTTTGTTTTCAAATCTCATTTTTCCGTCCATCCTTGTTTTATTCGTTCTCAAAACAAATGCTGTCCATAATCTTTTTCAACGATAATTCGTGTTCGTGGCTGAAAGGAATTTCCTTGCCGTTCACGATACAATCGTAAAATTCCTGCACCATATCGTCGTATCTATTTTCGGGTGGAATGTCTTGAATGTCCAACACCGTCTTTCTATCCGCATACGGCGTATCCGCAATGTCTAAATCGGAGTAGGTTACGTGGATTTTGTTCTCAATCGGACGAATGTCCATGCTCCCCTTACTGCCCGACACGAAGAATTGCCGTCTGCCCCAGCCGTTGACTTCTACGGAGGAAACGAATACCCTTGCAAGCGCCTTTTCGTATTCCATCACAACCAAGTTGTTATCCGTAAAGTCAATACCGTCTAAATCCGTATGCTTGAAGAATTTCGTAATCTTCTTCGGTTCGCCTAATATGTACAAAATCAAGTCCACCAAGTGGCATCCGAGGATATACATGATTCCGCCGTCAAAGGTTGTCAGCCACTTTTTATATTCGGGGGTGTGGTAGGTGCTCATCTCGGCGTTGATGGAGTAGATTTCACCAAGTTTGCCTTCCTTTATGAGCTCCAAACACTTTTTTACACCGTAATTGTTTCGGTACATGTATCCAAGCTGTACGACGAGGTTTTTCTCTTTCGCGGTATCAAGCACCGCCTTGAATTCCTCGTAAGTTCCGCCTGCCGGCTTATCCATGTGTATATGTTTTCCTGCCTCCACGCAACGCTTTGCGTAAGCGGTGAGGTTTGGCACTTCGCTTTCCACAAGCACCGCGTCCGACTGCGCAAGGAGTTCTTCCACCGTCAAACGTTTCAGACCTTGGTAGGCAGGTTGGTTACCGCGGAGGGTAATCCATTCTTCCTTGTCCTCCGCATACCCCACTACCTCAAAGAGGTTTGGAAATTTTCTTACGGCGGACATCAATGCCGACGCATGGTTATGTCCGATACCGATTTGACCGATTTTGATTTTTTTCATGTTGATTAGTTTTCGCTGTCTATCCAGCCGAATTGTTTGAAAAATTTCACCGCTGTTACGATATCCAGTTGCTCCTTGATGCGGTTGCCGTCATCCGCCTTGGTGCAGAAACACATATACGAGCCGAGGATAGGATTGATCAGCCTTGTCGTCCTACCCATTTCCCCACAGCAGTGGAAGGAAATTTTTTGTCTAAGGTTTAATTTCTTCAACCGACGCATCGTGTCGTACGCCTCGATCAGTTCCTCCTCCGTATTACAACGGGTTACGATTTTGATGATGTCGGGGTTGCGCTCCGCCAAGAACAACACCAAATCGATGACCTGATCTCCGTTCATCGGAATGTCGGGGTGAGTACTGAGCAGTACCTCTTTCCCCATACCGTGTACGCGGTTGATAAATTCTTTTTGTTTTTCGATGACCGCCTTGTCCGTTACGATTTCCAAGGGGTTGTTTTTCGTGAAGGAGTAGACGTCCTCACCGACGAATTTTGCTCTTGATTGAGGGTCGAAGCTGTACCCGAGTAAGTCTACCGCGGAGATACCTGCCTCTACGCTTTTCATCAGCAGTTCCGCACGTTCCTCTTCCGTTTCTTCGATTTCCGTCCAGTCGTACCGCCTGCTGTAATTCAGCCCCAGCATCGGAAGGTTTGTACAATCCACAATCCGTTTGATTTGCGCCACCGTTTTGTATTCGTCGTCTAAACAGGACAAATGCAAATCAATCGCCGTCGCTCCGTTTTCTTCAAAGTAACGGATTTTTTCAATTGCCGCCTCAGGGGTGCGTTCTTTCACGACACCTGCCAGCAAAGGCGTAGTGGATGCTGAAAACCGTTTGTTCATCTCGCCCTTCTCCGTTTAGTCCTTAAACACGACCTCACCGTTTGCAATCGTTAACTTACACCGATATCCCTTTTCCCAAGTGACACGGTTGCCAAAAGCATCCGTTAAATCGTATTTGTCATCCTCGTAGGCAACCACCGCGATATCCGCCGTGCGCCCCTCTTTCAAATACCCCCATTCGTCCGCTTTTCCGAACACCTTTGCAGGGGTTGAGGTCACCGCCTTAAAGATACTTTCTTCCGTTTGACCACAAGCCCTTGCGATGTTCATCGCGGTTGTCATTCCGTATCGGCCGCCCCGCTTGAATACGCTGTACAAGGTCAAGTCGGTGGAAATGGTATCGGGCAGGCAACCCTTTTGTATCGCCTCTCTATACACCCCGAAATCGGTGTGGATATGTCCTGCGAAACCACTGTCAAGCACTACCTCACGTACACGCGCGAAATATAAACACGCATACCCGTCCACGCTAGCATTGTTGGCACCGCCGTGATAGGCATGCGTCAAAATATCGCCCTTTCTAAGCGCTTTGACAATCTCCATCATGGGCACAGGGGAATGGTTACAATGCACCATCACTTTCAGCCCGTATTGCTCCGCAATAGCAACCCCCTCCAACACAGGGGTGATATCGCTTGCATCGGTGTCTTTTGTATCCAGTACAACTTTTACACCGACGACTTTTTCTTTCCACTCGGCAAGAAATGGCTCTACCCAGTCCGTATGCAAATGGTTATCCGAAATCCACGTACCTACAAACCCGAGGGTTTTTACCATATTCCCAGCCGTTGCTGTTTTGTCCTTTTGTTCCATCCATGCGTCCACCGCCGAGGTTACGCCAAAGGGGAAACAAGCCCAGTCGCCAACCCCCAAACCGTCGGAGGACATTTTTCGCATATGTAGGTGTGAATCCACAAACCCAGCCGAAACGATTTGCCCCGTTGCGTCGTAGATGAAATCCGCGCTCATTTCAATCTTTTCCGCAATGGTAACGATCTTTCCGTTTTCGACGTATATGTCGGAAAAAAAGAATTTTTCACCGTCCCAAATTTTACCGTTTTTTATTAAAATTTTGGCCACTTTTTTCTCACCTTTTTAGCCGTAAAAATGCTAAGTTTAGGGAACACTGCTCCTTATGCCATTTTATTATATCACATTATAT
>JAZKZY010000025.1:0-13006 GCA_045612895.1 Candidatus Scatosoma sp. | reverse complement strand
CGTTACACTTAAACCGCCAACGGGGATCCCCGTCGCAACTACGTCCGCCACACGTCCGCATTTATCACAATGCGCGTGGTAGTGCGGCATCACGTTGTAATCGTAGCGCACCTCGTTGCCCGCCGCGCGAAGCTCCAACGCCCTGCCATTCGTTGCAAATCCCCCTAAAACTCGAAAGACTGTTGCACGTGAAACAGTAGGCGCAACCTCATGCACGTAGCCGTACACTTCCGTTGCCGTCGGATGATCCAGCGTCTTCAAAGCATCGTAAATAATTTGCTTTTGTTTCGTCTGCCGTTCTTGCATACCACACCTCCTTGTTGGGATTGAATATCAATTATAGTATAACATATATTTTTCAATCCGTCAAGAGTTTTTGTGTAAAAATTTACATACCTCGAAAAATTCTTCGAGGTATGCTTTATTAAAGTACGTTTTGCGCGTTAATAATGGCGATTTCATCACCCGTTTCCGCATCTATATACACGTAATAATAGGTGTCTTGGTAGGAACAAAGGAATTCGTAAGCCGCCCTTTCCCCACGCGCCGTCTGCACCACCGCCACGCGCGCGCTTTCCATTGTAAGCTTTTCGCTCAGCTTTGCACGGGCTGTTTCGAGGTTAATTTTCACATTCACCTCATCCCTGCCCCTATGATGTCTTAAATATTTGGTCGCATCCATACCGGTAACAACGCCACGGGTACGGCATACTTTTACCCTTACTTCATCGGGATAATACACCACGCCGTCGTTTTCATACAAGAAGGTAAATTCCGCCGTAGAGCCGCTTTCACGACATTTTACAATCTCCATATCGTCATAACCAAGCCCGTCTAAAAACTCTTCCGCAATGCGTTCCGCATTTTGCAGGTCAAAATTCTCCGCGGAACAATCTTCATAGTATTCAAATCCTACAAGCTGACCATTTTTACAATCAATCTCCGCAAAAAGCAACGTGCCTTTTTCATCGTAACCTTGTACGTTATAAGCGGAATAGCCATGTGCGACCGTTTCCCCTACACATTGAAAGTTGTTGATTTTATACTTTTGAAAATACGCGTTGCACATCTCTACGGCACGTGCGCCATCAATAGCGTTTTCACCATTTTGGGGCGGTAAACACATACCTGGTGCCTTCATTTCCCCTTTCTTCTTCTCAAAAGCCGCACGATTTTCCTCTAACGTAAGGGTATCTAATCGGTTCAACATTTCCGATATCATCCCCTCTTTCCCTTTCAAGTATTGACCAAGGTCTTTATCCGTCATTTTTTCCGTTAAGCCATCCAACTCCTGACGAATGGAATGGTTGGCGGTGTAAAGTCCCTCTAAAATCTCCAAATCTTGCTCATTCAAGCTTTCGCCGCGGCGCAGTTTGGACAACATACGCTCGCACTCCATCGCGGTACGATTGACAAATGTCGTTATATTTCTTTCCTGCTCAAAAGAAATGGGTAATTTTTCAAGATCCGTTTCCGCAAGGCGCACCTGCACCAAAAGATCGGTTAAAATGCGGCTTTGCTGAATGGGGGATGCGGAAATTCTCACACGGTCAAGGTCATTGTCAACGTGTTCCATAATCCCCGTCAACTCGTACATGGTAGCCTTATTTGACGACATAGCGCCATTTTTCAAGTTACTCATTTCCACCGCGCCAACGGTAACGGTTGTTGCCAAAGCAAGGGTTGTCGCGCCAAGCGCCACCACCGCCGCAATCCAACCGCCGTACCCTTTTGCACGGCTTTCTCTATGACGCGTTGGCTTGTTACGGTTTCTTTCTGCTTTCTTTTTTAATTGCGCTTGGCGTTTATTTGCTTTTGCGCGCGCTCGTTCACGCACCTTTTCTTCTCGCTCCACCGCGCGTTTTTCAGCAAGCGCCTTCTTTTCCGCGGCTCTCTTTTCAATCACCGCCTTTTTCTCCGCCAAACGTTTTTTGCGTTTTTCCGCCTTTTCCGCCCTGCGTTTCGCTCGCTCCTCTTTGCACTTGGCCTGCGCTTCTTTGCGCTTTAATGCCAACTGCACTCGCTTTTTCGCAGCCTCGCTTTCCGCCTCCGCACGGCCGCCGCTAATTTGACCGTTGATTTTCTTCGCGTTAATCGACTCCTCTTTTTTGGTGGAATCCCCAAGCGCAGCATCCCCTTTCGCGCTTACGGTTTTAGATGCCTTTTTCTTCACGTCCTCACCGCGCGCTTTTTTAATTTTCTTTTCCACAACCTCTACCTTTTCCGCACCCGAAGATACGTTGGTTGCTACTTCCGTTTCTTTCTTTTTCATATTTCTCCCCTAAATTTTTACATAATATTCCTCAGCGCAAAAACGCGTGACCGAGGAAAGCGCAACGCAACGAAGTATTGCGCCGCATATCCACGCCCTTATATCGCGAAGATGTGCTTACCGATCACCGTAATCGTCTGCCTATCAAAAATCCACGCGCTCGTTGCCACAGCTGGGTTGTAATAATACAACGCACCTCCCGTGGGATCCCAACCATTGATAGCATCACGCGCCGCTTTCATTGCTGTTTCATTCGGGGTTAAATTGATTTGCCCGTCATCCACCGCAGTAAACGCGCCCTTTTGATATACTACACCCGAAATCGTGTTCGGGAATGCCGCGCTGCGAATACGATTCATAATCACCGCGCCGATCGCAACTTGCCCAACGTACGGCTCCCCTCTCCCTTCCGCGTAAATTGTTTTCGCCAACAAATACACGTCCGAGCTGGTATGCCCATTCGTGGCAGAGCCTCCATTCGCACCCTGCAACGCCTGATAAGAACTGTTCATCCCAAGCGCTTTATAGGTCGATGCGCCAACCACACCGTCCGCCTTCAAACCATTTTTCTTTTGAAAGGCAATAACCGCCTTTTTTGTGCCGGCGCCAAACTGACCGTCCACACTACCATTGTAATAGCCCCACAGCTTTAATCTGCGCTGTACCTCTTTCACTTCACCGCCCGTTGCGCCCTGACGAAGAACAGCCGCGTCCACCGTTTCTTCCATTGCGGTTTGCTGCGTTTCCGCCTTGGATTGAGAAATACTCAACGAAATCGCAGGCGCCATCAACGCACAAGCAATCGCCGCTATCGCGGCTCTCTTTATTGACTTTTTCATTCCACTCCTCCTATGTAGCTCAACCGTAGAATTTGTCAATGATTTCCTTAATTTTACTTTTATACACCACGCCCGTATCCGTCGCCGCAAAACACAAAGGCGGATACACCACACACCACCAGTTATCTCCCAGCCCCTCGCCAAGGCGTATAATCAATGCTGTATAATCACCTGCAGGCAGGGTATAATCCCCGTAAACGCGAGTGGGAAAATCCTCCGTCTTTATCTCCGCCGTCGCGCCGTAAGAATACCCTTCTTGCTGTAAAATCCGCTCCGCAACCGCGGTGATACCACTAAGATTTTGGGCAATCCCTTGCATGGCCTCTCTTTTGGTGTCATAATCCGCCACCAAGGGAGTGAGGTAAGAGATAACCCCGTCACGCACCTTATATTTTACCGCCTGCGCGCCGTCCTCATTAGAATCCGCGCGTATATGGATACGCAAATACTCGTCGGCAATTACTTGGCTTTGTGCGTTCAACGCATACATGGGTGCCTCATTTGTAGAATACCCCCAAAAACCGACCACCGTTAAACTTATTATGATTGACAATAAAAAAATTATGCAAATCTTTTTCATAAAAAAATAACCTCCGTGTTTTCACACGAAAGTTATTGACAAAATTATATGTTTTCATACGGATAAAATGAAAATTATTTCACTTCGCTCCATTTGTGGTTGTGCAGTTCCCCTTCTTCCAACAAGCCCTCGTAATCGCTTTGGCGTAATGCCTCATACAAAGCAATCGCAACCGAGTTTCCCAAGTTGAGCGAACGCGCCTCGGAGAACATCGGGATACGCAAGCAGGTTTCCTCGTTTTGCATCAAGAGTTCTTCAGGCAAACCCTTGGTTTCCTTACCAAACACCAAGAAGTCGCCGTCTTGAAAAGCAACGTCGCTGTGACGATGTCTGCCCTTGGTTGTGAAATAGAAGAAACGCCCATCGGGAAATCTTGCTTTTAATTCTTCAAAGCTATCATAATAGGAAATATCGACCAAGTGCCAGTAGTCAAGCCCTGCGCGTTTTAAATATTTGTCCGTCACCTCAAAACCAAGCGGACGGATCATGTGCAAATGCGTCCCCGTTGCCGCGCAGGTGCGCGCGATGTTGCCTGCATTTTGTGGAATTTCCGGCTCTACAAGTACAATATGAAACATAATTTCTCCTTAAAACAAGGGGGCAGGTATGCGTTGAATGAATTTCAACCCTTAAAAACGCCCTTTCTTTATTTATATATATTTTACCTTAAATTTCAGCGTTTTGCAAGCGTTTTCAGGTGGATATAAAGACATTTACCATACTTTTACAAATGAAAAATGGGATAATTTTTCGTAAGGAAAACATACTGCCTACTAAAGAAACGGTGAAAGCCGTCCATTCACACCTTAAATTTGGGAGGAAGGTATGCAATTTGAAAACACGGAAACTTTTAAGAACTTAGCCCGCAGTTTTGCAGGGGAATGTCAGGCAGGTATGCGCTATCAGATGATCGCAAAGCTTGCCATGAAAGAGGGTTTGAAAACCTTGTCGGACACAATAAAAACAATTGCAAAGAATGAAACTTTACACGCTACGCAATTCTTCAATAAGATGATTGAGAAAACGGGTAGTCGTGAAAACGTTTCCTTTGATGCAGGGTATCCCTTTCACATGGGTACGTTGGAAGAGTCGCTGAAATTTGCGGCGGCTGACGAGCATAGTGAAATGGAAGAAATCTACCCCAGCTTTGCCATTACCGCAAAGAACGAGGGTTTTGAGGACGTAGCAGCGTTGTATAAAATGATTGCGGAGGTGGAAGGTCAACACAAAATCATCTTCCAGTATTTGCACGACGGCGTGAGAAACGGCACTTTATACAAGTGCGAACACCCCATCCTTTGGATTTGCAGCGAATGCGGTTATATGCACGTCGCAACCGAAGCGTGGAAGGTTTGTCCTCTTTGCAAATCCGGTCAGGGTTACGTGGAATTGCACCTCCCTTTTGAAGGTGTGCGTGAATAACGGATCACCCGTTTCAAAAGGAGAAAAAACATGAAAAACAAACAAAACAATCAGAAGAACAAGGCAACCAAGAATTGTGGTAACAAGAACTGCGGCGGTAAAAACTGCGCGGAAAACCACGAGTATAAGCACGGCGGTAACAACGACTAATGGCCGCTAAAAAAGCAGGTCACCGCGTACCTGCCCCCACCAAACGAGCTTTGGAGCTGGTGGGCGACACCTCGGAAACGGACGTAAACGGCAGTTATACGGGCGTTCCTAAAAACAAAGAGGAAGCACCTGTACAAGACGCGGACGACCTCTAAAATAAAAACCCTCTGCTTTTCAGCAGAGGGTTTCTATTACCATTAAAAATCGTCGTCTTCACGCTTTTTCTTTTTCTTGCTCTTAGGGGTGGGCGCATCGTCATCGTCGAAGGAATCGAAATCGTCATCATCGTCGTCATCGTCATCGTCGTCCATATCATAATAATCGTCCGCGCTAACATATTCGAAATCGTCTTCCTCTTCCACAATCTCTTCCTCTTCTTCCTCTTCTTCCTCATCTTCAAATTCGGAATCAGGGATACCGAGGTCAAGTTCTTCTTCCTCATCGTCAAGGTAGCTTCTCCAGGAAGCATCTTCCTTTTCGTCATCCTCCTCGATTTCTTCTTCGTAGGTAGATTTCTTCTTGCACTCTTCGCACATCTTTTCGCCAAGCACCATGTAGTTTTCACCACAAATGGGGCAAAGCTCGGTTTCTTCAATATTCTCTTCCGCGTCAAAGCCATCGGAGAAGGTTCTTTCGCCGCTAAGTTCTTTAATGCATACGTCGCAATATTCTTGCGAGTCCGCATCAATAAAGTTTAATTCGCATCTCGGACAAATTACATATCTTGCCATTCTGATTTTCCCTCGTTATCGGTTTACACCTTGATTTTGCTATATTATATTAAGATTTGCTAATTTTGTAAACTGTTTTTTGCCCTATTTTTCAATATTTTTTCAAAAAATTTCAACTATTTTTAGAAAAAAAGCCGTTTTCACGAGGAAAACGACTTTTTTGTTGTTTTTATTCTTCTACGGGCGCTTCAGTTGCTTCTTCTGCAACTTCTTCAGCCACTTCTTCCGCAGCCGCTTCTTCTACAGCGGGTTCCTCAGCAGGAGCCTCCGTAGCTTCTTCAGCAGGCGTTTCTTCTTCGTCATCAGCATATACGTCGATCGACTTGTCGTCCGTCGTATCAATCTTAGGACGCTTGTAAGCGTTCTTGATTGCTTCTGCCTTTTCACGAGCTTCTTTCTTCTTACCAAGGATGATTACGGGGATAATGATTGCCGCCGCCAACACAATAACGCCGCCTGCGATAATCAAGCAAATTGCCCAGGTTTCCAAACCTTCTTCTTCCGTCGTTTCTTCCGTTTTAACGGGAAGCGTTTTTCTCCAACCCTCTTCGATTGCGGTTTTGTCGTCTTCCTTGATTTCACCAACAAGACCTACAATGCTTGCAAGCTTGCCCTGTTGTTTCGTGGTATATTCGGTGAATACTTCGTATTCTTCTTCCGTATACAATTCGTCTTCGTACAATTCCTTTACGAGTTCAAGGTCACCGGTGCGATAGAAATAGGTCATCGCCTTCTTAATGGTATCCTTTTCCGTCATCTCGTTCATCAACTCGTAAGCAGCTTTATATGCTTCATTGTTTGCCTTGATTGCGGTCAAATCCAACGCGGTTGCATAAATATAATTGTAGGAGTTGCTGTCGATTGCTTCTGCGTTTGCATACATCAAAATGCCGCCAAACATTTCAGGCATATACCAAGCATTGCTGAAATCTACGTAGGTAAGCGTGGTAGGTTTGAACTTCGCATCAGCGTTCAAGCTGGGCAAGTTTTCGTAAACCTTTGCATCACCCGTGTAAACAATCATGGAAAGGTTGTAACCGCTGGTCGATGCAGTCGTTACGGGGTGGTTACCCGTTGCGTAGTAATACAATACGTCGCCTTCCGTCTTCCAAAGGGTGCTACCGCTAGCAACCTTTGTGCAAATTGCTACGGGTTCGCCAACCTTATATTCGCCGTTTTCCAACTGCGTGGTTACGCGGTAGATCGTCGTATCGGAAACGTACAACATCGTGTGCGTTCTTGCACCGTTTGCATCTTTACCTACTTCCAACAAAGCCGATGCAACGTTGGTGGTATTCCAAGCAACTCTTTCTTTCTTCGTGTTTGCTTCGATCGCGTTCGCCGCACCGTTATCCTCTGCTAAGTAGTACAACTGTGCATCCGTCTGGTCGCCAGCCTTCGTGTAGTAGATACCGTTGTTTTCATAACGGGACAAGGTGTAGGTGTAACCCTTGAATTCTTCACGAGCCGTCGTAACGCCTGCTTCGTTGAACATCGTTACGCCTTCCTGGTTTTTACCAACGCCGTCAAGAACGAGCGTACCGAGGTTTACGTACGGATAGGTCGAATAATCACCCAAATCGTAAACGGGTTCATAATCCGTACCGTTCTTGTTTGCGGTTTCCTTCGCCTTTTCGTTTTGCGCTTCCATCCAAGCTTCGTCAAAGTCGTAGGTCTTGCCGTTTACGGTATAGGATGCCTTGCTTGCATCTACGGTTGCGGTAGCCGATGCGTTTACACGGTATACCTGGTTGTAGGTAGCCGTCGTAGCCGACGAATCGGTGTCTGCGTTATAGGTAACACCCATCGTATAATATACGGTGCCGTTGTCCAAATTCTTTTCATCGTAGAAATAGGTTGCGCCCTTTACGAGTACGGTGGTCGTTTCATTCGACGTGTTGTAGGATTTCAATGCGCCGTCTTCTTCGTACAAGCAATAAACAACGCCGTTCTCTTCAACGAAACGATAATTTACCGCATTGTTGGAAAGACGGAAGTAGTAACCCTTCATCGTTTCCGAGCCGTCCAACTTTGCACGCTTGAAGTCGATCCAAGAGTTGGTAACTTCACCTTGCATGTTTTCATCGCTGGTCGGGGTTGCATAATATACGTAATCACCGTAGATATAGATACCCGAATCATAGTTCTGCGCCGAGAACAACATAGGTACAACTACGTCTACATTGCTGTAATCGCCTGCAACGAGGTCGGCTTTCTTAATACGCATCAAAGCACCTTTCGTTACTTCGCCGTACTTGTTTTCCGCTTCGTAGTCCTCTTTACCATTGATATAGTAAATGTATTCGCCTTTTTCAACCGCAAAGCCACCGTTGGATGTAACCGTTGCTTCGCTCGTGTAACCGCTCAATGGCGTTTCTTTGTAGTTCCCCTGTTTGCAAGCGGTCATCGCAAGCGTAGATCCGAAGAGGGTAGCTACTGCCACCAAGCTAATGATTTTCTTTGCTGTTTTCCTCATGGAAAGCACTCCTTTATCGTGTCGTCGGTTTCTGTAAAAGAATAGCATACGCCGACTATATTATCGCATACTCTATTATATATCAAAATGTCAATTAAATCAAATAAAAACGGCGGGATTTTCTCATTTTTTCTACGAAAATTTTATATTTTGGAGGCATTTTTTCTATGGAGCCCTTTGGTTTATTCCAATTTTTACAATCTTTGTTAAATTCCCCTGCGTCTGCGCCTCAAAACCCCGAGGACGCGCCCCTTTCCTCCGCGCAGGAAGGTCCACCGATTTCCCCCTCTTCCACCGAGCAAAAAGGGAACGATACCTACCTCAATTTCATCTCCGCGCATGAGGCGCGCATACAAAAAACAAGGAAATAGCCCGCGCTATTTCCTTGCCGTTTTTACCAAATATACGGGATCAAACGATACTTTACCTTTTTCTTATATTCCAAGTAACCGTCCAGCTCCTTTTCCAGCACCTTTTCTTCGTAAAGGATACGCACCACGATCAAAATCGGATAGAGTAAAAATACGAAGAACGCCACCATGGAGCCAAGCACCAACGGCATGGATAAAAAGAGGAAAATCGTCGCCGTGTACATGGGGTGGCGAACCATCCCGTACAAGCCCTTGTCAATGACTTTTTGCCCCTCTTCCACCTTAATCGTGCGGGACAGGTACGCGTTCTGTTTCAAAACAACCGCCCACATTACGTACGCGCCAAGGAAAACACCCGATGCAATATAGGAAGAAATCGGGGGGAGTTGCCACCATTGAAAACGGTAATCAAGCCCTGCCAGTACAAACCCAGCAACGAACATCAAACCACTCAATTTGATGACGATGCCCTGTTCCTTTTGTTTCTCTTTGGCATCCAAACGTCTTCTCAAAAGATCGGGGTTTTTCCACATCATCACGATCCCTGCCAAAAACATGGGGATAAACAAAATCCCCATAAACAGCCAACCCCGATAAAAGGACAAGCTCCACGCAGGCAAGAAAATCAACCCCCCGACAAGGAGAATACCCAGTAAAAATTTTGTAATCGCCGAAAGAAACAATTTTACGTCCATAATCCCATCCTCACTTTGCATAACGGTTTTCGTATAACCGCTTTGCTTTTTCCGTGTGTGCCTTTACAAACTCCGTTTTGGCGTTGGTGTAGCCGTCACGGTGAAATTCAAATTCCTTCCAAAGCGCCAGCTTCAACGCCTCGTACTCGCGCGCGATTTCGGGGAAATCCAACAAATAATCCCTAAAATACAGCTCGTCGTTGTCCCCCATATATCGAAGATGCAGGTGGAAAACTCTTTCCGCGAAACCCTTTTCCGTGTAACCCTTGTTGAACGAAAGGGCGCTTTCACCCTCCGACATACATATATAACCGCTGTTGATAAGGATCGTTTTGCAATCTGACAACCCTTCGCCTTGCGGAATTTCCACCAAAATATCCACGATCGGTTTTGCCCAAATAGAGCCGATTGCCGTACTACCGATATGGTGAATTTTCACCGTTTTGGGTAAAATTTTACTTAAAAAACCTTGCTCATCCCTATACCATGTACGCCAACAAAGCTGATTTTCAGTTAACTGGATGGGAAACAGCCGCCACAACTCCTCCAAGGTCATTTCCGATAACTTTTTCGACATTATTTTTCCATCCCCGTTTCCCTTTGAGCCCATTTTGCCACGAGAAACTTTGCAAGGAAATACAACCCGACAAACACGCCGATAAACACCGTCAAAAGTACGATGACGTAGAACCAGTTGATGGTAAACCACCCGTAAGAAGAGGTAGGAAGCGCGTTATAAAGGAATTTCAAGGGGGTACCGCTATAATCATAGAGGTAAAAATAATTCGGCTCCCACGCGAGCAATTCTCTAAACAGCGAGTTGCAAATGACCGCCGTCACCGCCATACAGCCGACAAAAATCAGCGATTGATATAAATCCTTTTTCTCAAATTTCGGTTGATAGACGCATATCCCATACAAAGCGCAAACAATAATGAAAATATGCCCCCAAATATAAGTTTGCGGTCTGATTTTTAAAAGAGTATCATACCCTGCCAAAGCGCCCGCAAATACAATTGCGAGGATGGCAGGTATGAGATGAAAGCAAAAAGAGGTTAAAAGGAGCCACTTCTTTTTTAGGATCAACGCAAGACCCGCTACCACACTGCCGATATGGCAAACCTGCAAGGGAATTACCTCTAAATCCCATCCACTCCTGATGAAAATATCTACATTTCTCACCACTAAAATCGCAACGGAAATCCCGCCTAAGCTATATCCGAGAATATCCTTCGCTGTTTGCGTACCATTCCTTATCAATAGATAAATAACCGCAAAAATTAAAAAGGGCGAGATTATGTATAAAATATGCCAAAATGACCACATCGTAAATTGCATAATTTTATCCTTAGCCTTTGTGAAATTTAAATTTCTCCAACACTTTTGTAGCGGTCAAAACACGCATCGTAATCACCGCAATCGCTATGCCAACCGCACCCTGCAAAAGGTTCCAAGGCATATTCAAAAATGCCACCCAAAGCGTAGTAAACAGCAGGGATTCATAGATAAAATATCCCACCGTCATTACAATAGCGCCTGCAATACCGCCGATAATCTCCGCAAGCATGTCCTTTTTCGTTGCCTTTTTTAAGACTTGGTAGATAAACCAGGTCACGATTGCCATTGCCGTTTTAATCACCAAAGTACCAGGTGCATACGCGGCAAAACCGATTAAATCGGCAATCCCTGCGCCAACACCGCCGACAATCGCGCCGCAAAAAGGGCCTAAAATGAAAATGGATAAGAAAATAAACACGTCACCCATGTGTATGTATCCAATTGGAAGTGAAACGGGTAATTTTAAATATATCGTTGCCACAATCGTTAACGCCATAAACAACGACGTCATAACCAACTGTTTCGTTGTCATTTTTTTCATAATTTCCTCCTCAGGGTTAAAAAATTCCTTTATTATATTTGAACATAGCCACAAAGCTAATCACAAACCCCACCGCAAATCCTACGATTAAAAGCACACCGCCAAGATAATGCTTCCAACATACTCTCCCGTCGTTATATAAATAAAATCCGAATTAATTTCAACACAATATGGCAACCGCCGTGCGCAAATGCCCTACTGCAAACAGTAATGTTTTCCAGTAGGTTTTGATAAACTGCTTCATGCGTTATTCCTTTTCAAGTTTAACTCTCTTTTATTATAACACAACCATGAGAAAAAGTAAATAAATCGCTCTATTATTTCTTTTTCACCTTCTCAATAATCCACTTCAACAAGAAAACAGCGCCTGCTATCGCCGCAATTTTTAACAAAGAAACCGCGATTGTGGTTACAACAATCGGGGCAATTTGGTCCTGAGGCATCGTTTTATATATATTCGCGATATCTTTCCTCACCCACGTAAAGAGGATAAAGACAACGGCTATCACAAAAACCGCAATTCTCCACGGCTCTATTTTTTTTCTTTTCAATGATATTCTCCTAAAAGCTTGTTTATACACTTATTATAACACAACGCTTATAAAAAGTAAATAGTGTGAAAACAAAAAACAACGCACCCAAAAGGATGCGTTGTATTTTTTCATTATCTCTTCGAGAACTGAGGGCAACGTTCCGTTGCATCTTGTAGGTTATCCTTTCTTTGCTTTTCAAAGTTTGTTCACACTCTACCTCTACAACCTCTTACCATTTCAGGTAAAGCTCGTCTTGCTGCTCCTCGTAAAAATAAAAAAAGAACAGTACATCCAAAAGGATGCACTGTTTTCTTTTTCATTATCTCTTCGAGAACTGAGGAGCACGTCGTCGGAACAAATTGCTTTGTCTCGCAATTCCCCCAACGGGAAACCGCTCGCCTTTCCATATGTTCCTCCTCTCCCCAAAAATCTTTTCCTACGGAAAACATTTTCGTGGACCCCATTTTAAGTAAAGCTCGTCTTGCTGCTCCTCGTAAAAATAAAAAAAGAACAGTACATCCAAAAGGATGCACTGTTTTCTTTTTCATTATCTCTTCGAGAACTGAGGAGCACGACGAGCTTTCTTCAAACCGTACTTCTTTCTTTCCTTTGCACGAGGGTCGCGGGTAAGGAAACCTGCTGCCTTCAATGCAGGACGGCTGTTTTCTTCAGCTTCGAGCAATGCACGTGCGATACCAAGACGGATAGCGCCTGCCTGACCAGTGTAACCACCACCGATTACGTTTACGAATACATCGTACTTAGCTTCAGCGTTTACCTCTACGAGGGGTTGCTTAACGATGTATTGAAGAGTACCCTGAGGGAAATAATCTTCAAACGTACGATCGTTGATTACGATAGTACCGTTACCACCGGGGATAAGACGAACACGGGCGATTGCCTTCTTTCTTCTACCGGTTCCCCAGAATTGAAGTTTCTTTTTAACGTTTGCTTTTGCCATTTTTCAATCCTCTCCTTAGTCAAGTTTGAGCACTTCGGGCTTCTGTGCAGCGTGGTTGTGTTCTGCACCTTTGTAAACTTTGAGCTTCTTCAACATT
>JAZKZY010000024.1:0-19809 GCA_045612895.1 Candidatus Scatosoma sp. | reverse complement strand
CCACGTTGTAGGAATTCATCAAAATTTGGTCCACTGCAGCGATTTGTACGTTCACCTTTTGCGCGTAGTAGTACCAACGGTTAATATTGCCGTTTGCGCCAAACAAACCGTTACGCGTAAAGTCGTACGTGCCGTTGGGTGCATACGCAAAGTGCAAGGGCTGGAAACCCAAGAAATACTGGATACCCTTCGAGCCGCAAGCAAGCGACGTGTTTACGTTCCACATAAGCTGACCTTCCGTAGGGTAAGGCTCGGGCAAGGATTCAAGCTCGATCTCCGCGTCGTTCCATTGACCGCCCGCCTGGATAAATGCCCAGTAAGGAATACCGTACTCTTCCGCCATTTCACGAATAATCGCCAAGTTGTTGAAGTACCCCTTATAACTCTTGAAATCCCATACGTAGTGATCCCACGAAATATACTTACCATACCCCTCGCGGAAATATCTACCTACGTATTCTTCATAGGTTACGTCTTCCGTACCCGAGGTATATTTCAAGGGGCGTTCTTCCCATCTCGGCAACATATTTACGTAGGTGGAGTACTTGTTGTCGTATTCTTCATTCAGCGCCTTGTTTACCGCGCCGATAGATTCAATTTGTTCATAATGCGGCTCGTCCTTGGAATAGAAGCCAACGAAAGACTTATACCCGGCAAACGTATCCACCGCCGCCTTGATCTTATCCATGTCAAGTGGCTTATAGCCGTGCGTCATGCTAGTAACGTCGTAGGAGTTTACATAATAGCCGATGTTGTATTTTTCTGAAAGGGTCAATACTTTCTTAATGCTTTCCCCTGCCTGAGGATAGCTTTCCGGACAGTAGGTATAAAGATTGATACCTGCCTCCGCAATCAGCTTAATGTAGTATTCGTCCGTAAAGTTGGGCATTGTTTCCCCATTCTTGGAGCCGTTAGGCGTATAGGGACCAAAATACAAGCCGATCGGCATTACGTCGTCACCACCGATGATGTCAAACGAGTAAGAATTGACCGTTCTATCCGGGTAAACCTTATCGTAATCGGAGGTCGTGGCTTGTGCGTCTTCACAACCCGTAAAAGCCAAAGAGGTAAGCGATAACATAGCCGCAAGCACGCAACTTATTCTCTTTTTCATTCGTCTTTACCTCCTTTCTTTATCATCATCGCGCCACCTAAAAGCAAGAGGGTTGCCGCGCCGATGCCCAAGGTACTGGAACAGCCGCTTTCCACCGCAGGCGCATCCGCCGCAAACAACGTTTCCGAGCGGTTGTCCCATCTATCTACGTAGATGTAGTCCTCTTGTTCAGGGAATTTACTCGATACGAAACCCACCTCTACGAGGTTTGCCTGCTGATCGGTATTTTTTACCTTCAAGTTGTCAATCCAGAAGTTTGCGCAGTAGGATTCTCTGCCCAACGCGATATTGTTCTGCACGTAAGCGAAGTCATCGCCATAACCCCAAATTTGCACGTAGCCCAAGGGAGTGTAGCCAAGGTTATAATCAAACAACTTTGCATATTTATTGTCGGGCTCCCCCTCGTATTTCACAAACACCTGCAATACGCCGTCAAGCATCTCTACCTTCATGTTTACCGTGCGTTCGTTTCCGTCCGTATCCACACCGTTTTCCAACGCGAAGAAGTTTCTCGCACCCGAAATGGAGACTTGTTTCAAAACGTTGTAGTTGTTGAGTAGCACACAACTCATACTAACGGGTCTGCCCTCTACGTAAAGAGGCATCATGTAGAAGAAGAAGGATTTTGCTACTGCTACGGACGAATTCGTCTTAACCGCCGAGCAACCGATGGAAACGCCCATCCAGTTGGTGGCAGGAATCAACACATTGCCCTCCTCGTCCAACTCCGCTTGGCGTTGGATATGCGGAATATCATAGGTCATCGTGAAGTTCGAATATTCGTATTTGGTAGAAATATACCCCGTTACCGTAACGTTGGTAAATTTCAACACGCCGTCCTCACAGGTAACGCTTTCAGGGGTAAAATAACCGCTGTTACCACCTTCCGAGTACAACACAGCCGCGTTAAAACCGTCCGAGAAGGTTTCCTCAAAGTCAGAGTTGGTGGGCGTATCATACGTCGCTGCGCGGACCTCCGCGTTGTAGATTTCTACGGACGATGCGGCGCTTTGGCCAAAGCCAAAATACCCGTTGGTCGCCACCAGCTTTTCGTTGTTGTAATTGAGCATCGTCACGCTGTTTACCGACAAATACATGGTACCTGCCGAAAGCACGTCAAAATCAATCACAATTTCATCGCCGTACGCATAGGTCGCCGTCGAGGTATATACCACGCCTGCGTTGTCTTCCATGAAGTTTTCCACTTTCAACCCAACTGCGCCGCCATTGTCGTAAAGGCAAATTGCGGTGGCAGAGTTCACCTCCGAATAAGGACGTTCCAAACCAAAGCCGATGAAAAATTCACCGTCCAAAACATCCGTCACCTTTACGGTTAAGCTGCCGCTGATACAGGTTTCAATACCCATCTCACGCAAATCGTTGGCAAGGATAACGCTGACGATTTTACTGTCCTCGCTCGTTTTATCCTTATCGAAAAGGATTTTCCCCTCTTGTTGGGAGATATCTCTTGTAAAGTACCACTTCTGGTTAGAAAGCTCGTCCTTGTACATTTCTTCGGTGACAACTTTTTGTTCGGATTTACCCGCGCTTGCGGTGACGGTGGGCAGGAATGCTGCCACACCACCCAAACAAACGGCTGCCCCTGCAAGGAGAGCTATTCCTTTTTTGATCATTTTTTTCATAAATTCCGCCTTATTGCAAACCTGCGTTGCTCAAATAGGTAGTCCAGTTATCGGAAAGCGATTTGGTTACTTCGCCCCAAATGGTATCCGCGGATTTAGCGCCCTCCTGCTGGCTCATTGCGCTGACAAAGTTCACCGCGCCGTATTCCATTGCGCCGCCACGGGTAAATACAAGACTTCTTCTGCCTTCTACGATACCAACCATCGTGTATTTAGCAGCAAAATCGCACATCGTCTTTTCAAAGGTGGACCAAGATGCGGTATCGGGCGCATTTTCTTCCTTGTCAAAGCTAAACGGCAAGGTCATATGCGTCTTTTCGTTCATGATCTTTTGCGCTTCATCGGAGAAGTAGAATGCAACAAATTTCTTTGCGCCTTCCTTTGCGGATGCATACTTCGGGATACAAATTGCGTGCTGGCTGTAGTTTTCCCAAACGATCGTTCTTGCTTCGTAGATCTTGTTCCAGTCGCTTTCGCAAATGGTCTTATCGCCGATCTTATAGGTGCCGTCCGACTGCTTCACGTCGCTGAGCGCCACTTCACCGTCTACCACCTTATCCACTACTTCAATAACGGAAGAAAGCATCTTATCCGACTTAACGTCCGTCAATTTATCCACGATAGAGCTGATAACGGGGGTAGGCATAATGGAGAAGTTTTTGTTGGTGGCATCGGACGTTTTCATTTCGTTGTTCATCCATGCGCCGTTGCACATCATAACCGCTCTACCATTCAAGAACTTGGTTTGTTGCGTGGTATGGTCAGCGGAGTTGGAGCCAGCCGCAATATACTGCGAATCAAGCAAGGTTTCCATTACCTTCAACGCTTCATATCTACCGTCCTTTTTCGTCAATACTTCAAGGTTGGGGTTTTCGTTGCTGGTACCAAGTACGGCAGCGTCTTGCCCCAAGGTCGAGAAGGTATTGTAGTAGTAATCCAAGCCGTCGTATTGTACTTGCCATGCGTTGTAGGCATATTCCCAGTAACCGCCGCTGAAGTAGATGAACGGCTTGCAGTTTTGCGAATTATACGCAGTATAGAGGTCAAATACAAGGTTTCTAAGCTCGTCCGTGGTGTTGGGGATTTCATAGCCCTGCATCAAATCTTCGTTGTAAACGATACCGCATACGCCGCCGCCATACGGCAAGGTGTAATATTTACCGTCATAGAAACGGTAGTTATCCAAAAGGCTCTTGCTGATCTTTTCAGAAACTTTCTTGCTTTCCCCTGTGTTTACCATCGACAAAACGTCGTCAATGGGTTCTAAATACTGGAACAACGCGTTGGAGGGAATGGGTTCAAAGTAAAGGTCAACGGTGTTGTATTTTGCACCGTTCATAATGTTATCGGAAATGGCCGTATTGGTCGTTTCGCTGTTTAATTTTACCGTATATTCGGGATATTTCGTCTCAAACGCTTTCACGATTTCTTTCATGAAGTCATCGCCCATACCCGAACGCCAAAAGGTGATTTCGATATCGGTAGCCGAGTCCTTCGTAGAATTATCAACGCAACCCGTCGCCATAACGGTAGCCAAAGACATTACACCCATAAGGGCCAAACTGATGATTTTTTTCATAATGGTTATCTCCTCGTTTTTATTCTTTAATTCCGCCAAGCGAAATGTTACTCATCATGATGTTGTTGAAGCAAATAAATACAATCAACGTAGGAATGGACGACACCATGCACGCCGCAAACAGTAAGTCTCTTCTTACGTAATATTTCATATCAAAGTCAAACAGGTAAATACCTACCGACAAGGTGGGCAATTCCGGTAAGTACAACAGCTGCGCATCATAGCTATTCCATGCCCCCATCCAGGAAAGGAGGAACAACGCGCCGAGCATCGTCATGCTTTGAGGCAACATTACCTTGAAGAATACCTGCCAGTCGTTTGCCCCGTCGATATACGCCGCCTCTGCGTAGCTCCAAGAAAGATTCTTGAAGAAAGCCGCAAAGTACATATACATCGCTCCAAGCCCACCAAAGGCCGTGATCACGAATGCGTAGTTGTTGATTAAGCCCAAGTTGAAAATCAACTTGTACATAGCGCCGCCCGAGCTGTAAATCGGCAACAACATTACCACGAAGGATATGTAGTAGTAAGCCTTTGCCCCGAAGAAGGTATATTTCGTCGTTACGTAGGAGAGCATCGCGCAAAGCAAGATACCGCACGCCGCAGGTACAACCGAGAAGTAAATGCTGTTAAAGGTCATTTCCAAGAAGGTTGTATTGTTGGGGGTGAACAGGGTGAATACTTCTTTGAAGTTCTTCCACTGCGCTTCTTTCGGGAAAGCGAACGGATACATGATGTTTTCCGTATGCGTCTTTAAGGATGCAACAATGCCCCAAAAGAAAATGTACAAATAGGACAATGCGAACAGAGTGAACAATACGAAAACAATGCCGTAAATAATCTTTTCGGCGGTAGATTTACGATCTAAAAATCCAATCTTCATCTTTCCACCTCCTTAGTAATCTACGTCTTTGAACAGCTTGTTTTCAAGCCATTTGCCCACTACAACCAACACCATCGAAAGCAAGGTAACTATAATACCGATTGCCGAAACGTAGTTGTAAATAACCGAGTTGGGGTTGTTTGCATTGTTTCTAATCTGAATATACTGCCATGCGCTAAAGGTCATCGTATCATAATCGCCGTTTGTCAACAAGAACACGGCGCCCGACGAGCCGAATACAGCCGAGATCAACATGATGAATTTCAACGCAAAGGTCGGCCAAATCATCGGAAGAATAATCCTTACCAGCTCCGTTACCCAGTTTGCGCCGTCGATTCTCGCCGATTCGATAACACCGTCCGGGATACGGGCAAACGCACCGCCCCAAATAATCATATCCCCAGGGAAGGACAGCCACAGCATATGGATCCAAATAAAGGTGTTTGCAAAGCGAGGATCCCCAAGCAAGTCGGGCGTTTCCGGAAGATTGAACATATCTTGCACCATTTTCGCAATCGGACCTTCTACGCTAACGAAGTTCTTATACACGATAACCGTGATAATCCCGTTGATGATACTGGGCAAGAAAAACAAAATTCTAAATTCTTTATACAAAGGAATTTTCTTGTACAAGAAATAAGAAACCACAATACCCCAAGGGAAGATGACCAACTGAATTAAGAAGGTCTTAAACGTATTGATAAACGCCAAGCGCATCCCGTTGGATTGATGCAAGAGGTCATCGAAAAACATCGTGAAGTTTTCAAAACCCCATTGCTTGTTAAAGTTTACGTCATAACGGTAAAATGCCATCAAAATACCGTCAAAATTCACGTAAACGTAAAACACTAGAAAGTTAAGTGTGGGCAGGATAATAAAACTGATAATGAACAGGATCCTGCTCCAGTTTGTCTTTTTGCCCGTCAAAGCTGTACTCATGGTTATTCCTCTATAATAAAGATTCCTTCCCCTACGCCAAGTTCCAACGTAGCGTTACCTTCAAAACGTTCCGTAGAACATTTCCCATTTTTGTAAACCTTAAAGGCGGTAGGTTTTTGAAGCGTCAAGGTCGCCGTCAAGCGCTTTTGCTTGGAGGTGTCCTCTACGTTTACCAACATAATCCCTTCTTTGCCTTCGCCCTTACACGTCCCCACCAAGCAACGCGCGGTGGTTTCTACACTCTTTAAGGTCGCCATTGCCGCAAACGTTTGACCGTTTTGCGCATTGAACAACCCGTCCGCCGCCGTTACCGTAGAATCTACGCGAACGCAATCTTCCCATTCAAGCCCCAGCAGCTCCTCTTCAAAAGCGCGGAGCTCCTTGTGAAGCTTTTGCGCATAGAACCATCTTTCCGTCGGCGCGCCCTTATCGAATAAGCCTGATTGTCTTTCGTAAAACTCGTCCGTGCAAGGGGTTTGATAACAGAAATGGGAAAAACCCTTTGCTCCATGCGCCAAATAGGTATACATTTGCAAGCGTAAATCCTCTTCCGTCGGCGTTCGATCATTCCAGTAATATCTCGAGCCGCCAAACGCCATACTTTGCAGGAAGAAATGGGGTTTCAACCGATATTTTTTCGCCGCCTTTGCCGTCGTTTCCACGTCGGTAAACCAGGACTCGTAAATGTAAAACTCGTTTTCAAGAGTTCTTCTCAAGGGATAATGATCCATCGACAGCCAACCGCCCTCGCCGTTGATCTCGTATACCCATTTTGCGAACGTGTCCATATATCTTGGATAATCGTACATAATTTCATCGCAAGGCACGTAGCTGGGGTATAAGTTGATGTACATTTGCTTGGTTGGATAGTCCTTTTTCAGCTTTAATGCAAGCTCCTTCAAAGGCTCTACGTGACGATAATCGGGCTCGTCGAACAAATTGAATGCGGTAACCGCTTTGCTGTCTTTTAAGGGGTTGGTAAAAATTGCGGAATCCTCAATTTTGTTTCTCCCCTCCAAAACAACGTCAATGCCATATTGTTCACAATAGGCAACCGCCTTTTTCTGATCTTCGATATTTTCCGAATAATCACCGTTCAAAAAGATGGCATTCATACCGCAATCGGCAAGCATTTTGTAATTTTCTTCCGTTGCGGGCGGCACCTGCCATATCCCTATAAATAACTCTTTCATAACGTTCACACTACTTAATTTTTGAAATAAATGATGCTAACGGCACAATTTTGCGTTGCCGCCAATGAAGTGATGATATCCCCTTTGGTATTCATCACTTTATAGGTGTACCCTTCTTTTGCGAACTGCGAGAAGTCAATCTCCTCACCGGCCACTGCCTTCATCATCCTTTCTTCACCCGATACCATAACGGTGATTTCGATATATTCCTTTTCTACCGCCGTAATCGTCGTATCTTGGGTAATCGCCTGCGCGAAATCATACGCCGCGCCGTTTACCGTCCATGCGTAATCTTCGTCCAACGCGTAAGGAGCTTCCAACGCCACACCGTCTTTCACCGCGTAGTTCACGTCCGCGCGGCCGTACGCTTTTACCTTAACAAAGTGCATCCCTTCGTAGGACACGTCACAATCTACCGTATTGTCGATAATTTGCGTTTTACCGAGCATAATATCGCGTACCGATTGGATTTCTTCCGCCGTCACGCCTGCATCCAAAAGGAGGTTTTCCGTTTGTTGCGCAAGCGTATCCCCTGCAAACGTTTTGATGTACGCCATTAAACTGTTGATATTGAGGATCAACGCGTCTTGGTGCTTATCCCAGCTGGAAATATACCCAAATACGCTAAGCAGGTATTCGTTTACGATTACTCTTTCTTCCACGCCAAGGATTGCATTCAACAATGCCGTTGCCGTACCTGTACGGTCTCTACCAACCGAGCAATGCATCGCAATGGGATAATTATCCTTGTTGGCAAAGGTCGCGAAAACCGTCTTAATTGCGGCTTTCCCGTCAGGGGTGTTAATACCATTCGTATAGAGGGGCATGGGCGTTGCATTTACGTAGTTGATGTTCAAGGGATTTGCTTTCCCTTCGCCAACCGCTCTTAAATCCAAATCCGTCTTGATACCAAGCTGCGCCACCGTCGCTTTCCCTGCCTCCGTCACGTCGTCTAATCTTGCCGTGCGGTAGATAAGCCCCTGCATCGTTGTGCCGTTAGGGGTTGCATAACCACCCACGTCACGGGTGTTGGAAACGCCGTCCAAATCAATTGTACGCGTACCTGCCTTGGTGGAAAACTCAAAAATGTCCGAATAGGTCTTTTCGGTACCGTTGTTGGCAATTACCTGCCAGTAGTAATCGGTACCCGAATACAAGGTGTTGCCCAAGAAAACGGAAGTGCTTTCTACGGTGTCCGAATATACCACTTTCGTGAACTTTTTATCCAACGCCACCTTGACGGTATAATTGTCCGCAGTTTTGCTGTATTCCCATTCTAACACGTTGCCAACGGGGGCAAAATCGTCGCTGCTATCATAGCAAGCAAGAATTTCTTCCTGCGTGGTAGGTAAGCCTGCCGTCATAAATTCTCGCATTTCAGGGGTGAAATTGTAATGCTTTGCAATTTCCGCCGCCGTGGGGGTGGTCATATTCATGATACTTTCCATACCCGTATGCACAACGCTGACTTTACTGCCGCCATAAGGCGTAACCGCAACGATTTCGTCGCTGAATTTAATCATATCCACGTCCTCTGCGTTGCCATTGATATTTGCGCAAACGCCGATTGACATAATCGCCGCCAAAGCCGTACCGATACAAATCTTAAATTTCTTCATCATCCGACTCCTCCTTTTTGCGCATCAACATACAACCGCCCAACGCGCCGATCAACACAGCCATGCCGCCTGCCAATGCCGAGCTATTGCAACCGCCACAGCCACTGTCTTGAGCGTTGTCTTCCTTGCCGTCATCTACCTTGTAGCTGATTTCTACCGAAACGTTTTCCGTTACGATGAGGCAGGTAATCACTTCGCCGTTTTGCTTTACTTCTTTCTTAAAGCCCTCTTTATTGAATACGGACAAGTCCACCTGCGCACCGTAGGTCACGTAAAGCACCTGCGGATCTCCACCTTCTACCGTGTAGGTTACCGCATAATAAACGTCGCTCTCAATAAATTTCGCAGTCAAGTTCACGTTCGAGGTCACAACGTCGTTCGTGAAATCCCATTTCACGTCGCCAACGTACCAACCGTCGAAGGTGTAATGATATTTCACCGTCGATGCCTTGGTAGGATCTTCAGGTTTTACAATCTTTGCACCGTAAGCGTATTTCGTTTCTTCTTTGCCGTCAAACGTAACCGTATATTTGGTTTCCCCTCTTACCGTTACACGAACGGTTGCCGTTGCGGAGTTTCCGTTTGCATCCGTTGCCGTAATGGTACAGGTCCAAACGCCTGCGTTCATCTTGCCGTCGGTAATCGCGCCCTCATCCCACGTATAGGCAGGCTCGATTGCCGTCCAACCGTCCATTGCAACCGCATCAATGACGGGAACTGCATCCCCTTCGTTCAACACGAGTTCTTGCTTGCTGTAAACGGTCAAAACGGGGTCGAATACGTCGCCGTATTTATAATCTTTAATGGTACAGCTTCTTGCCGAGCTGTAAATCAAAATCCCGCCGCCAAGACAAGTTCCGATCGGGGTGATATTGTTGATTTCCAAAATCTTTGCACAGCTACCGCCGATGACGATGCTATACTTACCATTCGTTTCCGTAACGGAAATTTCAATTTGCATTTCAATACCGTTTGCGATACCGAAATCCGCCTCGCCAAGCAACACGTGTTCATCGCCCACGCCACCCATGGTCGCATCGTACACGTAAACCTTGTTCGCGATGAAGAAAATACGCCAGCCGTCCCAAAGGTTTGTGCTGTTGAGATATACGGCAAGACCGCCGTAAGGAACGTAGTTTACAATCGCTTCATCGGTATAATATACAAACTTTAACTTTACGTCGCCTTCATAGCCATTGATTGCGGCTACCTGACCTTCCACACCGACTTCGTAACGGGTTTCTTCCGTAAGGTCGGATACGGTAACGTAGTCCGTTTCCTCGGGCATGGCTTCGTATTCGCCAACCAACCAAGAACCGCCAATCAACGACAAGGTAATTTCGGGCAATTCGTAATTTTCAAAAACCGTGCCTTCCTCTACCTTCAAGATCGTAATCGGGTATCCTTCCGTAGGATAAAGCGCCGCAAGAGGCAAATCAATACCCATATGGTTTGCGCCATGCGCATACGTTACGCTCGCGCCAAGGATTTCGGAAATCTTCACACCGTTGATGGTGATGCCTGCCGCAGCCGTTGCGCTGACACCGCCTTCCACGTTGCCGAGCTTTTCAACGTTGAAGTCCAAAAGCGTTAATCTCGTACCTGCCTGGGTGAAAATGTTGTTATTCCAGAAATTTACCTCCAAGAATTCCGCTCTAGGAGAAGGTACGCTCCACTTTCCGTTTTTAATCTTCAATGCGATATCCTCCGAAAGCTCGTACACGTTCGTGTCTTCACCGCCAACCGTAAACGTTGCGCCTGCAGGCATCGTCAATATCGAGTTATCCGCAGGTAAAGTTTTGAAACGCAAGATCACACCGCTGTTTGCGCCGATCCACGCCGCGCAAATCACCGATACGTTTTCCGTGTCTACGGGTTCGCCGTTTAAGGTCATTTTCGAGAGTAAGTCGCTAAAATCACCGTCCAAGCTACCGCCGCTGATACCGCCATTCATAAGAATAAAGGTACAGTAGTAGCCTTGATCGGTGTAATCGTAGTTATTCCACTCGTTATGGATTTGATTAAAGCTTGCCTCTACCGTTTCCACAGGCGTGGGATCTTCAGGCTCTACGGGAGGCTCTTCGGGCTCTACGGGAGGTTCTTCAGGATCCACGGGAGGATCTTCAGGATCCACAGGGGGTTCTTCAGGATCTACGGGAGGTTCTTCAGGATCCACGGGAGGATCTTCAGGATCCACAGGGGGTTCTTCAGGGGTCGCGTTGGGATCAAATACTTCCCAACCCGTGCCGTTGAATTTCAAGCAAATATCATTTGCAAGTTCGTACACGTTGGTATCTTCACCGCCCACCTTAAAGGTTGTGCCTGCGGTTACGACAAATTCATCCCCTTCCATGGGTGTCGTCGACGTAAACAAAACAATAAAGTTTGCTTCTACGTTCGGACCTGCGATGAAAGATGCAGGACAGAAATTGAAATAGGACGCACCGCCGTTGATGGTAGAGTTTGCCATCATTTCCGTCCAGTCGTCACCTTGCGTAAAGTAGCCACTGCTCAACAACCCGTCCAAATGCAATACGGTATAGTGTATACCGTTGTTCAAAACATCCGTATTATCATTCCAGGAGCTATTGATATGGGTAAAGGTTACCTTCGTGGTTTCAATCTCAATGGGAGGCGTATAAGTTTCCCAAATCGTACCGTTATACTTCAAGCAAATATCATTTGCGAGTTCGTACACGTTTGTGTCTTCACCGCCAACCTTAAAAGTTGTCCCTGCCGTTACGATAAATTCATCCCCTGCCGTAGGCGCCGTTGCGCTATACAAAATAATGAAATCTGCCGCTACGTTTGGACCTGCAATATAGGATGCAGGGCAGAAATTGAAATAGGATGCACCGCCGTTAATCGTTGCGTTTGCCATCATTTCCGTCCAGTCGTCACCCTGCGTAAAGTAGCCGCTAGTTTGCAAACCTTCCAAGTGAATTACGGTATAGTGCGTACCGTTGTTCAAAATATCCGTATTATCATTCCACGTTACGTTGATATTCGTGAAGGTTACCTCTGTGGTTTCTACGGGCGCCGCAATGACTTCCCATTTCTCGCCGTTAAACTTCAGGTTAATATCTTCCGCAAGTACGTATTTATCGTCAATAGAACCGCCCGTAATAAACCAAGCGCCCTTTTTCATCTGCACAGTATCCCCTTCAACGGGCATATTTACCGTACGCAAATAAATAAAGCAGAAGGTACTCGACTTAAAATCAGCCGTCCAACCCCAGTGCACTGCAGGAAGGTAACTAATTGTATTTTCACTGCCCGTATAGGTTGTATTCGCAAGCAAATCGCTAAAATCCATGGCAATCGCCCCACTGGGGTTACCCGTGCTTACACCGTCACCAGTATCGGGATTGAAGCAAATGCTCGTCCAGTATTTCTCCGCATTTAACTCATTGTTTTGGTATTGCATAGACTTGTATGTCAAATTAACAACCGTTGTCTCCGCCTTTGCGTTGATACCTACAACGCCCATACAACCCAACACTATGAACAACGTACACAATGCGGATAAAGCGTATATCGCTAATTTTCTAACTTTACTCATTTTTTCTCCTTTATCGGATAAACCTCTACTAGCCGCCTAAAAATAGGCGGCTAAGCAAATTATTTACCTGCGTTTAACAGCCAGTCCTCCAAAGACCCCAAGTTGTCTTTATTCAAACCAGCCAACCAGTCATTGAGCGAACCCATATTGTCGCTCGATTCTACGTACGGCAAGGACAACATTCTCAAACGCTCCATTTGCGCTTGCGTATAGCTGTAATTTGTATCATTATACGCCATATGCGCTACGTAAGCAATCGAACGGAGGTTGTTGTTGCCGCTTGCGTGGTATTTCTTTTCCGTACCGTCCGCAAAACGCACTTTCACAAAGGCTCTACCCTCAAACTGCGTATTCAACATATCGTCAGGCACTTTCGCCATAACCCCCGAAAGGGTCCATACAGCGTTACCGCCTACCACTTTTTCACCAAACCTATTACGCGCGATATCAATGGACAAAGCCCCTTCCTTGCTCGGCGAAACTACCGTCACACCGTAGGAAAGATTCTCCGCGCCAACGGCCGTTTCCACCGCCGCCAACGAGTCCTTATCCACCTCAGCCGTCCATCTAATCGAGTTTTCATACTCGCTGTCAATACGCACCGATGCGCCGATCACCATATCCATGTCCAAGGTCACCGCCGTCAAGTTCACGTCACCCGTAATATTCGTCAAGGTGTAACCTGCGGGATATACTCCACCGTTATATTGCCAACCCAAGAAGAGTTCGCCGTCCAACGTTCTTTCGGGGAATACAAAGTTTTCGCCGTCCGCCACGAAGGTGCTTTCCGTTACGCCGTTCACCGTCACGTTGATTGTGTTTGCTTCCGCCGTCTTATAAGGCACAACAAACACGCCTTCACCCGAGGACATCGTCAAATTCAAGGTGTTGCCGCTGAGCATTTCGTCCGTATAACCCGTACCACGATAAACGCGTACCTTGTCGGTGTTGCCGTCGAATTTCATCGTCACGCTGGAGGCGTTGTTTCTCGTCGTATCGTTTGCGTTTGCGAGGTAGTAACCATTATACCCCATATCGTCCTCAAAACAGCCCACAAAGGTGGTTTCCGAGGAAGTTACCGAGCTCAAGTTCCCATTCGTCAAATATTGCTTTTGGGTATCGTTGAGGGAGCTTGCATACGCAACTTCGTTCGCGAAAAAGTTATTCGTCAACTGACCGTAGCAATTTTTACCATTGTTGTTGTTAGTAGCCAACTTATCGTAGGTCGTACCCTTTGAAATAATGACGCCATTCCAGTCAAAGTTCATATACGCTTCGTCCATCGCGTCAATCTTCTTGATTGCATTCTGTACGTAGGTATAATTTGCCGTAGGCGTACCGTCCGCCTGCACCATTGCATCGGAAAGGAACGCGCTATCCCCCGCGTAGTCAGGGGTTTCATAGCAGAAATTGATGATTTGCTTCGCGCCAAACGCCATGAACATGCTGTATTGCATATCAATGTCCGCCTGCCCTTCCAAATTGCGGTGGCTCGGCTTATAGGCGCTTTGTTGCGCAGGGTTCATCGTTTGCGCGTAGTAGCTTACGTCCGAGCCGTGCTGTTTCGCAATAATCGCCGTCGTTGCCAAATCGGACAAGAACGAAGTCGTAATATACGTTCTCGTACCGTTATATTCACGGCGCAAAGGATAACTATCCACCGAAAGCATTTTAGGACCGCTCAAGTTATCCAAAACGGTGTCCGCGTAATATTCTACGTACGCCGCATAATCGGAGGTAAACGTTTCCGACCAGTAGTAGTTGGGCATCAAGTTTGCAAAGAACTGCTTTCCTGCAAACGCACCCTCGAACGCCTCAATATGGCTTGCGATTTGATCGATTTGCTCGGTGCCCGTAGGTTCATCCCAAATATCCGTACCGATTACGCAATCTCTGCTCCAACCGCTCACGTAGCAGTTAAGTGCCTCCGACCAGTACCCGATTGCATCGGGATTTGCACCCTTATTTGCATCCAACAAAATTTTCATGCCGCCCTTGTCAAAGTCATCAAAGATTTGACCTAATTGCGCCCAGTTGGTTGCGGTATTGTTACCGTTCAAGCAAATGAAGTCAAGACCAGAGTTTTTCAAGGTTTCCACTTCCGCCGCGTTCGTCAAATCGGGGGCAAAGTAACCGCCCACCATGAAGTTTGCGCTGGATGCATACTGGGAATAATCTCTAATCGTATAAGTTTTATTTGCCGCCTTTACGGTTTGAATACCGATTGCCATTGCACCCGAAGACGCAAACGCGGTTGCGCATGCAAGCGCAAGTATTTTATTTGTGATTTTCTTTTTCATTTTGCGCCTCCTTACCATGCTTCCCCATCGGTTTCCCAATCTCTATAATCGCCATCGTTGTCTACAATGGATGCGGTGACAACGTCCTCACGTGTCATCGTGACCAAATAGACCACGGGCGTTTCATAAGGTATTTTTTCTTTCATTTTACACCTCGCGATTAAACGCCTGCGATTTGTTGAAGAATGGTAAGCTGCGAACCGCTGTAATCACCCGAAGCAACGGCAGCCGCCGCTACTTGCTGGATCGATCTCGTCGTATCGTTTGCCGTTGCGTAAATTTTCTTGGTTACACCATTGCTGTACGTAACTTTTACGTAGCCGCGCGCCGTAAACGTTGTGGTGTAGTATTGCGAATTGATGTCAATCAACACACCCGTGTACGTGTTGTTTTCCACTTTCCAGGTGTTTGCTACGATGTCAAAGTTTTCGCCAAAGCCTTCCGCGGAAAGCTCGGTGCCAAATTCGTAGCCGCCCTTTGCCCAGTAAGCGATATTGCCAAACCCTTCCGCATCAATCGTGGTCGTCCAACGGATACCGCTGGTTTCCGCGCTTGCGATACGGATAGACGCGCCGTCAATCGTGGTAAATCCGCCCCAAAGCGCGGAGAAAATCAAACCCGTTGTTGCAGTTGTGTATTCCCCTGCAGGAAGGAACTTTTCTTCGCCGTTGTCTACCACAGCAAAGCCAAGCAACGTCTTACCTTCACGCGTATATTTAGGTAAGGTATAGGTATAGGTACCATCCGAATTTTCAAAAGTCGTATAGGTATGGATAATTTCAGGATCGATACTCTCTACTACATAATAGGTTGTACTTGCAGGCACACCCCAAGCCGTACCGTTAAATCTCAAGGTGATATCAGCGGCAAGCTGGTACACGTTGGTATCATCACCGCCAACCTTAAAGGTCGTGCCAGCAGGTATAAAGAATACATCCCCTGCCGTAGGCGCCGTTGCGCTATACAAAATAATGAAATCAGCCGCTACGTTTGGACCTGCAATATAAGATGCAGGGCTAAAATTGAAATAGGACGCGCCGCCGTTAATCGTTGCGTTCGCCGTCATATCCGACCAGTCGTCGCCCTGTCCTAAGTAGCCGCTGGTTTGCAAGCCAGCCAAATGAATTACGGTATAGTGCATACCATTATTCAAAATATCCGTATTATCATTCCAACTAGAATTGATATTCGTGAAGGTTACAGGGATAGGTTCCGCAGGCGCAATCATATTCACGATAATGCTGTCAATATAGAAATAATCTGAAATCGTAGAACCTTTATCACGCATACCGAATGCGAACGAACCCAAATTGCCATCCGTACCCGTAATCGAGTTCAAAGGCAATTCAACATCACACCAAGTAGAAAGATCGTATGCCGCAACAGAGCTAGCGATATTGTTAATTCTCAACAAGTCAGCTGTTTCAAAATTAGGCAAATAGCATCTTGCAACAACGCTTTCTACCTCTGCCGCGTTAATTTTCGAGGCTGCAAAGTCAACACTGATATAAGCCGCGCCACCATTGACTTTGCTACCGATTTTTGCGACTGCACCGTCATACCCTACGGGCAAGCTTTCTTTCGCGCCATCAACGATCGAATAAGGATAGTTTACCGTATCACCTGCATAATTGCTAACTACAAATTGCCCATCGTTGGTAAACTCCGCATCCCAGTCTCTATGCAAGGTGATGGTAATGCTGTCAATATAATATTCCGTTGCCGCACCATGAACACGCGCGCCAAAAGCAACTTGGTTCGACAAATAGCCGTTTTCATCCGTCATTAGAGCAATTACACTTTCCGACAAGGTAACATCATACCAAGACGACATATCAATCGACTCAAGCATCTTCCACCCCGCCGACAAATCAGGGCTGGAGGCTCTAAAGCTATCCGCCGCATCATAGCTAGGAGAATAAACTGTCACAACAATACTTTCAACCGTACTTGCTTTCACTTGCGGCGCATTAAACAATATGTATGCCGTGCCAGAACCAACAGTATTTACCTTTAACACCGCGCCTTCCGAACCGTTTACGTTCTCAACGTATTCCTGCGTGTTAGCGCCGTACTGCGCTACGGTAAATTGACCATTGTGGGTAAATTCCTGTTCTAAAGAAGCAGTATCTGCATTTACGTTAAACGTCCCTATCAAATTTCCCCAACCAGGGAAAACGAAGCTGAACACCATAACCAGCGCAAGCAATACGTTTAACAAGCTTTTTTTCAATACTTTCATGATTTTTTGTTCCCTCCTCATTTTATAGTGCGGATAACACTTTTACATTTTAGATTTTATCATATAAAAACCTTCATTTTCAATAGCAATTCTAAACCATTTTGCATTATTTATAAACTTTTAGGCCCTGTTTTTATGGGAATATTGCTAATTTATTACATTTTTTACATATTTCTTGACATTTTTTCATAAAAATGCAATTTGGCACTTTTTTAGGATAAATCTTCATCCGTTTATGGAGGAACTTTTTTACTTTTTTTAGGCAAAAATGCGCCTATTGTGTACGCGTCTTATAACAAAAAAAAGATGGCGTTCTCACCATCTTTTCCATCCATGCTAATTGTATTAACCGAATTGTTCTACGTTGTCGTATTCACTTTTCATCTCTTCATAATGAGATTTATGGGTCAATAACCATTCCCACACCTGCCCATTGCGGAAGGTGTCCGTCCACGCGTCATGAAGTCCGCCTTCGTAAATGGTCAAACGCGCTTCCCCGCCGCTTGCGAGAACTGCGTTTACCATTTTCTTACTCTCTTCACAGAAAACGGCCCCGTCGTTATCACCGTGGAATGCCCATACACCCATATTCTTCAAGCGCGCCGCATTCCAGTACATACCGCCCCCGCAAATGGGAATAATCCCTGCAAAAAGCTCCGGCCTGGACATTGCCAACTGCCAAGTGGCGTAACCGCCCATGCTTGCCCCTACCACGTACACACGCGCGGGATCAATATATTCCCAAGAAATGGCGTATTCCACAAATTCTTGCAACTGTTCAAAGATATTAAACCATGTATCCGCATAGCATTGCGGCGCTACGCAAACGGCATCCCTCAAAAACTCTGTCGTTTCCTTGAAAAAGGGATGGGTGTAAATGATTTCCAAATCACGCCCGCGACCACCTGCGCCATGCAGGTAAATCACCAACGGATACTTTGTATCCGCTGTGAAATTTTCAGGCTTTCTTAATACATAATCTAACTTCTTAAACGTACATCTCTCCATGCTATTACTTCTCCGTATAAGCGGACTGCGTTACTTCAAAAGGCGCTTTTACCGCGTTTTCAACCGATTCGATGGCAATGGCTTTCATTTCTTCCGTCACCCCTTCAGGCGCGTAGGATACGTTGTCAAGAGGCTTGCCCGTCAATACTCTACCCCAAACCAACGCGGCAAGATAACGGCCGTAAGGAATGCTCAAATGGAACCCGTCACGCGTCAACGTGTCACCCAGGTACGAGGTGCGCGCGTTTTGAACGGCAGTACCTACGGGAAAAAGCATCGCAAATTCACCCGTCGACATTACGCAATCTTTCACAGCCGACAGGATAGCGTTATACATCACCTTTTGATCGTGTTGATAGTTCGCAAACCCCCAATGCGTGGAATCTTGCTGATATGCCCAAGTCATATTCCACACGAATTTTGCTTTGCCCTGCTTCGAGCGCACGTATTCAATGAGTTCAGGCAATAAGGCGTAGCTTTCCTTTAAGCCGCTGTCGTGGCTACCCTGCTGCATGGAAATTACGTCCCATTCCTGCGAGCAAAGCCCGTCTTGCATGCGGCATTCCAGTTTATTCTGCCATTCGTTATCCGTGTTGGTACGATATTCGTACAAGGGCGCGTCGTTGCGAAGATTTTCCACGTGACGGTGAATTTCACAACCACCGATAAATAAGTTGCCAAGGGAAATATCCTTCACCCCTAACGCCTCCAAAACGGGATATACGTATTCCATCGAGTCATCCGAAAAACTGTTACCGATTGCCAAAACTTTCATAATTTTCTCCTAACCTATTCTTTCCTGCTTAATCCTTATCTTTTACATAAAGGTAGCTACGGATAAGTATAGCACACTTTTCACACCATTTCAAGTACCTTGTGAAAATTTTATGAAGATATTTTATTAGACGCGCGTCTTATCAAAAAAGTCTCAATCTTTATTATGAACGATGGCTTGACATTCTTTTTTCTTTTTGATATAATAAAAGTGGTAGGTTGTTTGCGGGGTGATGCCCCTTATTGTATTTCCTATTGACTATTCACGGGTAAATAAGTACTTTTAGGTTTTCAATATACACGAGAAACGCATTCTAACCCCGTAACCCCAGTTGAACCAGTTCGGCCTTTGAAAATACTCGTTATACCGAATGCAACGTGATGGGAATCACTAGTTCTACGCGTTACACAACTTAAATAAGTGGCAGGCTTGCGCCTGATGCTTGTTTTTGATGTGTGTAACGTGATAAGTCAAACCGATTATTACCTCTTGCACGCATCGTGTAAGAGGTTTATTTTTGGTTTGAAAGGAGGTGAAAATTAGTGAAACTCAATAAAACAAATGCGCTTTGGCTTTGGGAAAAACATTACGGAAATCGTCAGTTTGCTGAAGATTTCCACGGTGCTTTGATGTGTCGTGATGCGTATGGAGCCCCCGACTATTTTGTTTATCACGGTGGTCAAAAAATCTACTGCGGCGGTTGGAATATTCATCACATTCTTCCTAAAAGCCATGGTGGCACGAACGCTGTGTCCAACCTGCTCTGCACAAACATTTTGACCAATGAGGCGGCATCCGACAAAATTACCTTCCGGATTGACGATACCTTGTATCAAGTTCAAAAAATTTATGGTTCGCACAACTACAAAATCGTTCCTTTGAACAAATAAAACGGCGTCGCAGGTTACCCTGCGACGTTGTTTTTTCGTTATCCTATGCAACGGGTAGAGGT
>JAZKZY010000023.1:0-10785 GCA_045612895.1 Candidatus Scatosoma sp. | reverse complement strand
GTATAATCATCCAACTTTGCCGAAGGATGTACCTGGTCGCCCACGCAGTAACCTGCGTCCAACGCCAAGCATTGCGCCGCCTCGTATTTGAGCGCCGCTTTGTATTTGAACGCGCCAAATTCCCCCCAACCGCGGTGGAATTTACCCGTCATGCCGATACAGTTCTTCCCCTGACGGCGAAGATATGCCATCGAAAGAGGGAAGTGGTCGTAACCCCAACCACCCGTAGGCAACGATTCCGTTTCCAACTGGTGACAGCAATCCATTCTATCCCTTCTACCAACAGGGAAATCGCCGCCATTGTGGAAAATTACGCAATCGGGTTTAATCGCATGCACCGCTTTTTCCAAGCGAGAGGTATATTTTGCAAGAACGTCCTTTGCCTGCTGCAAGTGGTCCTCGTAGCTGTCGGGATCAAGCCCTTTTTCTACCATTTCCGCTTGACAATATTCGCAATAGCAAGGCCAGTCTGCCATAATATCAAAGAATACGCCGTCGGGCATATACTTTCTTACCACTTCTTCCGTTTGCTCCACCAAAAGGTCCAAATACGGGGTGTTAAAGCAAATTCTACGGAAGTAAGTGTCGTCACGTTTTTGGAGTCCACCTTCCGCACGTTCTAACCATTCGGGATGCTGACGGGCAATATATTCGTCATAGCCAGCGGAAATGTAAATTTTCGCCGAAACGCCTGCTTCTTTACACGCCTGCACCTGCTTGTCTAACAAGCTGCCGCAAAGGTGAGGATGCTTAAAAAACTTCGTATCCTCATAATAGAAACAACCATGGTGACACTTTGCAAACACCGTAATCGAGTCAATCCCCGATTTGATAAGGTTTGCCTTAAATTCTTCCGCGTCAAAGCCAGCGCCAATCCCTTCAATTAATTCAGAAGTATGAAAGTCCAAATGGACACATCTCTTATCTTGCATTTTTTATGTTCTCCACTATTTTTTGGATTTATCGCAATTTCGCGATAAAGTAAAATCTTTTTTGTGAAAAAAGCACCGCGAGTGAGTTCTATGAAAACATAGAACTCATTCGCATGCCTTTTTTTGTTTTAGTTAAGCTTCGTGTTCGTTACTGCGAAGGGGTTAGCCAATGCATTCTTAACGCTTTCACGAATGACTCTTGCTTCCAATTCATCTACGTTTGCAGGGACATAGCTGATTTCATCAGGCGTGTAACCCGTTACCGTACAGAACATCGAAAGCGAAGAGGTGAAACGGCCTTCATACACCGTCAAGTGCGCGCCGTCACGATTCCACGCGTTAAGCGTACCCTCACTGTCACCCGTGTAGTTCTTTTCGAGGTATGCAGACGTACGACCGTTTTGGATTGCGGTACCTGCAGGAGAGATCAAGCAGAAGTCGTCATTCGTCACGATCTTTTCCTGTACAGCCGACACGATGGAGTTATACATCTTCATCGTATCTCTATCGTACAAATCACCAAACCAGTTGGAACCCGTGGGATATGCCCAAGTCATGTTCCAAACGAGTTTCACGTCATCTCTCTTAAGAGCTTTTGCTTTTACGTAATCAATCAAGCCCGTCAAATCGCTGTTGTAGCTTGCTACGTTACCGCTGTTACCACTTTGTTGTTGCAAGCTTACGAAATCCCAGTCAGCAAAGATAAGACCTTGTTCCATCGTATAACCAGTATACGTGGTCCACGTGTTACCATCGCCATACAAGAATTCGTAGTCAGGGCTGTTTTTCGTTGCCTTTTCATAATGCGTAGCCAACGTACAGCCACCGATTACAAGCGTACCAACTTTAACTTCGGTGAAGCCGAGCGATTTTGCAATTTGAGGCATCCACATAACGGTATCCTGCGAGAAGCTGTTACCGATCATGAGGATCTTCAACGTCGTCGATTTGTTTACCGTTACGTTATAGCTGTAAGCAGCATCACCAAGTTTTACCGTAATTTCATACGTGCCAACCTTCGAAGCGTCATACTTAGAGGTATCGATCGTATAGTAATCGATATTGTTATCCGTCGTACCATCGAAGTATTCTGCATTTACAATACCACCAAACGTGAACTTGTCACCGATCGTGAACGTCGTCTTTTGACCATAAACGGTAAGATTCTTCACGCCTTGTGCTTCCGCAAGAACTTGTACGCTTACTTCCGCCGTAGCCGTTTGACCGTTGTGCGTAGCCGTAATGGTGATTGTCGTATTACCAACAGCGCCGCCGATTACCTTGCCGTTTTCCACGGTAGCAATTTGCGTGTCTGCTACTTCATACGATACCGTAGCGTCCGTTACGGTTTCATCGCCGAAACGAATGCTTGCGTTCAAGTTAAGCTCTGCATTCGCATACAAGGATACCTTGTTTTCATAATAAGGTACGTAGATGGAAAGCTCGGGGGTTGCGCTCTTTTCTTTAACTTTGATAAGGCACATTGCCGTATCGCCGCCAAATTCCGCATAGCAAACCGTTTCGCCAGGGGCAAGGGCGGTGATTACGCCCTTGCTGTCCACTTTTGCGATGCCCTTATCACGAATCGACCAGAAAACGTATACGTTGGGCCTGGAAGTCGTAATTTCCGCCTGTATGCTTTCGCCGATTTCCATATTCAATTCGCTCGTTACAAACGAAATACTGCTTTCTTTTTGGGTAGAGCTGCTGCTAACTTCCGTTTGACTGCTTTCGCTAGTGCCACCCACCAAGTCACAGGAGGCAAGCCCAAATGCGAGCACCGATGCAAGAATGCAACTTAAAATTTTCTTCATAACATCATTCCTCCTTATTTCAAAAGATCGCCAAAGTCATGGCCTTCCATCGATTCGATCAATCTGAAGTAGTTTACGTAGTACTTGAATTCCGCCTTCATTTCCTTGTATTCTTCTTCCGAGTAGTAAGATTGAAGGAGGGTGAGCTTCAAGTAAAGAGGCATCAATTTTTCCTTATTAATTCTTGCCTTCAAGGTTTCATACAACTGAGGATCGGTTTCTTGGTACTTTTCAATGCTAAGCAAAGCTGCTTCGAATTGTTTATCCATCTTATCTACAACCGACTGAGGCCAAATCTGAACGTTTTGTACGTCACCGTAGATACCGCCAGCGCCAGGGTTGATAAGCGAATGGTAAAGGGTGTATCTGTCACGCATGATTTCATAGAATTCATACATGTAATCAGCCGCATCCTTGTAGTATGCCTTCATGAAGTTTTGTACCAAATCATCATAAGACAAGCTCAAATCCCACATCAAGTTGGATTCTACGTACGAACGCATTTCACGGAAACCGGTTACGTACGTACTAGCCGACTGCGACGTCATACAGGAAACACCAAGTTCAGCACATTCTTCATACATACCTTTTACGGTTGCGAAGTTGTGGAAGTTGACCAAGTATGCGTGGAAGTTGATGTCATACAAGTACATAAGCATCTGACCGTCTGCAATCTTACCCCAGTTCTTCAAATCTTCGTAGATGTCAGAGTTCATACCGCTTTCAAGCTGATATGCGAAGTTCGTTTCGATGGGCGTGTAGAAAATGTACAAGTCATCATGAGGGATAACTCTATCGCTGTACGCAACGATTTCCCCATTTTCATCCGTCTTGGTGGGCGCCATTCTGGTACCATAGTAGGAGTATACAACGTATTTAACTTCTCTACCAGGCTGATTCTTTTCCAACCAAGCGTTTGCAATAGGAATAACGTTGTTCATCAAAGCAACCTGAAGACCACCTTGGTTCTTTGCGTAGTCCACCATTGCTTGCTTACATCTATCACATTCGCAGTGACTGATAACGTCTTCCTGACCGAACATGAAGTAGCTTGCATCAGGGTACTGCTTGAAGTAGTCGACAAATCTTTGTGCAACTACCTTTTCAAGCAATTCACCGCCAGTATAGCAAAGCTGGGATCTATCTGCGCTGAACCAATCGGGGTGATGCTGATAATAGGTTAAAGTACCGTCACAGCCACCTTCGCCACAGGTACACTTCGCGCTAGGTTTTACAAATTTACCAAGCTGACCGTGACCCCAGTTAACGAAGCCGTAGCTTTCGCTGGGATAAATCATGCGATATCTCATGTTGCTAAGGGTATCGTCACGCATTTCAGCGTGTACCAAGCTACGCATCTGGAAGGAAGGATTTACGATATAGCCCGTGTAGTTGTACAAGGGAATGTCTTTCATTTCTTCCACGTAGATTTCGTCTGCTGCGTAGAATTCGTAGTCAATTGCGTCTTTCAAGAAGTCATATACCCCGTACAACACGCCGCTGCTGCTCGTATAATCAGGACAGGAAATAAACACGTTATTGCCTACCGTCTTGATATAGTAACCAGAGTCAACGATATCGTTACTGGAAAGGGTAATGCCTACTTGACTATCCCAAAGGGCGGTGTGCCCCAAGGAGATAACGCGGGTTTTTGCCTTCGTTTCACTTTCTTTTGCTACCGCAATACTGCTCCCGGTGGATTTGGACAAGTTCAATGCCAATTCACTCGCAGCGAGTTCTTCATACATATTCGCATCATCGCGGGTAACAACCGTGTAACCACTTACACCGCCACGATAGAGGTATTCACCTGCTACAACGGTCAATTCTCTCCCGCCATTCCCTTCTTCAACCGAAGAGGACTGCTGTTGAGAAAGAATTTTACAGCCTGCAAAAGAACTCAAGAACAAGGCGGAGCATAATGCCGAAGCAAGTACTCTAAAAATCGTTTTCTTCTTCATTATCTTTCCTCCTTATTTCACCTGGAACGTAATTTCTTTAACTGTGTAGTTATAATATTCGTCATATGCCAAGAATCTCAACGTGTAACGTCCCTTCTTTTCCGTAATGAAGGTGTTGTTATCTGCCTTGAACTGAGCATCGTAAACGTTGTGGTCCTTATCAAGCAAGGAGGTCAACTCACCATTTTCAACGTAATGCAACAAACGCATTTCATCGTCAGGAAGTACAACCATTACTTGGATGTAGCACTGTTCACCGTTATCCGTTGCCGAATAGGTAGGAATCGTGATGCGATCCCCTACTGCGTAGGTAGACTTCAAGCTGCCCGTAACATTAAGCGTAGGCGCCGTCAAGTCACTAACAAGCATCATGTAAGGAAGGGAAATGAAGTTACCATGCGTATCTACTGCATAGTAGGTTACGCTGTAATAACCTGCCGTATCCAACATAACGTCTACTGGCTGATCTGCGGGTGCATTTACAAGAAGCGTAGAGCCTTTCTTAACCGTAATGGTAAATTCGCAAACTTGACCAAGAACGTCGAATGCCTTTGCCGTAGGAATGATTGCCTTCGTGTTAAGGGTCTGACGAAGTAAGAATGCTTCATCCAATACGATGATGGGCTTGGTTTCGTCCAAAGCTTTGTCAAGACTGCTCAAGCTGTAACCCATGGTCTGGTTCGCGATTTGTACAAAGGACATCGAGGATTCGCTGCTTACGCCTGCGAATGCGATATCAAAGTAAACCCAATCCGAGAAGCCCAAGAATTCTTCACCGTTGTCATACGTCTTTACAACCGCTACTTCTTCACCGTTGGTGTCGATGATTCTACCGTTGCCTGCAGAATAGGTGAAGGACAATGCGCCCTTAACTTCCGCATACGCCACCGTGTATTCATCGTTGCTTACCTTCAACTGCCACGTGTTGGACGCCTTATCATAGAAGAAGGTGTACGTTACGGACAAGCTGGAGTTCTCTGCATCTCTCATCGTGATGATCATCTGCGAGAAGTTTGCCTTTTCAAGGGTGTAAAGAAGGGAAAGCGAGAAGCTCTTCGCGTTAAGCGCATTGATGAAGGAAGCTTTTACGTTATCCGTGAACGTGAAGTTCAAGCAAGACTGTTCGTCAATGATTTGCAACGCTTCGTCAGCCGAATAGAAATACTTGCTCTTATATTTACCTTCCTCCGCATTTACAATGGCAATTACGTCGCTCCATTCAATCGTACCCGTCGTACCTTCCGCTACGTAACGGATTGCTACTTCTTCGCCTTCAGCCGTGAAGCTGCCGTTTACGAGCTCGCCATTTACATACGTCTTGCAATCCAACTCAACGATTTCACCGTTTACCGTTTCTACCGCCAATGCCTTAGGGAATTCATAGGTGAAGCCGTTCAACAATACTTCGGTAAATTCGGGGGTGGTTACGAACTTAGGCGCGTCAATTTCCGTCGAGCGAATGGTTACAACGCCATAAGCAATGTTACCGTAGTAGTCGGTCGCCGTGTAAACCACTTTATAATCGCCAAGTTCCGTAAGCTGCAAATAATCTCTTACGTTCAAAAGCTCTTTGTTAGGGCTATACACTGCGCGTTCCGTCTTTAACGTACCGCTGCCGCCGTAAATATTGATGTCCTCTACGTAAGGAATAGTTGCGATATCATAAACGTCCAATTCCACAACGGGTTCTTCGATACCGATATAGATATTCGCTTTTGCTTCCTGCGCGGTGATTTCAATACGTTGTTCCGTCTTATTACCCGAGTAGTCGGATGCGGAATAGATGATTTCATACGTGCCTGCGTAGTCTACGAAGAAGGATTCGCCATTGTTTTCAACGGTGATTTTCTTACCGTTGTTGTTGATATGGTTTACCCAAACGTTCGTGTTTACCTCTTTATCCAACGAATCCTTTGCCGTGAAAGGAATGATGGGGAATTCGGTACCAACCTGCGCAACGGGCAATCTATCCGTCATATCGTAGTCAAACGTAATGGTAGGCGCCTGGGTATCAATGATATCTTTCGAGAAATCATAACCAGCGAACGATTTAATCAACAATACGCCTTCGCTCTTGGAGAAGGATTCTGCTTTAATCGTTACGGAAACTTCCTCACCCTTAAAGCCTTCCCAAGCGTCGCTCTTGTACTTGCTGGGATCGTCAAGATCGTTAACCAAGTTATTCGCCGTAGATTCATTCGAATAAGGGCCGCAGAACAACTGCTTGCTGTCATGGTCAACTGCAAGCGTCATCACGTTTTCAGAAACCGTCTTTTTGGTAGGGTCTTCCCCTACACGGCTCCAACCACGGAAGCTGTGGAATACCATCGTACCGTACGCTCTCATATGGAACGTATTTCTTTCCCAACCACCGTACTGTCTACCAGCGGCGCCTGCTTTTACGTAGGAACCCATACCACCAGTATCCACGAGGTTGGACGAGTCGATGATGTATTCAACATAGTTCGCTTCATCTGCCGTATCCGTAAGGCGTACCGTCAATCTTTCGAAGTCCGTTTCGCCAAATACGTTGGGCTGAACGATCATTTCAAGGAAGTTGAAACCCTTTACCAAATCAGCCGTTTTCAAATTGGTCGCAAAGGAAATTTGCTGACCTGCCTTAAAGTGGACCTTTGCGCCGTAGATTTCTTTCGTAAGCTCGTAAGGGCTTTCCAAATCATACTTGCCGTATTCCACCGTCATACCCGTGTCCGCGATGATCATGTCTTGAGGTCTACGAATCGCCAAATAGTTGATCGTTTCCTCTACACGTTCACCTTCCACAGTTGCATAATAAGTTACCTGATACTGACCAGCTTGTTCCATAACAAACTTGTCACTACCGTAAATCCCACCGCTGGGATATACGATCTTCATACCTTCCGCGTAAACGCCGTCGGAAAGCTTATAATCCTTCGCCTCTAACATGTCGCCGACATGTACACTGCTGGTGCCTTTCACTGCTGCTTGCGCAACGCTTGTATCCGATTTCATCGTCCAAGCGCCAAAGAACGCGCAAACCGCAGTAGCCAAGACCAATCCAACGCGAAGAAAACTGTGTTTCTTAATCGTTTTCATTTATCCTTTAATTCCTCCCACAGCTAAATTAACATTCAGCTTCTTATTGAAGAATGCATAGAACACAACAATCGGGAACGCCATCAAACAAATACCTGCCAAACGGTTCGGCGTATTTGCGATTTGTATAATTGCCGTATTCTGGAATTGATACATACCGTACGCCGCTACGGGGTGGGAAGGCAAATAAACCATCGGGATCTGGAAATCGTTCCAGAGCGCGATAAAGTTCAATACAAATACCGCCGTAGTTGTCCCTGATGCCAGGGGTACGATAATCTTTAACATAACCGACAAGGGGTTTGCACCGTCGATTTTTGCCGCTTCGGTGTAGTCCATCGGGATCATCTTGAATTGTGCGTAGTAAATCAAGAAATAGGTATTCAAGAAGGTACAACGCATGATCCAAATGCCAGGGAAGGTGTCGAAGATACCCAACCCTTGCGCCGTCTTAATTTCACTAGGCATCGAGCCAACGATGGGCAATGCGATAGCAACCAACACGAACATATAGATAAATTCCGAGAATTTATATCTGAAACGCGCGGATGCGTAACCCATGACCAAGGTGGTCGCCGTCATAGCGATTGCACTACCTACCGAGAACAAAATCGAGTTCATGAACTGGTCAAGGAGGTAAAAAATTCTATCCTCGCCATTAACCTGAACCTTTACATAGAAGAACTCATACGCCGTTTTATAGTTCTCAAGAGTCATTTTTCTCGGCCACCAGAGTTTGTTACCCAAGGAACCGTCTGCCCACTTATAAAACTCGTATTCACTATTGAGCTTCGTTGTGGTCAACAATACCCAAAGAAGAGGCAATACCATGGAGATTACGTAAAAGCCCAAAATGACACCGAGCGTAATCGCCAAGGGGCTAAGCAATTTCTTCTTGCCATACGTCGTTGCTTCAGCAACCGTTTCTTCTACGATAGTTTCTTCTACAACCATTTCTTCCACGAAGGTTTCTTCCGCTACTGCTTCCGTAAAAGCTACTTCTTCTACGAAAGTCCCTTCTGCCATTGCTTCTTCAGCAACCGTTTCTTCCACGAGAGTTTCTTCCGTTGCTTCTTCAGCAACCCCTTCTTTGTTCTTTCCTGTTATCGAGTTCCACAAATTACGGAAGAAGTCTAATACTGCGTTAAATTTTTGATTATTCGCCATTATCTTTCCTCCTTAGGTTCTAACACTCTACGTACAAGCAAGGTCAAGGGGAAGGCAATCATCGTACATACGATACCGAGCGCACTCGCGTACGTGTACAACGTCTTACCAACGCCGCTCTTGTTAACAAGTTCGAACAAGTAGTAGCCGATCGTGTAGTTTTCAGGATCGACATAGTCACCGAAGAACGAGTACAAGCTTGCTTGGTTTGTAAACAGCGCTGCCACGCTGGCAACCATAAAGGTTGCCACCGTAGGCAAAATCATAGGTACTACGATAAAGAAAAATTCCTGATAGGGCTTTACCCCGTCCACTTGGCCAGCTTCAATGATGTCGGGTGAAATTTGGTCCATAGAGCCCGTATAAATCAAGATTTGCGCGCCGAAGCTTGCCCAAATATTGAAGAAATAAATGGAAGGCATCAACGTTTTCGTCTCAATTAACAACGCGCCTACGTCCTTATTAAACACTTCGTTCATATACTCAGGAATTGCTTCGTTTGCAAAGTATTTGAAAACGAGAACCAACAAAATACCGGGCAATACAGAAGGCAAGAACAAGAAGAATTTGAAAATCTTATCTAGCATCCACTTTTTATAGATGTAGTAAGAGAACAAAATCGCCAAAAACTTACCGAACAATGCCGTAAGGAACCAAAGGTAGAGCGAATTTACAAATGCCATCCAAAGCGTTGAATCCTTGAAGGTGGGATAGGTAAGCTCGTTCCACAGCTTCGTGAAGTTAAACACACCCCAGTCCCACGTAAACGTACCCGCAACGCGGTCATACGTCTGGAAGGACATGATGAAGCTGTTCAGATTGACGTATACATAAAAGATCGCAATCTGTAAAAGGGGTAACGCAACCAAGCAACAATAGAAGATCAACTCCCCTACGTCACGCATCCCTTTGCGTTTTAATTTCTTTAACTGCATAAAAGGTTACTCCTTTTATTTATCTTTTCAAAGCGCTCCAGTTACCCTTCTGATAGGTGAGCAAACCATTGAAGTATTGAAGAGCCGTTGCTTTACCATCCTTGAATGCGCCGAGCGCGTTGGTTCTTACCTGACCAACCGTAGAAGCGCCGAACCAAGTGTCGTTTTCGAAGTTAGCGGGGTTCTGGATAGCAAGGTTAGAACCAGAGCAAGGATATACGATGTCTGCATTTGCTCTCATATCGATCAAGGTCTGACCAAAGTAGCTTGCCGTTGCTCTGTCTGCTGCCGTTACTTCATACTTCAAGGAACGAGAAATAGAGGTCTTTGCGGAGAATTTGGACATTTCAGCATCGGTATGCAAGAACTTCATGAATTCTTTCGCAAGTTCCATATTTTGACAATCTTTGTTGATGAAGCCGTAGGAGCTGTTTGCCGAGTACATCGTTTGCTTGCCAGCTGCTTCTGCATTTACCTTAGGTACGGGCATGAAGCCGAACTTTCTATCCATCTTACCTTCTTGGAAGGTAGCTTCCACTTCTGCGAAGGTAACAGCAGAGTCGTTTTCCCACCAAACGCCTTCCGCAAGCATTGCATAACGCTTCGTGGTGTCGCCGCCGTATTTACCCTTAATGAAGTTTGCCTGTGCTACCGTGTAGTCAAGACCGTTGAATTTACCGCCGATGTACTTCGTGGTGCCGAACAATGCTTCCTGCATTGCGAGCGCGTAGTACTTACCAGCTTGTCTTTGCAATTCGTAACCGTTTGCTTCCGTAATGGCTACTTCTTCGAATTCGATGGTAGCTTCCATCGTGCCGTTACCAGGGGTAATGCTCTTTGCGAGTTTCGCCGTGCCCGTACCGCTGGTAAGGGTTTGATTCATCGAGAATGCTTCATA
>JAZKZY010000022.1:0-28603 GCA_045612895.1 Candidatus Scatosoma sp. | reverse complement strand
GCAAAACAAGGAATTTGCATCGCGTTTTGAGGTGTAAAATATAGTTTATAAGGTAAAATATATTATAAGATATAAAGCCGCCCCATGTGAAGACATGGGCGGCTTTATATGTTTAATGAACGTTTGATAGGGGCAGGTATGCGATGAATATACTTTTCTCGTGTTTTTTATGCTATAAAAAGTGCGAGTACTTGTATGTGGTGGAGGATCAGGGGGCTTTCGCTCCGCTCAAAGAAAAACTACGTTTTTCCGAACCCTCCAGGGTTCTCGTTCCTGAATCGCAAAGAAAAAACACCCGCCAAAACGGGTGCTTTTTCTTGGCGGACGATCAGGGGGCTTTCGCTCCGCTCAAAGGAAAACTACGTTTTTCCGAACCCTCCAGGGTTCTCGTCCCTGGATCGCAAAGAAAAAACACCCGCAAAACGGGTGCTTTTTCTTGGTGGACGATCAGGGTATTTGCCTTCGGCAAAGCATCGTCGGCAAATAGGAGGAGCAGGAAGAAAAAAGTTGACACTTTTGCCTCCTCGCGCGAACCCTGGATAATTCGCAGGTTTCTCGTCCCTGGATCGCAAAGAAAAAACACCCGCAAAACGGGTGCTTTTTCTTGGTGGACGATCAGGGACTCGAACCCTGGGCCCATTGATTAAGAGTCAATTGCTCTACCAGCTGAGCTAATCGTCCATATTGGTGGTCCATCGGAGACTCGAACTCCGGACACCCTGATTAAAAATCAGGTGCTCTACCGACTGAGCTAATGGGCCAAGATGGCGTATATGTAATTTGTTTCCACATTTGTGGCTGGGGTGGCAGGATTTGAACCTACGAATGCCGGAATCAAAATCCGGTGCCTTAACCACTTGGCGACACCCCAATGAATAAATGGGGCGGGCGACAAGAATCGAACTTGCGACCTCCAGGGCCACAATCTGGCGCTCTAACCAACTGAGCTACGCCCGCCATGTACGCCATTTATTTGGTGCGCCTGAAGAGATTCGAACTCCTGACACACGGCTTAGAAGGCCGTTGCTCTATCCAACTGAGCTACAGGCGCATCTTGTCACGCGCCTACCCGCTATCTGGAAGTAAGATACAGTGGAGCGGGTGATGGGAATCGGACCCACGCGGCCAGCTTGGAAGGCTGGAATTCTACCATTGAACTACACCCGCATTCATCGCACTTCACCGTCGCATCGACAACGCTTGTATATAATAGCACTTATTCACTGAATTGTCAAACACTTTTTCATAATTTTTGCAAAAAAGTTGAAAAAATTTTTTCTATATGCAATTTTCAAAAAGTATGAAAAAAATTCTTTGCAAAAACAATAAAAAGACTGCGCTCGTTTTCTTGCATTCTTAAAATAGTATGTGGTATAATAATATAGTAAGCGGATTTGGTCTAGCGGATGAGCAAAAACCCAAAGCCCGACTTAAAAAGTAAAACGAACATATAAATGTTCAAAACCCCAAGCAAGGGCATTAAGACCATCAATAAAAGGTCGGCGCGTTTATACTTAAATATGAACATGCAAGTATAAATGGTGATTGCGCCTCCAAGCGCGCCCGCAAGACACAGTTTCCCTAAATACCGTTCAGGTGTTGTTTTTATCGGCTGCTCGGGATTGTCGGTGGAAATGCTTAACGGCTCGGCTTGTTTGGTGGATTCTATTTGTTTTTCTTTATCGCGTAAGCTTTTTACCAGTAAAAATGCATAGAAGTTAATGGCGATGATATAAGCCGCCAGTAAAAGATATAATAAAATCATACGTGTAGTATGTGCCAAAAGAGAAAAAATAATAACAGAGGTATACATTATGAAAAAGAGAGCGTTGGTTAGTGTTTCCGACAAAGCAGGTATCGTAGAGTTTTGTCAGCGTTTGGTTGCTTGCGACTACGAAATCATTTCCACGGGCGGTACGGCAAAAGCGTTGAAGGACGCAGGTCTTCCCGTTATCGGTATCAGCGAGTTGACGGGCTTCCCCGAATGCTTGGACGGTCGTGTAAAAACCTTACACCCCATTGTACATGCTGGCTTACTTGCAATGCGTTCGAACCCTGAACACATGGAACAGCTTAAAAAATTGAACATTAACACAATTGATATTGTGGCGGTTAACCTTTATCCCTTCAAGGCAACGATCTCTAAACCGGGCGTATCCTTTGAAGATGCGGTAGAAAATATCGACATCGGCGGTCCTACGATGATTCGTGCGGCTGCAAAGAACTACCAAGACGTAGCGGTTGTTGTAGATCCTAAGGACTACGAACGCGTTTTGTCGGAGTTGGAAGCAGGGGAAATTACCTTGGAAACCAAGAAATACCTTCAATACAAGGTATTCGCGCATACGGCGGTTTACGACAGCATGATTTCCAACTACTTGGCTGAAAAGTTGGATATCCGTTTCCCTGACAGCATCACGTTTGCTTATGAAAAAGCACAGGATATGCGTTATGGTGAAAACCCTCATCAGGGGGCAAGCTATTACAGCGAAGAATTTATCCGCGCGGGCTCTCTTTCCAAAGCAAAACAGCTTTGGGGTAAGGAGCTTTCCTACAATAATATCAACGACGCAAACGGCGCGTTGGAGCTTGTAAAAGAATTTGAAGAACCCTGCGTGGTGGCTTGTAAGCACGCAAATCCTTGCGGCGTAGGCGTTGGCGCAACCATTCACGAAGCATATGTAAAAGCGTATGAATCCGACCCTGTATCGGTGTTTGGCGGTATTTTGGCAATCAATGGTACGGTGGATGAAGCAACCGCAACGGAAATCAACAAGATTTTCATTGAAATCGTTATTGCGGAAGCATTCACGGAAGGCGCGTTGGAAATTTTGAAACAGAAGAAGAATATCCGTCTTTTGGAATTGCCCGATATTAAGGCAAAACGTGAAGCAACGGCATACGACATGAAGAAAGTATACGGCGGTTTGCTTGTACAGGATTATGACAACACCTTGTTCGCACCCGAAAATCTTAAGGTAGTAACGAAACGCGCACCTACGGAAGAAGAAATGAAGGCGATGATGTTCAACTGGAAGGTGGTAAAACACACGAAGTCGAACGCAATCGTTGTAGGTAAGGCGGATAGAACGACGGGTATCGGTATGGGGCAGACCAACCGTATTTGGGCGGCTCAGCAGGCGATTGCGCATGCTGGTGAAGAAGTGAAAGGCTCGGTAATGGCGAGTGACGCATTCTTCCCCTTCCCTGATTGTGTAGAAGAATGTGTAAAAGCAGGCATCACCGCAATCATTCAACCCGGTGGCAGCATTAAGGATCAGCTTTCTATCGATGCTTGTGACGAAGCTGGTATTGCTATGATCTTTGTTGGTGATAGACACTTCAAGCACTAATAAAAAGTGAAATAAAAAATCGCGAGGTTTTATCCTCGCGATTTTTGTATGTTTTGTTGAAATGAAGGGGGCAGGTACGCGTTTACTGATTATTATTCGCGCCTTTTTCTGCTTTGTATGCCTTGATAGCTTGGGAAAGCTGATCGGGGCAAGAGGTGTTGCCTTTGCAGCGTACGCCAGCCAAAAGCGTTTCAATTTCATCGATATCCTTTCCTTCCACAAGACGTGCGATGCCTTGTAAGTTGCCACTGCAACCGCCGATGAAACGAACGCCGCGCAATTTGTTGTCAGCATCTACCGTGAAAAGAATTTGTCTGGAGCAAGTGCCTTTGGGTGCATAAGTAAACATAATAAACCTTCCTTAAAATAATATAGTATAGAATGTTGGCGAGTTAATCAACCAACGTTTCGTAAATTGCCGAATAGAGGTCGGACGCCTTGCTTTCCCAGTTTTTATAAATGTGCTGAGCCGTCTTTTTATCGGGAACGACAAATTTCAACTCCAACATAGGTTGAACGGGGGCAAGGATTTTTAAGAATACCGTATAGGTACCGTCCACGTTTTGGAAATAGTCCGATTTACATTCTTGACGATTCCTCAATTTACCGCTGTTATTTTTAACAAACGTGGTGATTTCGTCGCGGATACTTTTGGGGATATTGATGTAAAAGCTGTTCAAACTTTCTCTGCCTTCGCCCGTAATTACGTACAAGGGATCTTCTTCAGCGGAAGAAGCGCGACAAAGGAAGCCGTCATCAATCAGGCGGGGCAACAATTCCTTGCAATCCATATAATGAAGCCAGTTATTCCCCGACGCGCACATTTCAAGCACGGTGCGTTCGGAAAGCGCCGCTTCCATTTTATCGAAAACAAACAAAATGATGAGTTTGTTGACGGATGTTTCCCCTTGAATTTGCATATGTACCTCAATCTTCCTTTTATTAAAAGCGTATAATTCGAACCAAGTTTCACTATTATACATAAAAAGATTGCAAAAATCAAGGTATTTTGCAAAAAAAATCTTTATTATTTTGTTTTTTTGTGCTATAATGATAAAAAAGCGTGGTAAGTTTATTCAGTTTGCCCACCCCAAAAGGAGTTTGTATGGAGTATATTGAGAAAGAGATAAAAAGAAATTACGTATATAATGGAAAAATCATCAACCTGCGTTGTGATGACGCGCTTTTACCCAACGGTCAACCTTGCAAGCGTGAAATTATCGAACATTCGGGCGGTGCATGCGTTTTGTATGTAGAGGACGGTAAGGTGTTGCTTGTTCGTCAATACCGCTATGCGTATGGGGAAAGTTTATATGAAATCCCTGCAGGCAAGCTTGAAAAGGGCGAGGATCCCATTCTTGCGGCGGCGAGAGAACTGGAGGAAGAAGCAGGCGTTAAGGCGCAGGATTTTGAACTTCTTTTCGTGTGCTATCCTACCCCTGGCTATACCAACGAGAAAATCTATATTTATCAGGCACACGGCGGGGAAAAGGTTGCGGCGCATTTGGATGAGGATGAGTTTTTAGAGGCGTCGTATATACCCTTAGAACAGGTGAAAGAAATGTTGAAAAAGGGTGAAATTCGCGATGCGAAAACGATTATCGCATTGCAGGCATATTTCCTTTCGAGAAAGTAAAAGGATGGGGCAGGTACGCGTTGAATTGTGCAAATATGGCAAAACCGAGGTCAAAACGACCTCGGTTTTTGTTTAGGGAAGGAGAAAAATCAATGACAGCAACCGCAGCTGCAAGGAGGGGTAAGCAACGCCGACAACGTACCGTTTTTATAAAGGCAGAAGAGGAGCGCGATAACAATAGGCAAGCCGCAGCCGTTAAAAAGATTCGCGCAGAAAGCACCGTCTTTCGAGCCGACTACAAGCAAAGCAATAAGAATCCAAAGGGTTACGTTTCCCTGGGAGCAACAATTCATAAAAACCTCCTGTGTTTGCCGCAGGACGTATGTATTTTAGATGATTTCAATGCATAGCATTGAGCGCGTGCGGTTTTTTCTTTCTATTATATCATATTCTAGTGGGGATTATTTTGTGTGTAAAATTGTAGATGGTTTGGAAAAAATGCCATTTCCCCCTTCTTTTTGTTGCTAAAATTAAAAAAAAGCGGTATAATAGAGGTAACAGGAGGCATTTTCTTGGCAAATATGCGATGCAATTTGACCGTAAAAAGAGGATGCGGAAAGAATTTTTTGTCTACGGGTATCTTTTAAGAACTCGATGGAGGTATTTTTATGAGGAAAGAGAATTTTTTCTCGGCGAAACGGATTACGGGGCTTGCAGTACTTCTTGCGCTTGTAATCGTTTTACAGTTGTTTGGTAGCTATATCCGTATCGGCGCAACCCCCTTGAGCCTTGTGCTTGTGCCGATTGTCCTTGCAGGGATTTTGTATGGGCCTCTTGCAGGCGGAATCCTTGGCTTTGCATTTGGCTTGGTCGTTTTATTGCAAGGGATTTTTGGGGTGGACGGTTTTACGTTTATCCTGTTTACGGATCATCCGATTTGGACAACCTTGCTTTGTTTGGTGAAAGGTACTGCGGCAGGCGTTGCGGCAGGGTGGATGTATAAGTTGGGCTCTAAGGAAAATGCTTACGTAGGAACGGTTGCGGCGGCTGTTACGGCACCCATTGTCAATACGGGGTTGTTTATCCTTGGTGCGCTTTGCTTCTTACAAGATACGTTGCAGGCAAATTTTGTTAACGGTACTACGGTTATTTATTTCTTGGTTATTGGTTGCGCAGGGGTTAATTTCCTTGTGGAACTCGCTATCAATTTAATTGCTGCGCCGTCGATTTATCGAGTAATCGGGGTTGTAAAAGGGAGAAAAAGAAGATGATCATTTGTATCGACATCGGTAATACCAACATAAAATATGCGATTTTTGACGGGGAGGACTTAAAATTTTCTTTCCGTGTTGCAACCGATTTTAAGAAAACGTCGGATGAATATGGCGCGCAGTTGACGGCAATGCTTGCCGCAAACGGAGTGGCTGTACAGGAAATCGAGGGGGGTATCATTTCTTCGGTTGTGCCTTCGCTTGACTATACCGTGGATAAAATGTGCGATTTGTATTTGCATATCAAACCTTTGCATATTGCGCCTGGTTTGAAGAGCGGTTTGAATATCCGTTGTGACGACGCGCGTGAAGTGGGCGCCGACCGTATTGTAAATTGCGTTTCTGCAATCGTTGGTTACGGTGACGGCAATCCGATGATTGTGGTAGATTTTGGTACGGCAACAACGTTTAATATCATCAATGCGAACAACGAATTTATCGGTGGTGTAATCGCCCCTGGGATCAAAGGCTCGTTGGATTCTCTTGTCAATGGTACGGCGAAATTGCCTCGCGTGGAAATCGAAGCGCCGTCAAGCGTTATCGCAAAGAATACGGTAACGAATATGCAGGCAGGGATTGTGTTTGGGTTTGCAGGTTTGGTGGAGTATATCGTAAGGCGCATCAAGAAAGAATTGAAATGCGCTACGGTAAAAACGATTGCAACGGGTGGTTTCAGTAACGTTATTTCCAAGGAAATTGAATGCATTGACGTCGTGGATAAACTACTGACGTTAAAGGGCTTAAAATATCTTTACGATTTGAACACTTAATAGGAAAGATAGGGGCAGGTACGCGTTGAACCTGTTTTAAGAGAAGATTTATAGGAGTAAAAGAGGATGAAAAAGAGAGTAGGGGTTGCCATTCTTGGCTTAGGTGTTGTTGGCGGCGGTACGTATCGTACCTTGCTTGACCATAGAGAATTTTACCTCAAAACGCAAAACGTAGATATCGTGGTGGAGAGCGTTTTGGATAAGAATTTAGACCGTCTTAAAGAACTTGGTGTACCCGAAGAATGTATTGCGCACAATATCGCAGAGGTCGTTGCAAATCCTGCCATTGATATCGTAATCGAAACGATCGGTGGCGTTGGCGTTGCCAAAGAATTTGTAATGGCGGCGTTAAAGGAAGGTAAATCGGTTGTTACCGCAAATAAGGAGATGATTAGTAAATTCTCCCACGAGTTAGAACGTATTGCAAAGCGCAATAATTGCGGTTTGTTCTATGAGGCAAGCTGTGTAGGCGGCGTGCCGATTATTCGCACCTTGTTGGACGGTGTGCAGGCGAACAATATCACAAGCATGATGGGTATCGTGAACGGTACGACCAACTACATATTGACGAAAATGACCCAGGACGGGAAGGAATATGCGGATGCGTTGAAGGAAGCGCAGGCGCTTGGCTATGCGGAGGCGGATCCCACCAACGACGTGGAGGGCTTTGACGCTACGTACAAGCTTTCCATTCTTTCCTCCATGGCATTTCATACGAAAGTGCCTTACACCAAGGTATATCGTGAGGGGATTTCTTCCATCAGTGCCATTGATATCGCCAACGGCAAGGAGTTGGATTACACCTTGAAATTGCTCGCAATCGGTAAAAATAGCGGCAACGGAGTAGAGGTGCGTGTGCATCCCACTTTTATCCCTTCGTCCCATCCTCTTGCAAGTGTAAACGATGCGTATAACGCCGTATATCTTTGCGGTGATGCGTTGGACGATATTATGTTGTATGGTAAGGGCGCTGGCTCTTTCCCTACGGCGAGCGCGGTTGTTAGTGACGTAATCTATGCCGCGACGCACTCGGAAATCAAATATTCCACCTATAAAAATACGGCAACGCCTGACGGTAGTGTGAAATTTATTTCCGATTTCAGCAGTTCGTACTACGTTCGTTTGTTTGTAGATGACGTAATCGGTGTGCTTGCAAAAACCTGCGGTGTATTCGGCAAGTGCGGCGTTTCTATCGAACGTATTATGCAGTTGGGTGCTAAAAACATGGAAACGGGACGTATGCCTGTTGTTATCATTACGCACGACACCAAAGAAAACAGCGTGAAGAAAGCAGTTTCGCAAATCAATGCGGCTGGCTTTGGTACGGTAGAAGCGGTAATCCGCGTAGAGAAATAATCGTAACATCATAAGGGCGTAAAATTACGCCCTTTTTTCATGAATGAGGGAGGCAGGTATGCGAGGAGTAGTCATTATCAATGGGTTTCCGAGTGCTGAAAAATTCTATCGGCAAGGGGAAAAGATACAAAAAGCAATCCAGTCGGCTGGGGTGGATTGCGACCTTTTGAAAAATGGTGACGTATATACGTTTTTGACGGAAAACGGTGAGGTGGAAACCTCTTTCGCGAAGAAATATAATTTTGCCGTTTATTTGGATAAAGACAAATATTTAGGTAAGCTGTTGGAGGGCGCAGGGATGCGCTTGTTTAACAGCGCGCGCTCCGTAGAATTGTGCGATGATAAAATGCTGACCTACATTGCCTTGCGGGACGGCGGCTTGCGTTTGGCGGGTGTTATTCCTGCACCGCTTTGTTATACAAAGGGTGCAAAAATGAATGATGAATTTTTAGAAAACGTAGCGAAAAAGTTGGGCTTTCCTTTGGTTGCAAAGAAGAGCTTTGGATCTTTTGGCGCAGGTGTTCATCTCGTACACGGTATGCCCGAATTACAGAAAATCGCGCAGACATGGCTGCATGAGCCACACTTTTACCAACAATACGTTTCCGATACAAAAGGACGCGATATTCGTGTGATTGTGGTGGGCGGAAAGGCACTCGGTTGTATGGAACGTGTGGCGCAGGAAGGGGAATTCCGATCAAATATCGAGCTGGGTGGAATGGGTAGAAAAATTGCCCCTCCCCAAGAATACATTCTTGCCGCGGAACGCGCCGCAAAAGCGCTTGGCTTGGATTATTGCGGTGTGGATTTACTGGAAACGGAGAATGGTCCTGTGCTTTGCGAGGTGAATTCCAACGCCTTTTTTGAGGGGTTTGAAAGCGTCACGGGTATAGACGTTGCGCAAGCCTACGCGGAATATATTGTGGCGCAAATGCGAGGAAATAAAAATTAAAATACCTCTTGACAACTGCGAGTGTATGTGTTAAAATAACAAGAGTGTCTAAATATATCAATTATGGGGGCAGGAATGTCAGTTCTTCATTGTTTGCGGAAACATCGAAAACTTCTTCGCAGCATCGTATATTGTATGGATGCGGCGTTGGTTATATTTTCGGCGTTTTGCGCCTTTACATTCATTACGTGGGGCGCAAAGTTTGGTTTTTTAACCAACGTTGCCTTTTGGGTATGGCTTGCGGTGAATGTGGCGGGTGTATTATTGCTGTTTACGGGCTTAAAAATGTATTCGTTTAGCTTTACCTCCGTAGGGATGCCCGAGGCAATGCGTATTGTGGTATTGTCCGCTCTGGTCGGGGCATCGAATATCATTTTCGTCTTGGTTGCAAATATGTTCAACAGCGCATGGGTAAGCGCAAACGGCTTCTCCTATACGGTAATGGGTATTTATGCGGTGCTCTTGATGACCTTTATCGGCCTTTTCCGTTTCTCGTCGAGAATGAGCCGTTCTATTCGTCGTTTCTTTGACTCCATGATGCGCAAAGACGTGAAAAACGTATTGATCGTTGGCTTCAATGATGATGCGTTTGCGTTGATTTCTAACATTACGAAAAACGAAAACAGTCAATACAAACCCGTTTGCATTTTGGATATGGATGAAAAATACATAGGCAAACGTTTGGGCGACGCCCGTGTTGTCGGGACGATTGAGGAAGTAAAATGGTTTGCAAGACGTTACAACGTCGATGAGATTTTTGTGGCGATTTCCTCGGCGGAAAAGGCGTTGATTCGTCAAATTTTACAATATTGTCAAGAATGTAATTGCCCCATTAAATTGATGCCTGAATTGAACGAGCTGACGGGTGGGGAGTTATCCGTATCGAAACTTCGCCCCGTAGACGTGGCGGATTTGCTCGGTAGAGAGCAAAAATACGTTAACCTCGATGAAATTATGGGGTATATTGAACATAAGCGCGTACTGGTTACGGGCGGTGGCGGCTCGATCGGTAGCGAGCTTTGCCGTCAAATTGCCACCCATAATCCTGCGGAATTGATTATTTTGGATATCTACGAAAACAATGCGTACGATATCGAACAGGAATTGAAAGAAAAATATCCTCGTTTGAATTTGGTTACTTTGATTGCCAGCATACGCGACAAGGGTAAAATTCGCAACGTGTTTGAAACCTATCGTCCGCATATCGTATTTAACGCGGCGGCGCATAAGCACGTACCTTTGATGGAAACGAGCCCGAATGAAGCGGTGAAAAACAACGTATTCGGTACGTTAAACGTGGCGCGCGCGGCGGAAGAATTTAAGGTAGATACCTTTGTGCAAATTTCCACGGATAAAGCGGTGAACCCCACGAATATTATGGGCGCAACCAAGCGTATTTGTGAAATGATTATCCAAACGATCGGCCGTCACAGCAAACATACCAACTTTGTTGCGGTGCGTTTTGGCAACGTGCTTGGCTCCAACGGCTCGGTAATTCCTTTGTTCAAGAAACAAATTGCGCACGGCGGTCCTGTGACGGTAACGCACAAGGATATTATCCGTTACTTTATGACGATTCCCGAGGCGGTTTCCCTTGTCTTGCAGGCAGGAGCCTATGCGAAAAGCGGGCAAATTTTCGTTTTAGATATGGGTGAGCCGGTAAAAATTTACGATTTGGCGTGCAACCTTATCAAAATGTCGGGGTTAGAGCCGAACGTGGATATTCAAATTGTTTGCACGGGGTTAAGACCTGGTGAAAAGTTATTTGAAGAACGTTTAATGGCAGAAGAGGGCTTGCAAAAGACGGCAAATGGTTTGATTAACATTGCGAAGCCGTTGGCGATTGATGAAGAAAATCTTTGGACGACTTTGGACAGCTTGTACGAAGCGGCTTACAGTGAAACGGACAGCATGAAGGAATGGGTAAAACGTTTGGTGCCTACGTATACGATTGACAAGCGCAACGGCGCGAAAGAAATTTTAGAACAGCAAGCGGAAACGCCCGTAGAGGAAACGGCAATTTCAGCAAGCTAATCGGTGGGAAGGATATGATTACGAAAGAAGAAATTGCCCTTTTTACACAAATATTAAAAGAAGAGCTTGTTCCTGCCATGGGTTGTACGGAGCCGATTTCGATTGCGTATGCGGCGGCGAAAGCCCGTGCGGTGTTGAACGATACGCCCGTTTCTGCAAAGGTAGAGGTGAGCGGTAATATCGTAAAGAATGCGAAAAGCGTTACCGTACCGCATACGGGTGGTTTGCGCGGTATCAAATCTGCATTTGTTGCCGGTTTGGTGGGCGGCGATGCCGAGGCGAGGTTAGAGGTGCTTTCTCACGTTACGCCTGCGCAAATTGAGGAAATGCAACGTGTGTTGGATAGCTTTGACGTGGAAATTTCCACACCTCAAGACGCGCGCATTTTTGACATCGGTATCACGCTTTGTTCCAAGGAACATACGGCGTACGTGCGTATTTGTGACGCACATACAAACATTGTTTGTATTCGTCGCGATGGGGAAACGTTGTACGACAATCCCCCCAAGGACGTAGAACGCGCGGATAGAAGTGGGTTGACGGTGGAAAAAATCATCGCCTATGCCGACGAAGTGGATATTGCGGATATACAAGAAACGCTTGATAGACAAATCGCGTACAATATGGCGATTGCGGAAGAGGGCTTGAAAAACGCCTATGGGGCAAACATCGGTAAAGTGTTGCTCCGCAGCTATCAACCCGATATAAAAATTACGGCAAAAGCGTATGCTGCGGCGGCGAGTGATGCGCGTATGAATGGCTGTGAATTGCCCGTTGTCATCAATTCGGGAAGTGGAAACCAAGGGATCACCGCATCCGTACCAGTAATCGTATATGCAAGGGGCATGTCCGTATCGAACGAGAAATTATACCGTGCGCTTTGTGTGTCAAACCTGATTACCGTACACTTGAAAAACGGCATCGGCGCGTTGTCCGCTTATTGCGGTGTAGTGTCGGCAGGGGCAGGCGCGGCGTGCGGCGTAGCCTATCTTTTAGGCGGTAGGAAAAAGGAAATTTCTCACGCTTTGGTCAATGCGCTTGCAATTGATTCGGGTATCATTTGCGACGGCGCAAAGGCAAGCTGTGCGGCGAAGATTGCCACAGCGGTAGAAAGCGGTTTGCTTGGGTTGAATATGTACTACAACGGCAACGAATTCTTCGCAGGGGAAGGCATCGTTAAGGCAGGGGTAGAAAACACGATCAAGAGTGTTTCTCGCCTTGCACATGAGGGGATGCGTGAAACGGATAAGGCAATTATTCGGATTATGCTGGACGCAAATTGACAAGAATACATAAGATAAAAGGTGCTTCGCGCAGAAGTGCCTTTCTTTTTTTATGCTGTAAGCATATATTTGCATAGCAGAAATCGAAAAAATAGATGAAAAAGAAGAGGATTTTCCCGTCAAATCCTTGATTTTTTGCTTTTGGATATGTTACAATAATAGATAATCGATATTTTTGATTGAAGTATGGAGTTTATCCAACTTTTCTCGTTTATCGTTTGGAGGTAGAGATATGGAAAGAATTTATAATTTTTCGGCAGGCCCGTCGATGTTACCAGAGGCGGTATTAAAAAAGGCTGCGGAGGAAATGTTAAATTACGAAAACAGCGGTATGTCCGTCATGGAAATGAGCCACCGCTCCCCTGTCTATGAAAAAATTATAGGGGATGCAGAGGCGTTGTTGCGTCAAGTAATGGAGATTCCTGACAATTATAAAATTCTCTTCTTGCAGGGCGGTGCTTCTACGCAGTTTGCGGCTGTGCCGTTAAACCTTATGAAGGGTGGGAAAGCGGATTACGTATTGTCTGGGCAATTTTCAACCAAGGCATATCAAGAGGCGCAAAAATACGGGGATGCATACGCTGTCGCAAGCAGTAAGGATATCAATTTCTCCGCTGTACCCAAGGTAGAAAAAGCGGATTTCCGTGCGGATGCGGACTACGTACATATTTGCTTAAACAACACCATTTACGGTACGAAATTCCACGAAATCCCCGATACGGGTGACATTCCCCTCGTGGCGGATTTGTCATCGTGTATTTTAAGCGAGCCGATTGACGTGTCGCGCTTTGGTGTGATTTATGCAGGCGCGCAAAAGAATATGGCGCCCGCTGGTTTAACCGTGGTGATCGTTCGCGAGGATTTGTTGGGCAATGCAAGAAAGGAAACACCTACGATGCTCGATTATAAGGTGATGGCAGACAACGGCTCTATGTATAACACCCCTCCTTGCTATTGCATTTACGTTGCAAAGCTTGTTTACGAGTGGATTTTATCCCTTGGCGGTTTGCAGGCGATGAAGGAAAGAAATGAAAAGAAAGCGGCGCTCTTGTATGATTACTTGGACGGTCAAACCTTCTATAAAGCACCCGTTGAAAAGGGTAGCAGGTCTATGATGAACGTTACCTTCTTGACGGGGAATGCGGATTTAGATAAGCAATTCTGCGCGGAAGCGGCAAAAGAGGGGTTGGTGAATTTGAAAGGGCATCGTTCCGTCGGCGGGATGCGTGCGTCTATCTACAACGCAATGCCTTATGAGGGCGTAGAGGCGTTGGTTACGTTTATGAAAAAATTTGCCGAGAAAAATATGTAAAAATGGGTGAGAATATGTTGAAAATAAAATTGATGAACAAGATTGCGAAGGTGGGCACGGACGTATTATCCCCCCTCCGCTATGAAGTGGGCGAGCAGGTGGAGAACGAGGACGCTATCATGGTGCGTTCGGCGGCTTTACACGATATGCCATTTTCGGAAAACTTGCGCGCGATTGCAAGATGCGGCGCGGGGGTAAATAATATTCCCGTAGAAAAATGCACCGAGCAGGGTATCGTGGTATTCAATACGCCTGGCGCAAACGCAAATGCGGTAAAAGAGCTGGTTGTGGCGGCTTTGGTACTTGCGTCGCGTGATATTATCGGCGGCGTAAAATGGGCGGAATCCTTGGCAGGTCAAACGGATATTGCAAAGACGGTAGAAAAGGGTAAATCCGCGTTCATAGGTCACGAATTGGTTGGTAAAACCCTCGGCGTAGTAGGGTTAGGCGCAATCGGCGGCATGGTTGCTAACGCGGCTGTGGCTTTGGGTATGGACGTTATGGGTTATGACCCTTACATCACGGCAAAAGCAGCGTGGAGCATTGCTCCGTCCGTTCGTCAGGCATCGGATTATGCGGAGATTTTCAAGAATTGCGATTACATTACCTTGCACGTTCCTTCGACGCCGCAAACCAAAAATATGATTTGCGCGCAGGCATTGTCGCAGATGAAGGACGGGGTGCGTATTTTGAACCTTGCAAGGGCGGATTTGGTCAATGCAATGGATTTGAAAGCGGCGCTTGAAACGGGGAAGGTTGCGACCTATATCACCGATTTCCCCACGGAAGAAACGGTAGGGGTAAAGGGGATTGTTACCATTCCGCACTTGGGTGCGTCCACCATCGAATCGGAGGACCATTGCGCGATTATGGCGGCACAGCAGCTGAACGAGTTCCTTACCTGTGGTAATATCCGCAACAGCGTGAATTTCCCTACGGTTTGCGTACCTGTATCGGGCAATCCTCGCGTTTGTATCATGAATAAAAACGTACCGAATATGTTGTCCCAAATCACGACGGCATTTTCCTCGCAAAATATCAACATTGAGCATCTTGCAAACGGCTCGAAAGGGGAAATCGCTTATACGATTGTAGAAACGAACGTGGAAGCGGATGCGGATATTTTAGAAAGATTGAACAACATCGACGGTGTGTTTGGGGTAAGAACGTTTGCATAAAAGATAACGAATAAACGTATAAACGAAAGCGCTTTGAGAAAATCTCTCAAGGCGCTTTTTTACGTGTAAAATTCGTGTTGCATGCGGTACAGTTTTTAATATTTTACAGCCTAAATATAAAATATATAAATAAATTTATTATTATATATAATTTCTTGCCATATATAGAGGAAGAATGGTTGACAAAAAATAATTTTTGGGTTAAAATGATAAATGGATTATAAGCAAAATTGGGTCTTAATGCGCTAAAGTGCCAAAGTCCTATTTTTGACGGATAATAAAACCAAACAAGAGGAAGGTTTCATGAAAAGAAGAATGAAGGCAAAATTAATCGCATTATTTGTCGCGATTTTATCCTTATTCGTTTTTGCGGGCTGTTCCATGGGTGAAAGCTTGGCCGAGGTGTTGGCGACACGCAACCTCAGTCCTCGCGTCACCTATTATGCGAACGGCGGCTTGTTTGAAAGCAACAGCGGAGTAAAGGATTTGTACTATCCCGTTGGCGCAAAGGCGTTGGATATAGGCAATATTAACCCTACCAGCGGTTCGGTAGACGTTACGCGCAAGGGGTTTGAACTTGCGGGTTGGTATATTGCTGAAAAGGTCGATGAAAAAACGGGTCTTTGCGAGCTGGGTGACGAGTGGGATTTCACCACACAGCTTCAAGAAGGGGAACACATCATCCTTGCGGCAAAGTGGCGCGCTTTGGTCGGCTTGCAGGTCGTAATGGTCTGCGATGACGGTGAGACGGTTGAAATCAATAAGAAGGTCGAAAACGAAGCAACATTGAAAGGGGAATCCTTCAAAAACGGAGATCTCATCGGTGAAATCGCATTCGACTCCAAGGATACAATCACCAGCGCGGCAACCCCGGATGCTCGTTTGTTTACGGTAAAGGATAAAGGCTACACGTTCTACAGCTATTACTGGGATAAAGAATGTACGCAAGCAATTTCTTGGCCGATCAAACGTGGCGACGAGGTGCAAACCGTTTATGCCAAATACATAAAAGGCGAGTGGAACTTTGTAAAAACAGCCGACGACGTCTATAAAATGTTTGAAGGTTTGAAAATCGGTACAAAGAAGAATTACTGGATTTGCAACGACATTGATTACACCAACGGCGTCGCGTTGAACGGTATGACGAGCTTTGCAGGTACGATCCAAGGCAACGGTTATACGATCAGCGGTTTGAAATTTACAAAGTCGATGTCGCAGGGCAATAAGTTCTCTATGTTCGGCGATATAAAGGACACAGCAAAGATTACCGACCTTACTTTGACGAACGTAAGCGTGACCTTAACGCTCCGCCCGAATATTCACGTCAACGCATACCTCGTATTCTCCTCCAAAGCGGCAGGGGCAACGGTATCGAACGTGGCAATTTCTATGGCGGAAGAAAATGCGTTTGTTATTAGTAAGCCCGACACCTCGTTCGTTGACAATATCAACATGGAGGAAACGACAACCTATACAAGCTGCTTGTACGGCGGATACGAAACGGATGCAAAATACGTGGAAGAATCGGCAGGACAGGGCTTTACGGTGACGGGAAATCCTGAAGAATTCATCACCATTTAATTTAAGAAAAAACATCGGAGGAAAAATATATATGAAAAACTCAGTTAAGAGATTTGGTGCGCTTGCGCTCAGCACGGTGACGGCAATGTCCGTACTTGCTGGCTGTAAGGACCCTGGTACGGGCGGTACGGGGGAACAGCAATACGACACGGAAAGCCGTGCAGTGGTATTTGCGACGGATGCATTAGACGGTAACTTCAACCCCTTCTTCGCAACGTCCGCAACGGACACCAACATTGCATCGATGACGCAGGTTGGTATGTTGTCGACGGATGCAAAGGGTAACCCTAAATGCGGTATGGACGTGCCTACGGTTGCGCGTTCCTATAAGCAAACTATGAAAGATGCTTCGGGCAACGTTACGGAAGACGCTGAAGCGGCATCGAAAGAAAACAAAGGTACGACGGAATACGAATTCATTATCAAAAACGGTATGAAATTCAGCGACGGTAAAGACCTTACCATTAAAGACGTGTTGTTTAACCTTTACGTATACCTTGACCCTTATTACATGGGTTCGGCAACCATTTATTCGACGGATATCGTTGGTTTGAAGGAATATCGTTTGCAAGACCCTACGGCAACGGATGCATCGGAAGAAGCGGACGATATGTTTGCGGCGGAAGCAACGCGTAGAATCACCAACATGCTCAATTATTTAGACCCTGAAACGAGCAGCGACCGTATTCCCTCGAATGATGAAATTGAAGGGGATATCGCGAAGGTAAAGGAACTCTTCATGGAAGAAGTTACCTCCGACTGGACTTTGTGCGCAGGCACGCAGGAATCGTATAAAGACGAATACACCTTCACCGAAGACTGGGAAATCTACTACTTCAACGAAGGTATCATTCAGGTGCAATATACGCAAGGCAAACCTCAACGTGATGAAAATAATAAATACATCACCAGCTTGGACGTAGAAGGCAACGAATTGCGCGCAAGCATTGAAGAAGCAAGAAACAATACGGCAGCCATCAACGCCATTATGGATAGAGAGGGTTGTACGGAAGAAGAAGCAAAAGAATATGCGGTAAAAGAGTTTGCAATCAATAACGTTTATGAAACGAATACGTCTAGCGAAAAACCGCTTGCAGACGTTATTCGTTGGTGGCAGACTGGCTCGAAAATCCGTGAAGAATTGATTGCGGAAGAAAGAAGCGAATTCTACCAAGAAAAGTTTGAAGCAAACAACGGCGAGCAGGTTGTAAAATCGGTGCGCGGTATCACGACCTATAAGACGAATAAGGATTTTGACGGCAAGGATTTGGGTGCAGAACACGACGTTTTGAAGATTGCAATCAACGGCGTTGACCCTAAAGCAATTTGGAACTTTGCATTTGCAGTTGCGCCTATGCATTACTACTCGAATGAAGATGCAATTGCAAACACGCCTTACGGTGTAAAATTCTCTGATAAGACCTTCTTTGATACCGTATTGCAGGATCCTCAAAAGAACGGTTTGCCCGTAGGCGCAGGCGTTTATAAGGCAACCAACGAAAAGGGCTCTGGCGACGTAACGAAAGATACCTTCTATAGAAACAACTGGGTATATTTCGAACGTAATACCTATTTCGCAACGATGGGTGACGAAACGGTTTATAACGCAAACATCAAATATCTTCGTTATAAAGTAGTTGGCTCGGATAAGATTTTACAGGCGTTGCAGGCAGGAGATATTGATTTCGGCGAACCCCAGGCAACGGTACACAACTTGACCGAAGTTGGTAAATACGAATTCTTGAACTCGAAAGACTACACGACGAATGGTTACGGTTATGTTGGTATTAACCCTAAATACGTTCCCGATATCGAAGTTCGTCAGGCGATCATGAAAGCGATGAACACCGCGATGATTGTTAGCAGCTACTATACGGAAAGCCTTGCCGACGTTATTTATAGACCCATGTCTATGTTGTCTTGGGCATATCCTACCGGCTGCACCGAATATGAAAGCATCGCTTATACAACGGAAAAAGCTGAAATTGAAGCGTTGGTAGAAGGCGCTGGCTGGACGAAAGTGGACGGCGGCGTTTACACCAAGGATAACAAACCCCTCAAGCTTACCTTCACCATCGCAGGTGAAACGACCGACCACCCTGCATACGAAATGTTCCAGGATGCAGCGAAATTCTTGAACGAATGTGGCTTTGACATCTCCGTAACGACGGATATCACCGCGCTCAAGAAACTCGCTACGGGCGGTCTTGCAGTATGGGCAGCAGCTTGGTCTTCTACGGTTGACCCTGACCTTTATCAGGTATATCACAAGGATAGCAAAGCAACCAGCATCAAGAACTGGGGCTACGATACGATTTTTGCAGATAACTCTGGTCAGTTCGCTTATGAACAAAACAAGATCAACCAGTTGAGCGCGAAGATTGAAGAAGGCCGTCAGACCTTGGACGAAGCATCCCGTAAGCTTATCTATGCGGAAGCGTTGGATATGATTATGGACTTGGCGGTAGAATTGCCTACCTATCAAAGAAACGACCTCGTTGTTTACAACAATAAGGTTATTGATGAAACGACTTTGAACGCGAAACCCTCCGCAAACGAAGGGGTATATGATCGCCTTTGGGAAGTGAATTACAACTAATTTTCAACAATTCATCTTCCAAAAATAAAGAAAAAGTGAAGACAAATAAATGGTTAAATATGTTATAAAACGATTACTGCTTTCCATATTGATTTTGCTGGGCGTATCAATGATTATTTACGGCTTGGTACGTGTAATGCCCGTGGATTATTTGGAAAATAAGTTGGCGGCTAGCTTAGGCAGTGGCGGCAGTGATATCGAATATGCGGAAAGACTGGCGGAGATGAAGGCCTATTATGGGCTTGACGATGAATCCTTCGTCGGGATTTGCAAGGGCTACTGGGACTGGCTGGTACGTTTTTGCCAAGGGGACTTTGGCTCCTCTTGGAAATACGGCCAACCCGTTGAAACGGTTATTTTCCAAAATATGGGCGTATCCTTTGCGATTTCCTTCGTCTCCTTGATTTTACAGCTTGCGATTGCAATTCCTTTGGGTATTAAGTGTGCTTGCAAGCAGTACGGAAAGCTGGACTATTTCGCAACGGTACTTACGATGATCGGTATTTCCTTCCCGACCTTCTTCCTTGGCAGTATTTTGATTAAATTCTTCGCCATTGACTTGGGTTGGTTCGAAGTCGGCGGTTTACACTCCAACCTGCCTACCACGGCAGGGGCGGGGGTACGCTTTATAGATATGCTTTGGCATTTGATTTTGCCCATGTTCTTGTTGACCGTATTGTCTCTCGGCGCATGGTTGCGTTATACCCGTACCAACACCTTGGAGGTGTTGAATGCGGATTATATCCGTACAGCGCGCGCAAAGGGGCTTTCGGAACATTCCGTCGTGTACAAGCACGTGTTTAGAAACACGCTCATTCCTTTGGTAACGTTGCTTGCGGGTACGTTGCCGAGCTTGTTCAGCGGCGCCATGATTACGGAAACAATCTTTGATATTCCCGGTATCGGTAATATCGCATATAACGCAATGTTAGAAGGTGATATTCCTTTTATCATGGGCTACAATATGTTTATTGCAATTTTGACCGTTGTCGGTATTTTGCTTACCGATATTATGTACGCGGTGGTTGACCCTCGCGTTAAGCTTGGTGAATAAGGAGGGCTATTATGGATCAAAATGAAAATTTTGAAAACGTATCCGAAGAAGTAGTAGAAACCTCCGTTTCCCCAGCAATAGAAACGACGGCTGACGATTTACACGGTGAAAATTTGAACGACCGTGTACGCGTGCTTTCGCCGGGTATGATGGTTGCGAAACGTTTTTTCCGTTCAAAGCTTTCCATTCTTGGCTTGGTGATGTTGGTCGCATTGTTCTTGTTCTCTTTCATCGGCCCCATGTTCTCGCAATGGGCGGAGGGCGGTCAGCCGGTTAAAGACACTTCCACCTCGAAAGAAATCGTCTTGTCGGAACGTATCAAATACGTTACCGAGGACGGCGATTTGGTTATCGCTTATGACGTTACCGTGGAAAAACCCGACTTTAACAAACGTGGGGATTTGACGTGGGATCACTGGCTTGGTACGGACGACTCGGGTTACGATTTGTTCACCAACTTGATGCTGGGCGGTAGAATTTCCTTGACGATCGGTTTCGTTGTAATCATTTTGGAAACCTTGATCGGGGTAATTTTAGGCGGTTTGTCGGGCTATTTCGGCGGTTGGGTTGACAACCTAATTATGCGTATAGTCGATATTATAAGCTGTATCCCGACCTTACCGATTATGTTGATTTTGTCCGCAACGCTGACGTCGTTGGGTATCTTGGATATCAGTCGTTTGTACTACTTGATGATCGTCTTGACGTTAATCGGGTGGGGCGGTATAGCCCGTTTGGTGCGCGGTCAAATTTTGTCCTTGCGTGAGCAGGAATTCATGTTGGCGGCAAAATGCTCTGGGCTTTCCACGTCGAAAAAGATTTTCAGACACTTGTTGCCCAACGTTATGCCTCAGCTTATCGTTTCGATGACGATGGGGCTTGGTAGCATTATCCTTATGGAAGCAACGCTCGGTTTCCTCGGCTTGGGTGCGCCTTTGGGTACGCCTACGTGGGGTGCAATGATCAGCGCGGCATCCAAGATGGAATATTTGTCGGGGTATCCTAATTTCTGGATCCCTCCTGGAATTTGTATCACGCTTGCAATCTTGGCGTTTAACTTCGTTGGCGACGGCTTGCGCGACGCATTTGACCCGAAGATGAAGAGGTAATGATTATGGCTGAAAATAAGAAGAAATCTCATTATATCTCGGGTAGAGAAACGAGAAAAATTGCTCGTTACAATCGAAAAGTAACCAAAGAATTTGAAAAGAAAAAGCTGAGAAAGAACGTTGAGGCGGAATACCTCACAACCATGAAAGACCCGAAGAATATCGTCGAGTTCGAAAATTTACATACCTATTTCTATACGGATACGGGTACGGTAAAAGCGGTAAACGGCGTTACCTTCTCAATCCCTGCCGGCTCAACGGTAGGCGTCGTAGGGGAATCGGGTTGCGGTAAGAGTGTTACCTCCTTGTCCTTGATGCAGCTTGTACAAGGCCCCAGCGGTCAAATTGTGGACGGCTCGATCCGTTTCCGTACCAACGCTTTCCGTCTTGACGGAAAAGGTAAAAAAATCCCCGTTTATGAAACGGAAGTGGTAGACGGGCAAGAGGTTGTAAAACGGGACGAAAAGGGAAAACCGATTCACAAGAAAAACGAGTTGGGCGGTAACCTTTACGAAATGGACGAAAAGGTTTACGACATCGCAAAGATGCCTTTGGAAGGTATGCGTTCCATTCGCGGACGTGAAATTGCGATGATTTTCCAAGAACCGATGACTTCGTTGAACCCTGTATTTACCATCGGTAACCAGTTGGACGAAGTGGCGTTTTTACACATTGAAGGCATTTCAAAGAGCGACGCAAAAGCGCGTAGTGTAGAAATGTTGAACTTGGTAGGCATTGCGGACCCCGAAGGGGTTTATGCAAAATACCCTCACGAATTGTCGGGCGGTATGCGTCAACGTGTTATGATTGCAATGTCCTTGCTTTGCAACCCTCGTTTGATTATTGCGGACGAGCCGACGACAGCACTTGACGTTACTATTCAGGCGCAAATTTTGGACTTGCTCCGTGATATTAAGGACAAAATCAGCGGCTCGATCATGTTGATTACACACGATTTGGGCGTGGTTGCGGAAATGGCGGACTTTGTTGTCGTTATGTATGCGGGTAAAGTCATTGAAATGGGTACGGTAGAGGACATTTTCGATAATCCTTTACACCCTTATACCATCGGCTTGCAAAAGAGTAAGCCTACGGTGGACGGGGAAGTGGAATCTTTGTACTGTATCCCTGGCTTTGTGCCTAACCCCGTGGATATGCCTAACTATTGTTATTTCCGCGATAGATGCGACCGCTGTACCAAGGAATGCGCTGGGGAATATCCTGCGTTCATTCAAGTTACCCCTACGCATAGCGTAGCTTGTTATATGTATAAAGAGATGTAACACATCCCGTAAACTCGGAAAAAAGACACCTGTGGAGGTAAAAATTATGGAAGAAAAAGCTTTGAAAGAAGAAGTTGTGGTAGAAACCCCCCCCGTTGCAGAAGAAGTTCCTGCAGTAGAAGAAACCCCCGTTGCAGAAGAAACTCCTGCAGTGGAAGAAACCCCTGTTGCGGAAGAAACTCCTGCAGTGGAAGAAAAGAAGTTGGAAGTGACGGCAGTAGTGGTAGACGAATTTGCTATTGATACGGCGAATATTCCCGTAGCAGAAACGGTAGAAGAAGAAAAGCCGTTGACCAAGAAAGAAAAGAAGGAAGCAAAAAAAGCGGCTAAAAAAGCGAAAAAAGAAGAAAAGAAAGCGGCAAAGTTAGAGAAAAAAGCAGCAAAGCAGGCGGAAAAAGACGCGGCTGCTGCGGCTGAGCTTCGCGCACAAAGAATTCAGGACGCGCAGGAAAATGGTAATCGTTTGACGATGGCTATGTTGGGTATGAAACACTTGACGGACTGTGACGTAGAAATTGTTTCCGACAGTGACGAGCTTACGGCGGTTTTATCGAACGTATTCTTTGACGCGGGGGCTGAAAATGTCGAAAAGAGAGATAAATAATCCAGAAAACGTAGTCGAGGTTGAGGGAATCTCCGTTGCTGCGTGTCCTTCGAATCCGCCCGCTGACGATGTTTTGTTGGAGCTGCGCAATTTGAAGAAAAACTTTGTGGTGGGGACCAACTTTTTTGGTAAGCCCAACAAGTTTTTGCACGCTGTTGACAACGTATCCTTCTCTTTGAAGAAGGGGAAAACCTTAGGCATCGTAGGGGAATCGGGTTGCGGTAAAACGACGATGGGCCGTACCATTTTACGCTTGCATGAAGCAAACGGCGGTGAAATTTGGTTTAACGGTCAAGAGGTCAGCAAGCTGTCGGATAAGCAATTTGACAAGCTCCGCCCGAATATGCAAATGATTTTCCAAGACCCGTATGCGAGTCTTTCGCCCCGTCTTACCGTAGGTGCTATCATTGGTGAGGCGGCGTTAGAGCATGGTTTAATTACCAAGGCGGAATACCGCGACTACGTGTTGGAAGTTATGAAAATGTGTGGTTTGCAACCCCATTACTACGAACGCTACCCTCACGAATTTTCGGGTGGTCAGCGTCAGCGTATTTGTATTGCGCGCGCCCTTGCGTTAAAACCGCAGTTGGTTGTATGCGACGAGCCCGTTTCGGCGCTTGACGTATCCATTCAGGCGCAAATCATCAATATGTTGAAGGAACTTCAAAAGGAACTTGGCTTGACGTACGTGTTTATTTCGCACGACTTGTCCGTTGTTAAGCATATTTCCGACGAAGTAGGCGTTATGTATTTGGGTAACATGGTAGAATACGGCTCGAAAGAACGTATTTTCAACAACACGTTGCACCCTTATACGAAGGCGTTGTTCTCTGCTGTTCCCGTACCGAATCCACACGTAAAAATGAACCGTGTAATTTTGAAAGGGGACATTCCTTCCCCTGTAAATCCTCCCAAAGGCTGTAAATTCCACACGCGTTGCGAACAGTGTATGGAGATTTGTAAGAACGTTGTGCCCAAATACCGCGAGGTAGAGGAAGGGCATTTCTGTGCTTGCCATTTGTACGCTTCGCCTGAAGAACTTGCGGAAATGGAAACAACGAAAGCATAAAGTATAAATCTATGGCAAAGAAAGAAAAAAAAGAAAAAGTAGATACCCTCGATATGGAAACGACGATTGCGGATATGAACGTCGAGGGGTTCAGTTGGTACGACCCGAATAGGGGAAAGCGCAAGGCGCAGCAAACCCAGCTGACAAAAAAGGAACAGCGCGCTTTAATGCGTGGTGCATTCCGCGCGATGTTGCCGATGCTGATTTGCATTCTTTCAGGGATGCTGTTGATGTTTTTACTTGCATATTTATGGTTGAAATAAGAAAAACGCTCCGATTCAATCGGAGCGTTTTTGTTTAACTTGCGCGCTTGGCCAAAAGCTTACCCGTTTGGGCGTTTAATAAAAAGGCGTTGATGTTGCCGCTTCTATCAATAATCCCTATGTAATAATAGGGATTTTCTTCATAAATAAGACGGATATAGATTTCCCCAGCAAAGCCATATTGATCGGTAAGAGAGGTAAATATATCCGGCTCTGCCGTCTGCAACGCCTTCAAAATCCCTTGCGTATTCAGGGTGTCATTTTTTCTTATAGTGAGCGCGTTTAATTCCAGTTGCTGTGCGCCGTATTCAACGCGGCAGGGTAACGTTTTCACCTTAGATATATCTAAGGTGCAGGAAAAGAAATATTCCGCCTTTACATTGTCGTAGGACATTTCACCGCCGTACTCCCGACCGTCAAATCTAAAGAAAATTTTGCAAGCTTCTTTCCCCTCGGGTGCGGTCAAATAGATTTCCACCCGCGTATTCGTTTCGTGGGGGATACCGTCGGGGATATAGGGATTTTCTTTGTTGACGGCGTAAACGCGCAAGGCAAACGCTCCGTCGTTGGCAAGAAGAATATTACTGCGTATTTCCGAAACGTACGGAAAATAGTCAACCTCCTTTTTACAAGCGGAAAAAACAACGAACGTGAGTAGGGAAAGCAGGAGTAAAAAACTCTTTAACAAGGCTGTAAGAGCATTAAAAAATGAACGAGAACACTTAAAATGAATTTCCATACCTCATTATATTAAAAAAAACTTGAAAACATACCCAAGATTTTTTGTTTATACAGTTGATTTTTAGGTTTGAATATGGTACAATAGGATAAATAAACTGGGAGGGGTGTTTTATGCGCGTTGATAAAGTGATTTTAAAAGCATTTATCAGTACGCTTTCAGCAATCGTTTTGCTGTTTGTGTTCATGTTCAGCGTGCTTGCTTTGGCGTTCCCTTCCACGATGATGCAGCTCAGCTACGATTTCGGCCGGGACGCAAGCAGTATTCGTTATGCACAGCGCGCATACGAATGGTTTGACGACACCTACTACATGGCGTATGCGATGGAGGTTGCAATCGGCAGCGACAACCAAGAAATGATTGAGAAATGCGGTGAAATTGTGGTGGGGGACGAAACGTACTTCACGCAATATTGCGAAGAAAAGCAGGCAAGCCTACCCGACACGGTAGATGTGAGATATGAAGATTATCTTTACGGGAAGATTGCGGTTGCAAAATATGAACAGGGCAAAAATGTAGAAGCAGTAAATTACGCCTTTGATTCGTTAAAGGGCGGTTTTCCGCGCGACAATGCAGCGGTTGCGGTATTTTATGCAGCGTCTAACGATAAAGACACTGTGGATTTGATTAAGGGAAAAATGAAAGAGCAAGAATCGAGTATTACGGACGCCGATAAGGCGTATTTTGACACGATGCTTGCGTTTATGGGTGAATAAATGGATGCATCTTCGCGAAAGCGGGGTTCGTCCATTTTGTTTATAATTTGGTTAAAAATCTTTAATAAAGAGGTGAAATACATATGAGTAGCAGAATTGTGAAGGAAGCTTTGACGTTTGATGATGTTCTGTTGATTCCGCAGGCATCCAACGTGTTACCTGCCGACGTGGATTTGAGAACGCAGTTAAGCGATAAGATCAAGCTGAATTTGCCTTTGATTAGTGCCGCAATGGATACGGTTACGGAAAGCCGTATGGCAATTGCAATGGCTCGTGAAGGCGGTATCGGTATTATCCACAAAAATATGTCGATTGAAGAACAGGCATCTCACGTTGACAAGGTAAAACGTAGTGAACACGGCGTTATTACCGATCCCTTCTTCCTTGCGCCCGACAATTCGGTTAGAGACGCGCTTGCATTGATGGAAAGATACCGTATCAGCGGTGTTCCCATTACGAAAGAAGGTAAGCTGGTCGGCATTTTGACCAACCGTGATTTGCGTTTTGAAAGCAATTACGATCAGCCCATTTCCAACATTATGACGAAAGAGGGTTTGGTGACGGCACCCGAAGGTACTTCGCTTGACGACGCACAAAAGATCCTTGGCAAGCATAGAATTGAAAAATTGCCTATCGTGGATAAAGAGGGCTACTTGAAAGGCCTTATCACGATTAAGGATATTGAAAAATCCATTCAATACCCCAACTCCGCAAGAGACGAAAACGGTAGATTGTTGGTTGGTGCGGCGGTTGGTACGGCGGCAAACACGATGGATCGTATTGCGGCGTTGATTGAGGCGCGCGCAGATATGATCGCCATCGATACCGCACACGGCCATTCCGCAGGCGTATTGAAGAAGGTGGAAGAAATCAAAGCGAAATTCCCCAATATTACGTTGGTTGCAGGTAACGTAGCGACGGCAGCGGCAACGGAAGCGCTTATTAAATCGGGCGCAGACGTTGTAAAGGTAGGTATCGGTCCTGGTTCGATTTGTACCACGCGTATCGTTGCAGGTATCGGCGTACCCCAGTTGACGGCGGTTATGGATTGTGCGGAAATGGCTGACAAGCTCGGCAAACGCATCATCGCTGACGGCGGTATCAAATACAGCGGCGACATCGTAAAAGCTTTGGCGGCAGGCGGCAGCGCAGTTATGGTTGGCTCGTTGTTAGCTGGTACGCTTGAAAGCCCTGGTGAAGTGGAGCTTTACCAAGGTAGAAGCTACAAGGTATATAGAGGTATGGGTTCGCTTGGCGCAATGGCGGCAGGTAGCAACGATAGATATTTCCAAGAAGGCCAAAAGAAATTCGTTCCCGAAGGGGTGGAAGGCCGCGTGCCTTACCGTGGTAGCGTAGCGGACGTTATCTACCAGATGAAGGGCGGCTTGCGCGCAGGTATGGGTTATTGCGGTAAAGCAACGATTGAAGAATTGCGCACCGGTTCCGAATTTGTACGTATCACCAACGCAAGCTTGGTTGAAAGCCATCCTCACGATATTTCTATCAGCAAAGAAGCACCTAATTATACGCAACACTAAAGGAGAATAAAGAATATGGAAAACAACGTACGTCCTGAAACGATGGCGCGCATTAACACGAAAGAACTTGCCGATGCATTTATCGCAGAGCAGGTTGCGGAAATCCGCGCGCAGGTAGGCGATAAAAAAGTATTGTTGGCTTTGTCGGGCGGTGTAGACTCTTCCGTAGTTGCAGCGCTTTTGATTAAAGCGGTTGGCAAACAGCTTGTATGCGTACACGTAAACCACGGTTTGATGCGTAAGGGCGAAAGCGAACAGGTTGTAGAAGTGTTCCAAAAACAGCTTGACGCGAACCTTATTTACATTGACGCAACCGAACGTTTCTTGGGCTTGCTTGCAGGCGTAGAAGAACCTGAAAGAAAGCGTAAAATCATCGGTGGCGAATTCATCAAAGTATTCGATGAAGAAGCAAGCAAACTCTCTGGTATTTCCTTCTTGGCGCAGGGTACTATTTACCCCGACATTTTGGAAAGCGACGGCGTAAAAGCGCACCACAACGTAGGCGGTTTGCCCGAAGATATGCAATTTGAGTTGGTAGAACCCTTGAAATTCCTCTACAAAGACGAAGTTCGCGTGGTAGGTAGCGCGTTGGGCTTGCCTGACGGTATGGTTTACCGTCAACCGTTCCCCGGTCCTGGTCTTGGTGTTCGTTGCTTGGGCGCAATCACCCGCGATCGTTTGGAAGCTGTACGCGAATCGGATGCAATCTTGCGTGAAGAATTTGAAAAAGCTGGCTTGGATACCAAGGTATGGCAATATTTCACGGCTGTACCCGATTTCAAGTCGGTTGGTGTTTCAAATAACGCGCGTACGTACGCGTACCCCGTCATCATTCGTGCGGTGAATACCGTAGACGCGATGACAGCGACGATTGAAGAAGTACCGTATGCGGTATTGAAAAAGATTACGGAACGGATCACAAGCGAAGTTCCCAACGTCAACCGCGTACTCTTCGATTTAACC
>JAZKZY010000021.1:0-14980 GCA_045612895.1 Candidatus Scatosoma sp. | reverse complement strand
AAAAAATATTAGACCGAATGCCGCAAGGGGTGTTCGTGTTTGACGATAAACTGCGTGTGAAATTCACAAACGCAGTATTTCGCCGTTCGTTTTCAGACGGAATAAAGCCGCGTGGAACGCTTGCAGAGGTGTTAGGCTGTGGACAAAGCGACGCGTGCGGTAAGGGTGCGCTTTGTGAAAAATGCACCTTCCTGCGTGTGATGAAAAGCGCGGTTTTGGAAAATTGCGAAAAGGAAGAAACGCTCCATACGACGGTGACGCACGGGGGACGCATGGATAAGCTGTCTATGCGTATTCGCATTACGCCGATTAGTGAAAAGGGCAAGCTTTTCCTTGGTATGACGGAAGGAACGTACACCACGGAGATGGAACGTGAAATGCTTTCCGCACAACAAATGCAACGCAGACTATTGCCGGCAGGGAAAAGCATGGGCGGCGTGACGTATGCCTATACCTATATTCCAAAATACGGCGTCGGCGGCGACTTGCCCGACGTGTACGAGTTGAACGGTCAAACGTACGGCATTCTTTCCGACGTATCAGGCAAGGGGATTTCCGCCGGTATGCTTGCGGCGTTCCTGAAAGCGGCGTTTGATAAGAAACAGCCCGACCTCGCCGTGGCGCTTTCCAAATTGAACGCAAAGTTTAACGAGTTGAGCCAAGACGAGCGTTCGTATATCACGGTTTCCGCCGTGCGCATTGATAAGGCAAGCCAAACCTTGCGATATGCGGTGGCAGGACATAACGTACCTATTTTGCTGAAAAACCAGTACGGTATCCACGAAATTGAATCCCCCGCGCCGCCGATTTCTAACTGGATGCCCGACTTTGTCTATCAAGAAAACGAACTGCCCTTTGAAAGAGGGGATATCTTGGTGATGCTGACGGACGGCGTGACAGAATGTACAAATTCCGCAGGCGAGCAGTTTGGTATCGAGCGTGTGGAAAGCGTGTTGATGCAAAGCCATGGCGCGGAAGATTTTGTCGCAAAAATCAAGTCGGCGCTCAGCGTATTCTGCGGTGGAAATTATACGGACGACGTAACCGCGGTTGCGTTTGATTTATAAATTAAATTTGTGAAATAAAGGGGGCATGTATGCGTTGACATACGTATTTTCCCATAAAATGAGGTGTAAAATGGAAATTGTAAAGCTGATTCCCGAATGCAAGGACAATATCTGGGGCGGTGTAAAACTGAAAAAAAAGTACGGCAAGCAAACGGATAAAAACCCTGTTGCGGAAAGCTGGGAACTTTCCTTCCATAAGGACGGCCCTACCCGTTTGGGAAACGGTAAAACCTTACAAGAAACGGCGACGGATGCGGACTTGGGCGACAACTGTAAGGGTTTCCCTTTCTTCCCCATGCTCGTAAAATTGATTGACGCGAAGCAGGATTTGTCCGTGCAGGTGCATCCCTCTGACGCGTATGCATTGAAGAATGAAAACAGTTTCGGCAAGACGGAAATGTGGTATATCGTAGAGGCGGACGAAGGCGCAGGGATTTACCTGGGCTTTAAGGAAACGGTTACGCAGGAACAATACGAGCAGGCGATTGCCAACAACACCTTGACGGAGCTTTTGAACTTCTTTGAGGTAAAGGCAGGGGATTGCTATTTCATTCCTTCGGGCACGATTCACGCGATTGCGACGGGTTGTTTGATTTGTGAAATTCAACAAAACAGCAACCTTACCTATCGTGTTTACGATTACGGCAGAAGAGATAAAAACGGCAACTTGCGTGAGCTTCACGTGGAAAAAGCTTTGAAGGTTACTACTTTGGATAAGTATGAATACTCGCCTTTGAGCATTCAAACAGCGCAGGGTGAATTGCTCGGCTTGAGCCGTTACTTCACCACGACGTCGGTGCTTGTCAACGGTGAAGCAACCGTGACGGCGGATAAAGCGTCCTTCAAATGTCTTACCTGCGTATCAGGCAAGGGTGAGGTAGAAGGCAAGGCGGTTGCAACGGGCGACAGCTGGTTTGTACCTGCTGGCTACGGTGAAGTGAAATTGACGGGGGATATGCGCATTATTATGGCGGAAGTGAGAAAATACTACGTAGGTATCGACCTTGGCGGTACGTTCATTAAGGGCGGTATCGTGGACGATTTGGGCAATATCATTTGCCAGGATAAAACCCCTACGGAAAGTGAATTTGGGGCAGGCAGGGTTGCGACGAACATCGCAAACCTCGCAAAATCCCTTATGGCAAGGGTTGGCCTTTGCGTGGATGATATGGAAGGCATCGGCATGGGCGTACCCGGTATGATTGACAGTAAGGCAGGCAACGTAACCTATTCGAACAACCTCAAATGGAAAGATTTCCACATCGGGGAAACGGTAAGCGAATTGACGGGCTTGCGTGTAAAAATTGCAAACGACGCCAACGTAGCGGCTCTCGGCGAAGCGAAATTCGGCGCGGCAAAGGGCTGTGACAACATGGTTATGTTCACCCTTGGTACGGGTGTAGGCGGCGGCATCGTTGCGGAAGGTCAGCTCCTTGAAGGGAATAAGTCGGCAGGCGCGGAAATCGGTCACATGGTCGTTGTATTTGACGGCGAACAATGTACTTGCGGTAGAAAGGGTTGCTTGGAGGCGTATGCGTCCGCGACCGCTTTGATCCGTGATACAAAACGCGCAATGGAAGCGCATAAGGATAGTAAAATGTGGGAAATCGGCTCGTTGGACGAGGTAACGGGCAAGACGGCGTTTGACTATGCGGACAGCGATCCTTACGCAAAAGCGGTGGTAGATAGCTATATCCAGCATTTGGCTTGCGGTATCACCAACGTGGCAAACATCTTCCGTCCCGAAACGGTGTTGTTGGGCGGCGGCGTATGCGCGCAGGGGGATAACCTTGTAAAACCCTTGCAAAAGATTTTGGATAAAGAAATCTTCGCAGGCGACCTTGGACCTCAGGTGAAAATTTTGGTTGCAGAGCTTGGTAACTCGGCTGGTTTGTTGGGCGCGGCGGCTTTGCTTATGGACTAATTATAAAAAATAATAAAGCTCATGGAAAAACCATGGGCTTTTTTTGTTTGTTTAAGGCAATCGTAACAAAAAGTAACAAGAAAGTAGAGAAAATTTGAGTGACTTTTAGATATGTTTTTCGTATAATGGATGCACAAAACTCATAAGTTTCAGGAGATAAGTATATGGAATTCAAAGATACATTAAAGGAATTAAGGCGAAAAAAACATATGACGCAAGAGAATCTTGCACGCGAAATTCATGTCAGTAGAAGTGCGATTGCTAAGTGGGAGGCAGGGTTAGGGATACCTAGCGAGGATTCCTTGGAGGTGATTTGCATATATTTTGGGGTGGAAAAAATACAACTAATGCCAAATATGGAAACAGAAGAAGTTTTTGTGGATAAAAATTTAAAGATCAGAAAAGGACGACGTTTAATTTTTACTTTAGGGGCGATTCTTTGGGCGTTGCTTGTAATACTTTTAACTTTTGGTGTGTATAAAGGGGTTGAAAAAATAAAGCGTAGAAATGAGATTGAAATCATGAAAATGCTTGTGCCAACGGTGCAAAAGGTATATTTTGAAAATCCTACAATGGTAAATATAGAAGATGTAGTGCCTATGGTAGAGGGTAAATATGTATTGCAAGAACGGAAATGGACTAAGATATATTTTGAAGTGGATGTAGACGAACGGATAAGCAATAGTTGGTATGACTTTACCCCCGTATTTGAGGGTTTTGAGGTTATTGCTTTTCAGGAAATTAGCTATCGTTATATAGATGTATCTACCACAAAGCGTTTTTGTTGCTCTATTTATGTAAGACCATTAGATATAGAGAGAACAGAATTGAATATCACCTCACTAAACTATTTTCACATAATTGATGGGGAAGGTTATAGCGTGGATTGTGAAATTGAAACAAAAGCTTTGCCTATATGTATTAACGGGGAAGAATAAAAGAAATGGGGAGGGTGCAAAAGACAACCGCCGCCTTTAACATTTCCATATTGCAGGCGACCTTGGACCTCAGGTGAAAATTTTGGTTGCAGAGCTTGGTAACTCGGCTGGTTTGTTGGGCGCGGCGGCTTTGTTGATGTAAAAACTTTAGACAAGAAAAAATCCTATCGCAATTCGCGATAGGATTTTATTATACAAGTTTGTCGTTTACTGATAATCGCCGTCGGGGTTGGTGAAGACGATATTTGTGGATTGCCCAAAGGTAGGGGCAACGCACGTTTCAAAAAGGTACGCCGTTGTGCCTTCGGGGATTTCGTAGGAATATACGCCGTTTTCCGCGGTAACAGCTACCGTTTCCCATACCCATTCATGGCTGTCTTTGTCCGTGGAAGTGGTATATACGAAGTTTACGTCACTGAAATTTGGATTTTCACAAGTGAAGCTCGCTACGTTACCCGTCGTTGTAATATTGCTAATCAACGAAATGAGGTCGTCGCCGTAAAGCACGTGTTGGAAGAATGCCAAGGTTTCGTGCTGTTTCTTCCATTCCGCGTGGGAGATATTCGTGCGTTGAGAATAGAATACTTTACCCTTGACAAGCTCCGCCGATTTTTGACGGTTGTACGCGGAGAAATATTCATCGTCTACCCCAGAAACAAACAGCATAGGTCTGGTCGCATAGGGCAGGTAGGAAGAGGGATCGTAAAGCGCAATCCATTCCTCGCGTTGCTTACCGCCGAAGGCTCCGTTTTTGAGCCAAGTGGTGTCATTATAAACGTAACCGCAACCGTTGGTGGTCGCAAATGCCGCAAAACGCTTGTCTACGCCCGCTACTACGCAGGTAACGTAGCCGCCCCAGGAATTGCCTGTAAGCACGATACGGTTTTCATCCACGTCCTTTCGTGCGCGTAAAATATTGTTAGACATAATGCTGTTATACACCGCGTGATAGATCCAAGACTGGTCGGGGTTTTTCACACTGTCAAGGTTAGAGCCGACAAAAGTTTCTTTTGGACCGCCGTCGGGGTTTTCCACCTTGTTGCCGTTTTTGTCTAATTGATTGCCGAAATTATCAAAAGCGAGGGCTACGTAACCCTGTTGTGTCCAGTACTCAATCCAGCCCTTGCTGACAGTTCCGCCCCCACCATGTACGAGTACAATAGCGGGATAGCCGTCTTTGGGCTTTTCACCTGTCGGAACACCGATGGCGGCAAACACCCAGGTGCTTTCCTTGTTGCCATAGGGCGCAGAACGGAATTTGAAGGTTTGGATATTATTCCCTAAAGACACGTCCGTTTCTTGCAATTCAGGTTTGGTTGCAAATAACGTCTCCGTATCCCACATAAGGTCGGGTTTTACAACGTCTTCCACGACGTCTGATTGAGAAATGCTTTCTTGTTCGGAGGTGCTTTGCGAACTGAGTAGATTGTCGAGAAAACTACAGGAGGGAAAGGAAAGGATTGCCGCAAGGGTAAGGGATAAAATAATTTTTTTCATAGATAACCTCTTATTCTAAATCGGAACGGATTGCCCAGCGCATTTTGGTGGATTTTGCACGGCTGTTACGCACACATTCTTCCGCGGAAGGGCGGATAACGTCACGCGCTACGTCGCTGTAAATTCCTTGGCGTTGGAAGGTTTGGAACGCCTTTTTCACCAAACGATCCTCGCCCGAATGGAAGGTCAAAATGGCTACTCTGCCGTTCGGTGCAAGCACTTCGGGGAGCTTTTCCATAAAGGAATACAGCGCGTCAAATTCTCCGTTGATGTCGATACGGATCGCCTGGAAACAACGCTGACAGCTCTTTTTGATGCTTTCCTTTTGCTCGTATTTGGGCAGGAAAGAAAGGGCCTCGGTGATACATTCGCGCAGGGCGGTGGTCGTTTCAATCGGCTTGCACATGTAACGCCATTTCATGATATTGTTGGCGATTTGCTCCGCATACGGCTCGTCCGCGTTTTCGATGAACATATGGGTCAGTTCTTGACGGTTCAACTCCTGCAAACGCTCCGCACCGCTGACACCCACGTGGGGGTTGAGACGCAAATCCAAAGGCCCGTCCACTTTATAGGAAAAACCACGCTCGGGGTTGTCGATTTGCATGGAGCTAACGCCCAAGTCCGCAAGGATGAAATCCAGCTTTCGCCCTGTATCCTTGACAACCTTGTCCACGTCGGCAAAATTTTGCAAACGGACGGTGAAAATGTCCTCGCCGTAGCCTGCATCGCGCAGGCGTTTTTCCGTTTTTACCGATTCGATAGGGTCCACGTCAAGGCCGTAGATATGGCCGTTGCCCTGCAATTTTTCAAGCATGGCGCGGGTGTGACCGCCGTAGCCGAGGGTGGCGTCAAGACCGACTTGACCGGGCTGAATGTTGAGAAAATCAAGGATTTCCTGCACCATAATCGAGATGTGCATACCGGCAGGGGTGTGTCCCTTGTCAATGATGCGTTGCACGTCGTCGGCGTATTTTTCGGGGTTGAGTTCTTTATATTTTTCCTCAAAGCGCTTCGGGTGAGTCCCCGAATAGCGCACCCTACGTTTGTGCGGAGTTTGATTTTGTTCCATGGTGAAACTTCCTTGTTGATGATACCTCTATTATAAAGGGAAACGGCAAGAAAGTCAATCGCGTGGGGCGAGAATATGAAAAAACTATTCTTCCGCAGGGAAATTTTCGAGAAAAGCGCAACGGTCGTAGCTAAAATACGCCGTTATCGCGCCTTGTTTTCCTGTGTTGTTTTTCATGACGCATAAAAAACTTTCACCGCGTTGAATTTTCCCGAGGTCCGCAATCGTCATAAAATAATCCTTGCAATATTTAGGCTTGCCGTTTGTTTTTTAATTTTAAGTATGAATATGAGTATTATATGCTTGACTTTATAAAACAAAAAGTTTATAATATCAATAAAGAAATTTATAAATGAGGTTGTATATAATGACCGTAGCTGAACAAATTAGGGTGTTGTGCGTTCGTTCAAACGTTAGTTTAGCCGAGCTTGCTAGAAGAATGAATCAAACACCGCAAAATTTTAACGCAAAATTAAAGCGTAATTCTTTATCGCAAGAAGAATTAGAACTGGCTGCTAAAGTCTTGGGGGCAACTTATGAACAATATTTTGTTTTGCCCAATGGCGATAAGGTACAATAAGGAGAATTTCTATGACGAAACATAAAATTGTTTTTGGCGATAGCCGTAAATTAGATGAGATTGCAGATAAATCTGTACAGTTGATTATAACTTCGCCCCCTTATTGGCAGTTAAAAGATTACGGAAGCGACGACCAAATAGGATTTAATGACAGCTACGAAGAATATATCAATAATCTAAACTTAGTTTGGAAAGAATGTAACCGCGTTTTATCTGATGGTTGCCGTTTATGTATAAATATAGGCGACCAATTTGCGCGTTCTGTCTATTATGGAAGATATAAAGTAATTCCTATTCGCACGGAAATTATACGTTTTTGCGAATCTTTGGGAATGGACTATATGGGGGCTATTATTTGGCAAAAAACCACCACTATGAATACATCGGGTGGCGGTGCTATTATGGGTAGTTTTCCTTATCCCAGAAATGGAATATTGAAAATGGATTATGAGTTTATTCTCATTTTTAAAAAACTTGGAAATGCCCCTAAACCGACCAAAGAACAAAAAGAAAAGTCTGTTATTACAAAAGAAGAATGGAATCAATATTTTTCGTCGCATTGGAATTTCAACGGTGTTAAGCAATTACAGCATATTGCAATGTTCCCCGAAGAGCTTCCCAAAAGATTAATAAAAATGTTTTCTTTTGCAGATGAAACCGTCTTTGATCCTTTCGCTGGAAGCGGTACAACCTCTTTAGCTGCAATGCATTTGGGCAGAAATTCTATTGGCTATGAATTAAATAAAGATTTTATTCCTGTTATTAGAGAAAAACTCTGCAATGATGACAGCGAACAGGCAAGAGAAGCGGTTGTTACCTTTTGTGAAGATAAAGGAGGGGATTATTCATATGATACATTGCCCTATATATTCCACGACCCTCATAAAATGGATAAAAAGGTGGATGTAAAAAAACTGCAATTTGGCTCTAAAATTGATTCTTCGGGCGCAAAAAAGGAAGAACTCTTTACGGTAAAAGAAATTTTATCGCCCGAAAAAATTCTCTTAAGCAATGGTCTCACAATAAAACTATTAGGTGTAAAAGAAAGACCCGATAATAGAGAAGAAGCAATAGAATTTTTGAATAAAAAGTTTAAAAATCGTAAAGTTTTCTTAAAATACGACAACATTAAATATGACGATATGGAAACAATAGTATGTTATGTCTATTTAGATAATAAAACATTTGTAAATAATCACCTTATTAGAACAGGATTTGTTGATGTTGATTTGGATTTAGATTATTCTTGTAAACAAAAGTTTTTAAAGTCATTACCTGTATAAAAATAGAGGGCGGATTGCCGCCCTCTAAGTATTTATTCTTCTACTTCAATTTTTAAAGCCGATTTTGTTTTAGTGTAATAAATCATTTTTACGTTAATTGTTTCAGATAAACGATTCATTGTTTTATAGGTATCGGGTTTAATCGAATAAGCAACAGCACCAACATAACCGTCAATCCCAATAGATTCTTCGTCTGGTGCAGCCAATCTATAAGTCAATCCTTTAATACTTGCAAGTTTTGCAAGTATTGCTTTTTGAACGTACATTCCGTTGTAGGTCTTGGTGATTACCAAATCTTCCACCCAACGTTGTACCATATCGCGGTCAATAAGTTGAATTGCCTCTTTTAAATTTTGTACTTGAGTATAAATTTTAGCAGTTGCATTTTCAACGGCATTTGGATAACGTTCTAAATACCATTCTTTCCAATCCTCAATAGTAACATTTTCCGATTGCTCTTGATATTCAGGAAATAAATCTGACAGTTGTCCTACTACTTTAGGGCGCGTTCCCTGCGCATTCTGATTTGCCCAATTTATTAACTGTGAGGTGTATTTAGGGAAAACCGCATTTTCGCTCTCATTCAAAGATTCAAGTTCTTCGTTTTTAATGTTAAAATTCATTTGTTATTCCTCTACATAATAATTTATATCGTTTAAATTTTTTTCGTAATATATCATAATTGCATTTATTTTTTCAATTTTACTTAAAGCAGAACTTTTATAAGTGAGAGGTTTTACTGAATACGCTACACCATTTATATAGCCGTCAACTCCTTGTCCTTCTTGTTCTGCTGTGGGAGGAATTAATTGTGAGGATAATTTTTTTGATAAGTCATTCAAAATAACATCTTGAACATATAACCCTGCATATGTATCATAAAAAAGTAAATTATCTATCCATGCTTCTAAATCTTTATCATCAATATGGTTTATTACTTCTTTAACTTCGAGAAATTTGCTTTTCAATTTATTTTGAGCGTCTATATACTTTTCTTTATGATTTTTAATATAATATTCTTTCCATGATTCCAATGAAATATCTTTTTGTGACAATACAAAATCGGGAAAAATATCCGTTGCCAAAGCACCAACTGTTTCTGGTCTTGTCGAGCGAGCCCAAGTGTTTACTTGATTTAAAAAGGGAGAAACGTATTTAGGCAATATAGTTTTCTTTGCTTTAATGTTTTCATTGGCGTTAAGAATTTCTTCTTTTGTAATAATATATTTCTTCATTTATTCGTTCTCCAAAAACAATTTATAAGTTTCAACCTCAAGCGCGTTCGCAATACGTTGAATATTTTCTAATGCAATACTACGACGAAAACATTCAATCGCACTAATATAAGTACGATGCAGATTGCTTCTATCGGCAAGTTCTTCTTGTGAAATCCCTAATTCTTGTCGGTATTTTTTTACATTTTTACCAAAGATTTTTACAATATCCATAATTTTACTCCTTTGAAAATAGTATATCAAAAAGAATACAATAAGTCTACATACAATAAGTATCGCCGCCTTTATTTTATATGTATTAGCACTTGAAATTTAATAAATGCTATGATATAATCATAATGGCAGGTGAACTATGGAATATTTAAAGACAGAACAACAATTAAACGATGAAAAAACAGCCAAGGCGATTGAATGCATAAAGAAAGCTTGCGAAGCCGTGCATATTATAAAGTCCGCGCAACAGAAAACCGAAAAAGCGCGTAATGCGATGCAGGTCAATGACAAGCAATATCTTTGGAATGTATTGCAAGAATATTTAAGTTCTTACAAAGGTTTTATCAATAGCCTTTCCAACTACACGCGCGTTGCAGTTTTTGCTGTCGGTCCGCAGTTTTTTGAAAACTGTACCATTGATGAAATCAAAAAGCAATTAGAAACTGTTATTGCATTTGTATATTTAAAAGAAGCTTTGACGAACGTAGCAAAAGAAAGTTTTAAGCAATGTTTAAAGAAATTGTTAAAGGCAACAGGAGCATTTACCGAATCCGAATTGGCGTTTATTTGATATGAATTTAACTTAATCTAAATAGCGGAAAAGCCGAGGAATAACCTCGACTTTTCGTATATTCGTTATAAAATGACTGAACCTAACTCGAAAAATCGAATTAGGTTCAGACTGGTGCACCGTAAGAGGTTCGAACTCCTAGCCTTCGGTTCCGTAGACCGACGCTCTATCCAGTTGAGCTAACAGTGCATATTTATGATTGTTCGCGCGCCTTCATCATCAAAGCGCTTATATAGTATAGAATTTTTTTCACTTTTTGTCAACTATTTTTGCCTACTTTTTCAAAGTATTTGTAATATTTTTCGATTTTGCAATGAGGGTTGCTTTACGTGTAAAGAAATTTACAAATGCTCGTATTATGCTTGCGAAAGTATCGTGGATATGGTATAATAGAGGAAAGTCAATAAAGACGGAGTGTAAAAATGAAAAAATTAATTGCACTGATTTTTAGTATCACCGTACTTTTTACGGGTTGTAGTGCTATCGACAAACTTGCGGAGCTTTTACCCGGTCAATCTTCTGTTGTGGAGAGAGTGGAATCTTTCTCTGCCGAGTCGGAGACTTCGGAAATGGAGAGTGAGGAATCTGAGGAAAGCCAATTTGAAAACAATCAACCTGAAGTGGAAACCCCCGAAGGAGAAAAGCCCGAAGGTAATCAACCTGAAGTGGAAAACCCCGAAGGAGAAAAGCCCGAAGGCAATCAACCTGAAGTAGAAAATCCCGAAGGGGAGAAGCCCGAAGGTAATCAACCTGAAGTGGAAAACCCCGAAGGGGAGAAGCCTGAAGGCAATCAGCCTGAAGTAGAAAATCCCGAAGGGGAGAATCCTGAAGGTAATCAACCTGAGGGGGAACATAAGTACACGGCGGTCGTTACGCCACCCACATGTGAGAAGGAAGGGTACACAACCTATACCTGTGAATGTGGCGATACGTACGTTGCGGATAAAGTTGTAATGCTTGGGCATTTGTATGAGTCTGTGGTAACAAAACCTACTTGTACAACCAACGGTTACACGACCTATACCTGTCTTAATTGTAAGGAAACCTATATAGGAGATGAGACCGCTTATCTTGGTCATAAATATAAATCGTCGGTAACGGAACCTACTTGCAGTAGTGAGGGGTATACAACGTATACTTGTGATGTATGTGGTGATTCTTACGTTGCTAATGAGGTTGAAGCTCATGGGCACAGCTATAAATCCGTTGTAACGGCACCTACTTGCACGAATGAGGGGTATACAACCTATACGTGTTCCGCTTGTGGCGATTCTTACGTAGGGAACAAGGTTTCCTCCTTGGGGCATGATTATGATACAACCTTAACGGCTCCCTCTTGCTTGAACATGGGTTATACAACCTATGTTTGCAGTACGTGTGACGACACCTACATATCCGATTGTATCGATGCGCTCGGGCATACTTGGGAAGATGCGACGACCGAAGCGCCTAAAACTTGTACAACTTGCGGAACTACCGAGGGCGATAAGCTCGACACCTCAACTCCTTCAGCTCCCGTAACCGCACCGACGCTTTACGTAAGCTACATCAACGTTGGACAAGGTGATAGCATGCTCATTCAGGTTGAAAATTGCGACATTCTTATCGATGCGGGTACGGCAAGTTATGGCTCAACCGTTTCCTCGTATCTTAAGAGCCAAAAGGTTGATGACCTCGAACTAGTTATCAATACCCACCCCGATTCCGACCATTGCGGAGGTCTTACGCAGGTTTTCAAAGACTATGTTGTTGAACAGGTTTGGATTTCAAAAGATACAAGCAAAACAACCGCCGCGTATAAAAACTTCACATCCGCAATTGCAAGTGAAGGCTTAACCGCCAAAAAGCCCAATGCAGGCACGGTATATACATACGGTTATTTAACGCTTACTGTTATTTATTCACAACTTGTTTCAGGTGACTCGAACAACTCTTCCATCGTTGTAATGCTTGAATACGGCAGTTTCAAATTCCTTTTCACGGGTGACGTTGGTCAGGTAGCCGAACCGAGTCTCATTTCTTCGGGATATGACCTCAAATGTGACGTTTTAAAGGTTGGCCACCACGGAAGCAAATACTCAAGCACTACCGCATTCCTTAATAAAGTAAAACCGGAATACGGTGTAATCTGTGTAGGTAGTAACACCTATGGCCATCCCACGACCGAAGCGCTGAATAGACTTTCAGCCGCAGACACTACGGTATACCGTACCGATAAAAACGGTGACGTGAAATTCTCTACCGACGGAAACACTCTTTACTTACCCAACGGAAGCGCGGATACAACCGGTAGTGGATCAGGCTTACCCTCGAATGGGGGTTCGTCTTCGAGTGGATCTACCTCTGGAGGCTCGTCTTCGAGTGGGGCTACTTCTAGTGGCTCTACTTCTGGCGGCACAACCACGTCGGATGTATTCATTGGAAACACAGAAACAAAGGTATTCCATCTTCCCACTTGTGGCAATCTTCCTGCCGCATCAAAGCAAAATGTAATGTACAACTATTGGTGGATTATCAATATCGCAGGTTATACTCCCTGTGGACGTTGCTTAAAGAATTATGGTACGGGAATAACCTACGTCGCTAACGCAACGTCAAAGGTTTACCACGTTTCCACGTGTAGCTATTTGCCATCAGCATCAAATAGGGTTTATATCACAAGCACATCAGGATACACGCCTTGCGGACATTGCATTTAGAATACTAAAACACAAAAACAGGACGCAATGTTGCGCCCTGTTTTTCTTTGATTGCAACGCGACCTTTGAGGTCAAAAGCGGTTTTTTTTGTTCAAATTTGCGTGGCCTTATAACAATATGATAAAAAACCTCCGACAAGAGTCGGAGGTTTTCTTAATTTCTGTAGTAGTACAAGACCGATTTGCAAGAAAAATACAAAATGAATTTACTTGGGGCGGACGTAGAAAGACGGACCGAATGACGTAAAAACCCGAGGTGTAATGCTTCGAGTTTTGTAATAATGGCATAGAAATTTTCACCTAAGTATTGACATCGTATATGATATGTGCCATAATAGGCGCATGGAGGATTTTTATATGTCTGTTACGATTTTAAAAGAATTAAAAGATACGATATTTGACGGCTGCGATTTTGTGGTGCAGTTGCCGGAAAATAGAAAAGGTAAAAATGTTAAAATTTTGCAGATAACCGATATGCAAATTATTGATGCGGCGCAACGCCGTTATCCCGATAGAATTCGTCCCGACGAAATTGCGGCGTGGGGGAACGATAAATTTGACGTAATGTGCGGCAATCATGTCAGATCTTTGGTGACGCAAACTCGCCCCGATTTGATTATTCTCACGGGCGACATTGTATATGGCTCGTTTGATGATGCAGGGACAACCTTCAAATATATTTGCGATTTAATGGAATCATTCAAAACCCCTTGGGCTCCTGTTTTTGGTAATCATGATAATGAAACCAAGATGGGCGTTACGTGGCAATGCGAACAGTTTGAAAAGAGCGAATATTGCTTGTTTAAGAGAGGTAACGTGTCGGGGAACAGCAATTATACCGTCGGCATTGCGATTGGGAATAGCTTGATTCGTGTGATACATATGCTGGATTCCAACGGCTGTTGCAGTTGTGATGATCCTTCGGTGGTTAAAATTGAGGGTATCTATCCTGATCAGTTGGAATTGGTTGCAAACAACACCGCGCGTATTCGTTCGGCGCAAAAAAGAGCAGTGCCTGCCTTTGCCGCTTTCCATATTCCTGTAGATTGTTTTAAAGAAGCAGAGATGGCGAAAGGGTATCGACAGGGGAATGACGATAATTACGTGATTGGCGTTGACGTGGCGGCGAAAGATAACGATTTTGGTTATTGCTACGAAACATATAGAACGATTCCCACGAATGGTTTTTGCGAATTTTTAAACGAGCAAAACATCAATGGTGTGTTTGTAGGGCATATTCATAAAACGTGTTATTGCATTTCTTATAAAGACATAGCGTGGACGTTTGGGATGAAAACAGGACAATATGATTATCATCTTCCTTATCAGTTGGGCGGAATGTTGATTACGCTGACAGGTGAAGATTTTTACGTGAATGCCATTCAATCGTTGGTACCTTGCGGCGCAATGCCGAACACGGGCATACTTCGTTCTTTGTTTGCTAAATACGATGATTGATATCTATAGAAAAAAGCACCTTTAAACGGGTGCTTTTTTGTTATAAGTTTATATATAATTTCAGGTTGGAAGTTTTTGTGCTTTTGATTGAAATTGAATTTGTCTTATAACAATTTAATAAAAAAACCTCCGACGATTGTCGGAGGCTTTTAATTTCTACAATTACTCGCCTTTGAAGGGGAGAAGAGCAGTGATTCTTGCACGCTTGATAGCGGTTGCAAGCAATCTCTGGTGAGCAGCGCAAGTACCGCTCATTCTGCGAGGGAGGATTTTACCGCCTTCCGTGATAAATTTCTTCAAACGGTTTACATCCTTGTAATCGATAGCGTCGAGTTTTTCCTGGCAGAATGCGCATACCTTTTTACGGGGCGCTTTCTTAAATACCTTTTTAACAGGTGCTTTTTCTTCCATGATCGTTTACTCCTTTTTAAATTTGGTTTCCGT
>JAZKZY010000020.1:0-16573 GCA_045612895.1 Candidatus Scatosoma sp. | reverse complement strand
TCTCCTTATCAATAAGCAATACTATCTATTTGCACCTACATTATACTGCTTATTTCGCATATTTTCAATGACTTACGTTGTAATTTTTTACTTTTTCATGATGATTTTTGCTTTTAGCGACAATCACAAAAAAAATTTAATATCCCCCTTGCAAAAAGGATAAAAAACTGCTATAATAATGATATGAAAATTTATAAAGTTGAAAATTATATACAAGGCGAACTTAGTTTGCATATGTTTGAAGAAGAGGTAACTAATCACACAATTCCTCCGCACACGCATGAATTCGCAGAAATTATTTACATCACCAGCGGTGAATGTGTACAAACCATCAATGACATATCGTATCCTGCAAGACGCGGAGATATGTTTTTCATTAACCGAGGCAGTACGCATACTTTTTCGCCTGTAAACTCTTTTACCTATTACAATATTTGCTTTTCGCCTGAAACGGTCGTTAAACGAGTCATTGACCGAGAAAACGCCTTAGATTTGCTGTCTCTTTCCTCCTTAGGAGAACTCCAAAGTGAAGCAATGCCCATCGGAAGATTCTCCTTCGACGGTGACGAGCGCCTTTGGATTGAGCATTTACTTCGAGATATGCATTCCGAATACATTTCCGACAAATCGGAAAGAAACGCTATTTTGGAAAGCTATATGACAATCATTCTCGCAAAAATATTGCGAAAAGCTCACTTCTCACCCTCTGTGGATAGAGAGGAATTCAGCGGCGTTTGGCGTGCTTTATCCGAATTTATTGATGATAATTTAAATCAAAAGCTTACGCTTGAAGACCTTGCCCAAAAATGTTTTTACAATCCTTCGTATTTCAGCCGTACCTTCAAACAAAAATTTGGGATGTCACCTATTGAATATATCACCAAAGAACGAGCAACAAGAGCGGCAAAGCTCCTTGCCGATCCTTCATTATCCATGGAAGACATCGCAGAGCAATGCGGATTCGGCGATAAGTCCAGCCTATACCGAGCTTTTGAAAAATATTTCGGTTGTTCTCCATCCGAATACAGAAAAACATTGTTAATAAAAAATTAATTATAAAGAAAGCACTTGCACCTGCAAGTGCTTTCTTTTATTATACGTCTTCAATCAAAATTACCGATAACGGCGCAATCGTGATTTCTTCGTTTACACGAGTTTCCCACTTGCGATTTGTAAAATCTTCACTCGATAAAAATACTCTTTCTTTCTCTGAAATAGGAACTCGAACCTTTACGGGTTCTTTTTCGTAATTGACAAAAATATCCGCACGTTTGCCTTTATACACAAACGCATTCGCCATAACCTTTGGAACTTTCTTAATAAACTTTTCTCGCCTAATGACTGTAAATTCGCAAAATTCTTCGCAAACATACTCTTTCGGTTTTACCATATCACCGTAAGAAAAATATTCCTTTGCCGTCCTGCGCCAAGCATTACATTCTTCTAACATGCGGTACGTACTGTCTTGGTCGGGTTTCCCAACGTTTCTGCGCGCAGAACCCCAATAATGCATAATATCCCCGTCATTATCCAATACAATCGTCAGCATATCCCCTGCTAAGAACGAATACGTAATACGGTAACAATAATCGCCTTCGTCGTAGACAAACGGACAACAGCTTTGATTGCCCATAAAGTTGTTTACGCGGCTATGATAAATATACGCATATGCGGGCACAGCGTCCCCGACCATTTCCGCATACGTCCAACGGTTATCACTGAACGTAAGGTTTTTAATAAAAGGTTCCGCCGCCGCAGATTCACAGCCAAAAACACGCTTTTCTTCATGTAAATCATTGAGCAGGGCATTCATTGCTTCTGCTTGCCATGCTCCTGGTACAGGCGGATGTCCATGCGTTTTTGAATAACAAAAATAACTGTTCCCCCCGTGGTTTTGGTCAAGCAACTGCACGTAATCCACTCCAGCTTTGAACATGCAAGCCACTTCCTTTTCGATAATCCCTTTCAAAACCTTGCTCGTCGGGCAAAAATCGTAACCTATTCTCTGCGGTGTACAAACGCGACTATATTGCAACGACTGCTCGGGTCCAACACACATCTCCGTCTGCAAATTTTGTTCTTCAAATACTCGTTCCATATTATAATCGGCAATTTTACTCTTTTGCGTCCAAGCAATACCACTACAATATAAGCCGAGATAATGTCCTTTTTTATGTAACTTTTCCGCAAATGCGCAAAACGCTTCTTCGCCGCCATAAGGAGGCCATACGTAAGGCGGCGCCCAAGGCGCTGTACCCTCCCAATGCATCAGCAATACAAGCAGTTTACTCTTTGTCTTCTCTGCAATTCTATCTACTTCTTGCAACAGATTTTCGTACGGATAATATCTGCTGGGAACCATTTCCCCAGTATCGTGCGCACCCCTAACAGGCAAAGCAACCACAAGCGGAGATTCTTGATACCAATCCGGTAAATCGGAATTTTCTTCCACTTTTTTTGCATCGCTGACGCCTTCATACCAAGTACGGTAAATATCACATGCGTCCTGCCACTCCCCCTTGAAGAAACGGAATACGACGTCAAAATCCATTGAAAAATCTTCGCCGTTATATACGCCGCTGTAAAAACGGAGTTGCATTTTAATCCGCCCGTCTTTGTGATAGAAATCAAGCTGCTTTACGCCACCGCTTTTATCATGACAACCAATATACAAACCGCCTTGGTTGTACAAGTATGCCATAAATTGCGATTGTACCATATTCGGGAAGATGCCTTGCGAACCCCAACTGGGATATTCAGGCTCTTCATAAGGCCACATTTTATCCTTGTTATAGCTAACGAGTGTGCCCTCATTAAACATCCACAACATTTTTGAATTGCCAGAGCCGTCCAAATCGTCTTCTATCGATATACCAGGATATTCCACCCATTCAATTAAATCTTTCGTATTGTTTTTAACGTAAATACGGAAAAGAAAATCGCCCGTTTTTACATCGATTACAACAACGGCTGTTATAATAATTTTGTCAAAATACGTATATGTAAAAACGTAAGCATCGTCCTTTTTCTCTATATTCACCAACTGACAATCAAAAGACGAAATTCTACTTTTTTCATAATTCTCGGCAATCATCCCCACGACAAAAAGCGGATACGTGTTTCCCACGCACAAATCCTTGCCATTTCCCAATAGGGAAGTAATCAAGCCTTGTGCAAGATCCAGTTCCAACACATCATCTCCGTTTTTTATCTGTAAAACCTTCATAAAACTCTCCAAATAATTTACATTCAAAATAATCTTTGATTTCCCGACGGCATTTCAGCCGTCGGGAAACCCATCTTACAGTTGACTTAGAAATCAACGCCCTCAGACACCTTATTAACACCCAAACGAGCCGCATCTTCCGCAAGCGTTCCCCATGCCGATGAAGAATACTCGCTGCCATTGCGTTGTTTATACAAATAGCGCAAGCTGATCGATTCGGCTACGATAGAATCGTAGATCGCCGTATACAGATCGGGATCGCTGGTTTCATAAGCCGAAATTTCAGAAATCGCCGTTTCCAATAAACTAAGCTGTGATTTCAGCCAAGTATTATCAAACGTACTAATCATATCCCACCAGCTATCCGCGGAACTATAAATGTTACCGTCAAAAGTTGCCGACTTTGTTCTCCAAGCCTCAAATATAGACTTCATGCTGTCAGCCGCTTCTTTATATACGTCATTGAAGAAATTGTCAATGAGCGTATTGACGTCAAGATTGCAATTCCACGTGAGCTTAGAATACAAATATGCCTTCAAATCGCCAAATGCGGTGCTCTGCGTCAAATCATGTGCGCCTTGTGCATAGAAGAATTTGGTATTGTATTCCGCACAGAAACGAATCATATCCTGCATTGCGTCATACGTATCGTAAGGAATCATATAATTATTGAAATACGTATCGTACGACCAAATGAAATAGCTGCTTGTACAAGCACTCCAGCTCTCGACCATTGTCCGCATATTGTTGTCGTTATCCGTTTCATTGATATTGATTCTAAAATCGTCTTCAATAGGCGCAATCCATACGGAAACATTATCGTTAAGAACCACCGAACTGTCTATTGCCGTCCACGAACCGTCCGCATTTTGCGTTGCAGGCGCATCTTTCGTCGTGTAGTATGCAAAAATTGCAAACTGCACTTCTCTGCCGCCTTGTTCGCTAACCAGCCATTCGTTGAGAATATCCGTTACGTCATTGACGAAAAGGATTTGCGAAGCCGCGTCCGTACCGTATTTTGCCTTCAATGCCGAGCAAGCGCTACAATCACACCAGCTCTTCATGTCCATCTGCGTCAATGAAAAGATATTCTTCGTAAGTTCTGCCAAAAGCAACGCTTTGATGTTTTCAACCGCTTCTGCGACCATCGCATTGTAGTCCGCTGAATTGCCGTGCGCGGTATAGCAAAGCTGTGCTCCGCTGTTATAGAACCAATTTGTCTTTGTCGAACCCCATTCGTCATAAGGAACAATAGTGCTAGTCATATTATGCGCGTTACCGCCCGAAACGATTACGTCGCCCAAGTTGTGAATGCGCAACGCTCTACGCGTAGTATTTGCGTTCGTTTCATATTGAGCCAATTCGCCGTTAATTGCTATACGATATTCAATATCAGGAACTTCCGTAATTGCCAAATCAGGCAAATCAAGATCTGTTACCGTGTCGATTATATAGCTCGTTGTCGTATATACTTCCAACCCTACCAAACGGTGCAACAAATCGTATACTGCGTTGAAAAGACCTTCGTTTTCACCGATGAGATAAATATCGTCGCCAAGCGTGATAATTTGATAACCCTGCGATCCAAGCAAATCGTAATCGACTTCAATCCCCGATTGCTCTAACGCCGCTGTCTTGCCAAGCGAAATAAACTTCGCCGAGTCGTTATAGTTGCTTGCATAGGCATCATTCGCCCAAGAAATAGTAACGCCTGCCTTTGCAAACCAATCTCTAAGGTCCGTATAAACCGTCCAAATCTCTGTATAGGTATCGCCGTCCATAAGGATTTTATAATTGGTTGCACCATTTTCTACAAGCTTATAGGAGGTCGTGCCTACATATTCATCGTGAACGAAACCAAGATATTCAGAATAATTGCTCATGTAAGGCAATTCACCGCCATCTACAATCCAAGGATCAGACCAAGTTGAGAAATCAACCGCCGCCATCAGTTTGGATTCCGTTGTATAAACGCCTACGTTGGTTGCGCCTTCATAATCGGTAACTGCGCTTTGGGAAACAAGCGTTTCATTGTTCAAAATCATATAGACGTTATCCAACGTACCAGCGGCGATATTCGCAGCCATTTGTTTTTTCGTACCGTTGCTCTTTACGTCCAAGAGTACGTTCTTGATAACGGGCGTACCGTTATAGCAAATTAACCCCCAATGCGCAATGCCTTCGGGCAAATTGATAAGTTCACCTTTAATCAATACGTTTTCAATTGTACCGTTTACCGTCTGCGCAAGGAAACCATTTCTTACTGCATTTACAGATGCCGTAACAATATTCGTACAATCCTGCGTTGCATTGATAAGCTGTAAATTTTTAATTGCACCCGTGTTTGCGTATACGTTTCCAAACAAGCTTGCTTGAAGCGTTACGTTTGCAATCGTATGCCCTCTGCCGTCAAACGTCCCGCGCAAGTAAGCAGTCGTAGCCGCAAGAGAAGCTCCGTCAAAATCGATATCATTCAAAAGAACGGTATAAGCCCAGTTTGCGCCGTGCGCTCTGTACGTCTCAAACTCTTCCGCCGTAGAAATGCTATAACCGTAAATACAAGCGTTGATAATATACGTATCGCCGCTCGTTACTATGGTATAGATTTGATCGCCGGCGGGGGCGTTGGTAAGCGTCAACACATTGCCGCTTACCGAATAAGTTACCGCCGTATTTTCTTCGCCGTAGGTAACCGATTGCACGCCATCAAGATTTACAACCGTATCCGTGAAATCAATGGTTGCGTTACCCGTAGACGCGTTTTGTGCAATACCGCCGTCGCCTTTTGCAAGGAATTCGCCTTCCACTACAACTGTTTCAGAACCTTTGGGCGCTTTGCCTACGTAAGGAAGACCGTTAGAATCCAGTACCCAAGGTTCTCCCCACGTCGAGAAATCCGCTTGACTGAGCATCGTAGCCGCCGAGTCGTAGAAAGCGGAATTTATTACCGTAGCGTTGTTCGTTGCATACAACGCGCCGCCTTTGGTATTCGTAGCGTTATAATATACGTGTACGTTATCCCACGTTCCGTATGCGTTTGCATTCATTGCAACGTAATGGTAGCTATCCGAAGGAGGCGTGATTGCAATAACCACGTTTTTTAAGTAGGTAGGATAGGAAGCGTTGCCGTTTGCCACGTTTGCCGCAAGAACTGCATAATGGTCTACCCCAGACGCCATATTCGTCGTCGAAGTTTCGATTCTTACGTTTTCAACCGTACCGCGAATGTAGCTACCGAAGAAGCCAATTCTTACTGCACCCGTTCCTGCGAAGCTACAATCCTGTACCGCGCCTGTGAACTGTACGTTCTTCACAACCGCAGGGTTCAACAACCAAATAACGCCTTGCGTATAAGTGAAATTAGAAACCGTATGGCCTCTACCATCAAACGTACCGTAATAATACGACGTAGGAGCCGTGAGCGTTGCGCCTTCCAAATCAATATCGTTCAAAAGAACGGTATACCCTTTGTTGTTATATTTAATTGCTTCCGTACTCTGCCACGTAAGGAATTCTTCCTTGGTAGAAATACCGTAACCGTACAAACAGATATTGACGGTATAAATATGCGTATCCGTAACGATGGTATACGTTTCTTCTCCCGCTTCCATATTCGTAAGTGTAAGAATATTACCGTTTACCGTATAAACCGCCGCCGTACCGTTGCCGTAGGTTACCGATTGAACGTTTCCAAGCGTTACTTCCGAATCGCTGAAATCTACCGCCGCACTTTCGATTGCAAGCGTTGTCGTTTCGTTGTCGCTTCCGTAGAGCGTACCGTCTACCGTAACTTCTTCTTTCTCAACGGTATATACGTTGATGATCACAGTATAGATTTTGTCGCTCGTTTCAATCGTATACACCTTTTCGCCCTTCGGTACATTTATAAGCATCAACACATTGCCGTTTGCCATGTAATTGATATTCATTGTTCCGCATAAAACGGAAGAAACCGTTTGAATATCTGCAATAATGCCCGTGAAATCAATATTTACGTTGTTGGTTGTTGTAGGCGCGTCAATGGTATCGCCAATCACCTCTCTCTGCTTATCTGCCTCAGGCGTGTTTTCCTTCGCTTTACCGATATAAGGCACGCCATTTGCATCTACCTGCCAAGGTTCTGCCCACGTGGAGAAATCCACCTCCGCAAGCATTGCCGCCTGACTTGCATAGAAGCCCGAGTTGGTGTATGCACCACCGCCTGCCCAAATATCGAAGCCGCCTTCCGCACCATTAGTAAAGTACATATATGTGCTATCAATCGAAGACAACCCTTCTACCGTTGCTTGCTGTTGGTATGCGTAATGTGCAAAACCGATTTCAGGCGTTACTTCCGCAACCACGTTCTGCAATACGCCTGCCACACCTGCCGTATTAGCATTGTTAAATACGCACGCAATTACAGCACGATGGATATTGCCAACGTTCTTCGTTGTTACGGAAATTTTTACGTTTTCCACTCTACCGCGAACGTTATTCCAGAAGAAGCCGTACAATATCGCACCCGTACCAGCAAAGCTACAATCTTGAACCGCTTTCGTAAACTGTACGTTCTTCACTACGCACGCGTACATTCTAATAAAGCCCATGCCGTAGGTGAAATTAGACACTGTATGTCCCATACCATCGAACGTGCCTCTAAAATAATCGCTAGTTTCAGGAAGCGTTACGCCACCCAAGTCTACGTCGCTTAAAAGAACTGTATAGCCAACACCTGCTTTGCCCGATGCCGCTTCTTCGTGCCATGCCAAGAATTCTTCTTTTGTTGAAATGCCTCTGTTGTAAACAAAGCCATTGATAATATAATCTGCCTCAGGCGTTACAATCGTGTAGACCTGCTTACCTGCAGGAGCGTCGGTAACGGTAATCGAAGTAGCCGTCTTACCAGCCAACGTTACAGCTTCGCCATTGCAAAGCACCTTTGCAGTACCGCTAAAATCATAACCCGTTGCGCTCAAATCAAACGTTGCGTTACCGGTATTCGTAACCGCTACGCCCGCGTCGCCTTTTGCCAAGAATTCGTCGTCAATTTCAATCGTTTCTCTTATTATCGGTTCGCCGATATAAGGCACGCCGTAGAAATCTACCTGCCAAGGCTCTGCCCAAGTAGAGAAGTCTACCGCCGAAAGCATTTCCGCTTCGCTCGCATAGAAACCAGAGTTCGTATGCACCGTATCGTTCCATCTACCGAAACCGCCCGTTACGCTTGCCGTCAAGTACATATAAACGTTGTTAATCGTTGCTAAGCCTTCCGTCTTGGATTGCCCTTGCAACGCATAATGCGCAACGTCTGCCTGCGGCGTTACTTCTACAACCACGTTTTGTATAAGGCTGGGTGCAGTCGCCGTATCGTAAGTATTTAAACCGAACGTAAGCACACCACGGTGTTCAGCCTGCATATTCGTCGTCGTTACGCAAATCTTTACGTTTTCAACCGTACCGCGAAGATTGTTCCCGAAGAAACCGTACTGAACTACTGCCGTACCTGCAAACGTACAATCCTGTATCGCTTCCGTAAACTGTACGTTCTTCACAACAGCAGGATACATCAACCAAATTACGCCGTTTGTATACGTGAAATTAGAAACCGTATGTCCCATACCGTCAAACGTAGCATAGTAGTAGCTTGTTGCAGCGGAAAGGACTGCCCCTTCCAAGTCGATATCGTTCAAAAGAACGGTATACGCCTTATAGCTTGTTGCGTTTGCATAAGCAGTATGCCAATTAATAAATTCGTCTTTCGTCGAAATACCATAGCCGTAAACGCAACCGTTCATTACGTAATCCGCCGCCGTTGTTTTGAATATATATTCCTGCTCGCCTGCGGGCGCATTGGTCAACGTGAGCGAAGTTGCGGTTTTGTCTGCAATCGTTACCGCCGTACCGTTGCACAATACTTCCGTTACGTTCGTACCGACAATACCCGTTTCAGACAAATCAATCGTTGCATTACCCGTGTCCGTAGACGTTACGTCTGCGTCGCCTTTTGCAAGGAACTCATAATCAAGATTTACCGTACCGCCCTTGGTCACGTTAACCGTGCAGGTATCCGTAAATCTACCGCCGACAGCCGAAACGGTAATCGTTGCCGAGCCGCTCCCAACAGCGGTTACAACGCCGTTTTCATCAACAGTTGCAATAGTTTCGTCCTCACTGCTCCACGTATAATAAGGATTTTTCGTGAATTCCGTACTGTCAGAGAAATTGAACGTTGCGCTAAGCTGCGTTGACGTTCCGCCAACAACCTCAATCGTTTCTCCTTCAATCGTCACCGTACTTTCGGAAATGGTAATACCAACCCCTGCTTTCATCGCTTCATACGTATCGTAGGACGTTCCCTTATAGGTATAGGATTCGGTAATTTTATTCCCATCGCTATCAATGGTTTCTTGACGAGAAACGCCGTATGCTCGATACATAGCTTTTTCCGTCGTCAAATTCAAAAAATCTTTATATTTTGCGTAATCTTCTTCATCCTCAGAGGCTTTACAGGCTACCTCAAAAATACTTCTTGCATTTTCCTCTTCGTTAATATTCGTTACGTCCTCGTAAGTATAGTTGCCCGCAGTGCCACGCTGCATATACGCCACACCAACAAATTCCAAATGGTAATTGTTAAAATATACGTTGGATAAAACGGCGTTTGCGTAATAATAAGTTTCACCCGCTTCCGTAATGGTATAGAGGTTTTCCACCGGAATGGTTACGTCAACAAATCCAGCCTTGCTGTATTTACTTACCAACCAAGGATATACAGCTGTTGTTCCCTTTGTCGTATCCGCCTGATATGCGGTGTACATTCCGTAGGGAATCAAAACAACATGCAACTGCGCGTTGCTGTTATCAGCGGACAATTCCTCATAATATTCTTTCCCTAATTTAGCCTTAAAACGAATACCCGTAGGATCGCTCACACGGATACTTGCCCCATATTCCATTTCAAAGGTAGACATTTCGGTAAGCGTCAACATATCAGCCTGCGTACGGTGCAAGGTAATTCCCGTTGCCCCTACTACCGCCAAGGTTGCCAAAGCTGAACACACGGATAATAACGTCTTTTTTCTTTTACTTCTCATCTCGTTTCGCCTCCTTACTCCTCAAAATTGTTATAAATATCATTACCCGTGACATCCTTGTCCTCAAACGTCTGCGAGCCTGTAATAATATCTTGTACTTCCATTATTACAATCGAAATATCCAAAGAATTATACTCTTTCTTCATGCTATTTTCCTCTTTTATTGTTTTGCCGTAGCGAATAGATATATCCGCTACGGCACTAATCGCTTATTCCGCCGTAGTAATATACGCCGAATAATCGCTCATATACGGCAATTTACCCGTTTCTACCTTCCAAGGTTCACCAAACAGCGTCAAATCTGCCTTTGTAAGGAACACTTCTTCTGTTGCGTATACACCCGTATTGGTCGCCGAAGCCAAATCCGTTACTTTGTACGTTCCACCCTCAGCCGTCGAGCAAATAAAGTGTACGTTGTCAAATTCCGAAATATTGCCTGTGGAATTTGCTACCATGTGAACTTTCGTACCGTCACTGACTACGTCAACGATTACGTTCTTAATCCTTGCATAAGTGGCATTGCCCGTATTGTAGCACAACACGCCCCAATGTTGAATAGCACTGCCGATGTTGATTAATTTCCCTTTGATATATACGTTTTCAATCACACCGTTACAGGTTTGCGCAAGAATACCGTTACGCACAGCCGTTCCGTTGTCAATCCCTGCACAATCTTGCGTTACGTTCACAAGCTGTATATTTCTAAATCCACCGAACTGATAAATATTTCCCGTAATACCCGTCGTAACCGTAAAGTTGGCGATCGTATGCCCTCTACCGTCCAAAATGCCGCGCATCCAACCAGTGTAGGAAGAAAGCGTCGCGCCATTCAGGTCGATATCGTTTGCTAAAATTGCATATCTCCACGTAGAGCTCGTTCTCCACGTTTCAAATTCTTCCGCCGTCGAAATAGCGTATCCGTAAATTAAAACGTTCATCGTATAATTAGCCGTTGCGGTTACAATCGTATATTCGTTTTCGCCAGCTGCCCCATTGATAAACGTAACGGTTTTATTCGCCACGTCAATTGTATACGCCGATGCTGCCAACGCTACGTCGCCACATTTGATTTCCGTAATTTTGCTCACGTCTACCATGCTTTCGCTCAAATCCAATACTGCGTTGCCCGTATTCGTATTTGCTGCATCAAAAGCCGCATCGCCTTTAATCGAATAGGATTCTTCCGTATTAATAATCGGTTTGTTGACCTTATAAGCAAGTTCCTTTCTAAACGAGGGATACTGTTCGCACGTTACCACGATAGTAAACTCCCCGTCCACCGTTGCATCTTCCGCTACCGTTACAACGTTCCCTTCGATCGAAACTCCAGAAATCGTCGTTTCCACTGCGAACGTTACAGGATAGAAGGACGGCGAACTTAATTTCATCGTCGTACCAAGGTTAGGTTTACCCTCTACAACTACACATACGTTTTCCATAATCGAAGCATAATCGCTCATATACGGAATCGTCGTGCCTTCAATTGTCCAATCGGAAGACATCGTAGAGAAATCCGCCGCCGCCAACAATTCATCCGTGCCGTACACATTAGAGTTCGTGCTACCCGATGCCGTTGCCGCCGCTTTTGCGCCACTAAAAATGAAATGGATATTGTCAAGCGTCGCGCCATCCGTGCCGTTTGCGCCTACTACGTAATGCACATCGCCGCTTTCGCCCGCCAAACGAACGACAACGTTTTTCACCGAGCCTGCACCGCCGTAATTAAGTACGCCCCAATGTGCTACACCTTCCGCAAGATTTTCCGTTCTACCCACAATGAGGATATCTTCAATCGTTGCCGCATTCATCTGCGTCAAGAACCCGTACTTCATCGCCCCAGTTACCCCAGAACAATCCTGTACTACGTTAATCATTTGTAAGTTTCTAACGCCGCCAATTCTATGAATACTGCCCAGCAATCCCTGTTTTACCGTAAAGTTGGAAATGCTGTGTCCTCTGCCATCCAACCAAGCGAAGAACATCGTATCGCCCATACCTTCTAAAACTGCGCCTTCCAAATCAATATCCGCACCTAATACGGTATACGCCTGATAGTTTGCGCCCTGCGCTTTTCTCCATTCCAAGAATTCATCCTTCGTGGAAATTACCGTTTCATAAATACAACCCTCAATTACGTATTCTACCATCGGCGTTTCTAATATGTACGTTTGCTCGCCCGCAGGTGCGTTCGTCAGCGTAAGCACACTTCCTTCAACGCTAAACACCACTTCTGCATCATTGCAAAGCACTTTCGTAACCGTGGAAAGGTCTATTCCGCTGTCGGTAAGGTCGATTATCGCTGCGCCTGCTGCTGGAGTCGCAGGTCTTATATCATCGCCTTTTACAAAGAAATTCACATCCGTTTTCGTAACCGTCTTTGTTACCGTAACGGAAATCTCCGTAGTATACGTTTCGCCGATTGCCGATTGATAAGAAACCGTTACAACGGTTGTACCTTTGCCTACGCCGCAAATTTTTCCGTCTTCTACTTTTGCGATTGCCACATCGTTAGATTCGCCCGTCAATACAGGATTTTCCAATAATTCACCGTTAAGCTGCACGGAAATGTTGGAAAGAGCATAGCCCTCATCCCCGATTACAAGCGACAATTTGTTTTCTTCAAGTTCCGTAATAAGAATACCGTATTCGATAACCGTAACCGAAACCGTTGCGCTCGCAACCTCTTTGCCGTAGAAATATGCTTTTACCGTAACCGATTGCGTACCATAATCCAAGGCGCTGATGACGCCTTCTTCGTTTACGCTCACTTTTGCATCGCCTTCACTCACTTCTACCGCAAAAGAATACGTTACGTCTGTAAATTCTTCGCCACCAAGCGTCATTTCCGTATCCAAAGCTTTCGTCTTGTTTTTAATAATCGAAAGCGTATCGGAAATTTCGGTGAACACGGGTGCTTCGCTTGCCTCTACCGTTACTTCGCAAGATGCACTAATATCGCCTGCGGTTGCCGTAATTTTCGCCGTACCTGCGCTAAGTGCTATAACTTTTCCGTCTATAACTTTTGCTACATCTTCATTGGAAGATGCCCAAATAATCGTTTCTTCACTGTTATTCAAGCTCGCCGTCAAAGTTTCACTCGTATAAGCACCTATGGAAAGACTTTCCTTATTTAAGGAAATCGAAGGGATGGGCGTTTCATCGCCAGAAGAACCGCCGTCGGAAGAAGCATCATCGGAAGCGCCGTTGTCGGAAGAACCATCATCGGAAGATTCGCTATCGATAGGACTTTCTATCGAGTTAGAAGAGTTTTCCGAACTTGTTTCGCCTCCAATACACGCCGACATGCCAAACGCCGACAAAGCAAAGGTTGCAATCAATGATAATAATACTGTTAATTTTTTCCTCATCTATATATCCTCCTAATTTTAATTACCGTAATCTTCTAACGTAACGTGTTCAGAAAGACGGTCAAACCCAAGGCGATTCGCATCTTTCTTAAACGCTGTTTTAAATTCTAAAAGAGACATATTACTAAACGTATTAGAATAGTTCTCCAACAATAAAAACCTAGGACTAATCGTTTCACATACGATACTATCGTATATCGCTTGATACAATTCAGGATCGCTGATTTTATAATGTTCAATAGCCGCTTTTGCCGCTTCCATATTATCAAGCTGCGTCGTTAAATATCCCTGGGGCCAGAATTTTGCCGCGTGAGGCGAAGCATAAATACTACCGCTTCTACCTAATTCAATCTGCTTTGCCGATTGCAATCTCCACGCCCAATACGTTCCTTCCATAATATCCGACGCTTCACGGTATACCTTGTCGAAAAAGTTAGAAATCAACGTGTTGACGTCCAAATTACAATTCCACATCAATTTCGAGAAAAGATAAGATTTTAAATCGTCATATCCCGTATTTTGATGGGTGTTGTAATTACCCTGCGCCCAAAGATATCTTGTATCGTGCGACACAAAATATCTTATCATATCCTGTATCGCGCCGTAAGAATCGTAAGGGATTAAATAATTATCAAAATAAATATTGTACGCCCAAATAAAATAAGTGTTTGTACAAGCGTGCCAGCTTTCCAACAATCTGCGGATATTATAACTATTTTCGTGATGTACGCTGAGGGTATAATCTTCGTACAATGCCGCAATCCATACGGCTACGTTATCGTTTAAAACCACCGTTTCGTCTATCGGCGACCACGTACCGTCTTCGTTTTGAACCGCAGGTGCTTCTTCTACCATATGGTAGGCGAAAATCATAAATTGAATATCTCTATCCTTTACCGCTTCTTCCGTCGTCAACCACTCATCCAAATAATCGGTCAAATCATTGATAAAATAAATTTGCGATGCCGCATCCGTACCGTATTTATCTTCCAACGCCTGGCAAGCCTCGCATTCACACCAACTCACTACGTCCATTTGAGAAATTGCAATAACGTCCTGCGAAGGATATTTGAGAATAATACGCTTGACGCTTTCCGCCGCCGCGGCAAGCATGGCATTGTATTCTTCTGCATTTCCTCTTGCCGTATAACAAAGCTGCGTTAAATCTTCACTATACCAAGAAGGGTGAACCAAAACTTCATTACCCGCTTCGTCCACCGTATATTCGGGTTTTAATATATACCGAAGCGTATTATGCTGACCGCCCTCTGCCATAATGACTTGCTCGCTGTTGAGCATACGCATACGACGGCGAGAATCCGCATCGTTCGTTTGCGTACCCGTTACGGGAACTCGAAATTCAATATCGGGCACTTCTTTAATTTTTAATTTTGGTAAAGACAAATTTTTTACGTTTTTTTCTATATACGTAATTTTATTGCTTAATGTTTCAAAGCCGAACAACTGATATAACAGCTCGTACACACCATATAAAACACCCTGCTTTTCCCCGCAGACAAATATCGACTGTCCCATGGTTTGAATATCATATCCCTGTGTACCCAACGTTACGTAATCAATCGAAACATCCGCCGTTTGCAACAAGCTATTATCGCCAAGCGAAATATATTTTGCATTGCTATCGAATACTTCCTCGCTTGTAACTACCGCCAATTTTATATTCGTCGCTTCTTCAAAGAACAACTGCAATTCACTAATTGCTTCCGCGTATGTGATTTTCCCATCTTCGCTGACGAGAATTTTATATTCGGTTACCCCGTTCTCTACAAGCTTATACGCTGTCGGCTCACTTGAAAACTCGTGTGTGGTATCGGTGATTACCGTTTGCGGCGGATTCCCACCTGGAACCGACGTACTGTCTTCTTTGTTACCGTTGCCTTTTTTGCAAGCCATCAAGGAAAACAATGAAATTGCCGCAAGAATACTGGCAAATATACGTTTTTTTATCATCAATTTTCCTCCTCTACCGTAATTTTATAATACGCAGATACAAAATTCCCTATATCGTCGCTAACGGTGTAAACAACGGTGTATACCCCTGCTTGATTTGCGATAAAGCTGTTTTCACCGTTTTCAAACAAATAGGTATTGCCGCCCGCGCAAACCACGTATACGCTTATCGTCGGCGTAGCATAATTATCTGTCGCCGTCGCCTTGGGCAAGCTAATTTTATCGCCGACCTTTGCAGTTTCTACAATATTACCATTTATCGTCAGCTGAGGCTTTTCTTTGTCCACAACGGAAATGCGGAGATTGCTCGTAGTCGGGTTACCCAAAGCATCCGTTGCTTTTACAACGATTTTATAGTCGCCGTATTCCGATAATCTAATCTCAATTTCCGACCCGTCGTAAAGGAAATCTTCCATCGACTGCCCAAGCACATTTTTAACACTTTGACCGTTCGGTGCTGTAATCGTAACATACGCATCTACGTTCCCACTCAATACGTCGTTCGCAATAATTTTAGGCAATTTCAGCGTTTCACCAATTGTATACTGCCCACCTGTATCGCCTTCCCAGGCAATCATAGGCTTGATTTTTTCCGTATTTTTATCGTTGAATACGTGTCCGTTGATTTTCTGAATATTTATCGACGCCGTATCGGAAACTTCCATTTCATACGTAACGTATGCCAAGCCATCGGTAAAACCGTCGTAGCTATCCCCGTCAGCAAAATGCGTTACGGGAAGCACAAAATCATTCGCTATATCATAACTTACTTGCTTTTGCGTCATATCCAGCTGCAAACTGAATTTCATATCCGCAGAAACGCTTCCTTCTACGGATACCGCTGTGTTTTCTTTACCGTTCAAGTAGAAACGAACTGTTTTCCCATCAAATAAATAGGTAAACGTCAGCGTCTTTTCTTCCCTGACAATATC
>JAZKZY010000019.1:0-28117 GCA_045612895.1 Candidatus Scatosoma sp. | reverse complement strand
ACTGCTATTAGCGTAGGTACGGCAACCGTAACGGCGAAAAACGATACGGTTTCGGCAACTTGTGAAATTACGGTAAAAGCAGCACCCGTTGTAGAAACGAAAGAATATACCGTTACATTTAAAAACGGTGATTCTGAATTGAAATCGGTGAAGGTAAAAGAAGGGGCAACCATTTCTTATAATGGTGTTATTCCCTCTAAAGCTGCTACCGAACAATATTCCTATACGTTTAGCGGTTGGGCTTTGAGTGCAGACGGCGAAGCGGTGGATATTTCCACAATTTCGGTAGACGGTGACAAGACGTTCTACGCAATTTTTACGGAAACCGTACGTGAATATACGGTAAGTTGGAATATTGATGGGGATACGAAGAGCGATAACATTGCTTACGGTGCAACCCCCGCATATAAAGGTACGACGCCTACCAAACCCACGGTTGGCAATACCAGTTATACGTTTATTGGTTGGGCAAGCTCTTTAAGCGGTGAAGTTTTAGAAACATTACCCGCAGTAACGGGCAATGTAACCTATTATGCAGTATTTGAAGAAGTAACGGCGCAGACGAAGTTCACCGTTACCTGGAAAAACGGCGACACCGTTTTGAAAACGGACGTTGACGTCGTATTCGAATCGCTCCCTGTTTATACGGGTGAAGTGCCCACCAAGGAAGCAACGACGGAATTTGAATATGTCTTTGCAGGCTGGGCAACGAGTGCAGACGGTGAAAAACTGGACGTTTTGCCTGAAGTAACGGCAGACGTAACCTATTATGCAGTATTTGAAGAAACGGCACGCAAATATGCAATTACTTGGGTAATCGAAGGTGTAGAAAGCACTTCTCAAGTTGCATACGGCAGTGTACCTACTTATGAAGGAATACCCGTGAAAGCGGATTCGGCTGAATGTTCGTATAAATTTGTCGGCTGGGCGTTGAGCGCAGACGGCGAAGCAGTTGAAACGTTGCCTGTTGTAAACGGTGAAGCTGCTTATTATGCAGTATTTGCGGTAGACACCATATTTGAAGCGCCTAAATTTACCGAAGGCAATATTATGTATTCGGTAAGAACGCAAGAAGCGTTCCTTCCCGAAGGCTTGCTTGCCCAAGACGTAACGCTTGTTTCGGTTGTATTGAAGATTGCAGACGAAACGCAAGACGTTGGCTATACGAAAGTAACGGCATATGAAAACGGTGCTTGGATTCACAATGTATTGAATACTACGACGGTAACGGACGAAGAAGGCAACGTTAGCACGGTAAATGTTGAAGACCAAAATGCGATTATTGGGTATACTTCGGAAATCGAACTTTCCAACGGCGAGAAATATACCGTTGCGATTGACGTTTATGCAGGTGTAATTGACGAACTTTCCGACTTCCCCTTATTCTTCAATAATGAAGCAACGGAAGCAGGATATGCGCCTGTTACGTATGGGTATTACATTGTAACGAAAGATTTGGGTACGGGTAGCGAAGAGCTGGCGTTTACGCAGTGCGCTACCACCGATTTCTCGGCAACCTGCGGCTTCAACGGCACTTTGAACGGTCAGGGCCACACCCTTCGCTTTAAGCTTACAAGCGGCGGCTTGGTTGGTATGGTACTCGGTAACGGTGCTATTGAAAACTTGGGTATTATCTTTGAAGATGCGACGAGCACAAAATACGGTGTATTCGGCTATATCACGAGCGGTGCGCCTGAAATTAGAAACTGCTACATTGAACAAACGAATAATCACTATGCTAAAACAACGAACTTTGGCGTAATGGGCAGACCGAGCGGCAAGCTTCGTTTGCACAATACGGTAGTATATGGTTTCAACGTTGCTATGGACAATGCGCTTGGCGCAACGACGTTGAATGAAACTTCCAGCAACGCATATGTTATCCACGCACGTTCTGGGGCTACGGGCTTTGCCATTGCTACCAACTATACCAAGGTTATTAACGATGGTATTGAAAACGGTTCGAGAGAATTGGCTCTTACCGAAATTGAAGATGCAAGTGCGTTTAATGATGCATACTGGAACAAGGAAGACGGCAAGCTTGTTTGGAAGGGCTTGGAAATGGTAACCGTTACCTGGGTGAACGGTGAAGAAACAACGATCAAAACCTTCACGAAGGGCTCGTATTTGCAGGCTGAATCATTGCCTACGGGTACAAAAACTGAAACGGAAGTTGTTTCTTATTACTGGTCGGATAGCGAAGGCGGGGAAAGAGTTTCCTTTACCCTTCAATCCAAAGCTGAAGCGGATGAAACCTATTACATGGTTGAAAAGACTTCCGTTCGTTATTATACGGTAACGTGGGTAATTGACGGTGTGGAATCGACGACGAATTATGAATATAATGCAACGGCGGCGCATGATAATCCCGTTAAAGAAGCGGACGTAAATTATGCTTATGAGTTCAAGGGCTGGTCGACTAGCGAGGGCGGCGATATTGTGGAACTTGGCGCAGTGACGGCTGACGGTATCGTATATTACGCAGTATTTGAAAAGACGGCGATTGTTTCGGCAATTACTATTGCAGAACCTATTTTGTATTCTTGCGCGGACAGCCAGTTCTTCCTTCCTCAAGAAGTAGAATTTACATTGGATGAAACGGTGACGATTATCAGCGCGGATGAAGCAACGATTTATTATCAAAATGGCGCTTGGGCAAATACGTTTGCTTTAACGGAAGAACAAATGAAAGCAAATGCAATCGGTTCTTTTGATATCAAGCTTGTAAAAGGTACGGATACCTACCTTGCAACGGTAAAATCTTACGCGGGTGTTATTGACGAACTTTCCGACTTCCCGAAATTCTTCAACAACGATGTAAATGCAGTTGCTCCCAACGTATACGGTTACTATATCGTAACGAAGAATTTGGGTACGGGCAGCGAAGAATTGGCACTCACGCAGACGGAACAAACCGATTATAGTGCGACCAACGGCTTTAATGGTGTTTTGGACGGCCAAGGCTATACTTTGAAATTCAAACTCAAGAGCGGTGGTTTGGTTGGTATGATTCTCGGCAATGCGGTTATCAAAAATTTGAGTGTGATTTTTGAAGATGCGACGAGCACAAAATACGGTGTATTCGGTTATATGACGAACGGCGCACCCGAAATTAGAAATTGCTATATCCAGCAAACAAATAATAATTACGAGAAGAAAACGTTCTGGGGTATTATGGCTCGTCCTAACGGCAAGCTTCGCTTACATAACACGGTTGTGTTTGGCAGTAACATTGCGTTTGATACGACGTGGAGCAATTCAGCAATGAATGCAAATTCCTCTAACGCATTTATTATTTGGGCGAGAGCAAACGCATCTTCGTTTGCAATTGCAGGAAACTTCACCGAAGTAAGCACGAGCGGCGCATTGACCAACGATTTGAGTGTACTTGACAGCAACTATTGGAATACAACCGACAATAAGCCGAGTTGGAAACAGGCTACGGATATGGTATTTTCTTCGGTTATTAAGGTAAGCGCATAAAATACAATTTTAGTAACGGCATACGATTCGGCTATATCTTGTGTATAGCCGAACCGTAGATCGCTTACGAATAGGAAAATTATGAAAAGTCAATATGAAAAAATAAAAATAGAAATTTACGCGTTTCAAGATGTGGATATCGTGACACTTTCAACTTCCGGTGAGGTAGATGGAGATGAAACGAAGTATCCTATCCCAGATGGCTGGTTAAAAGGTTGAGGTGTGCGATGAAGAAAAAAATTAAAAACATCTTGTTTGGTATATTGACCTGCGGCGTATTATCCACTGCAACCGTTGGGGTAACGCTTGGGGTTTCAGTAACAGCGGATTCTGGTCGCGTAAAACCCACGGGTACAAATACCGCGATTTTCACACAAGAAATAAATGACGCTGATTTGGATACGTTTAAGGTATTTGGTGCCTCTACGGGTAAAAAGGAGCTTCTCGGTTTCCGTTTCTTAGCTACGATTGAGAATAGCGATTTAGCGTTGATTCCTAATACGGCAGAATTTGGTATGCTGTTGATTCCTCATGATAAACTTGGCGATGCGGAGTTGACGGAAAAGACAGAGGGTGTATTTATTGCACCGGCATTGGTAGATACTGTGTCTGATGACGTACCTGTAAACGGTATGGGGTATTATATTACCCTCATGGGCGAAACGTTGGAAAGTGCTTTCCCTGAAGATTTATATGATACCGTGCTTACCGCGCGCGCATACGTCAAATATACATATACGGCAAACGGTGAAACGATAACCGATTATGCATATTCCCAAACGGATCTTGATCGTTCGATTGCTTACGTTGCGTCTTGTGAATTAGCGATGTTGGAAAATAAGGGCGAAGCAGATACAAACGCTTCTTCTCATTTGAATACGATTATTACGCAAACGACGGTAGGCGCAGAATTGCAAATCGCTTCGGAGAGCATTAAGCAAGGGGACGTTGTAGAGGTTTCGCTTAGCAATGCAACGGACAGTGTGAACGATTATGCGTACAATTTAACTTCTTCTAACGAAGACGTTGCAATTATCACCGCAAACGGCGAAGTAAAAGCTGTGGGCGTAGGTACAACGGTTATTACAGCAACGATAGGTGCAAAAACGATTTCCAAAGAAATTACCATTGGGGAGAAAACTCCAGTAGAATTTGAGGGCGGAAACATCTTGTACTCGACGCAGGACGGTGTAATTTTCATGCCTGATGATATGTTGGGTGCGGATGAAACAATCGTCAGCGCAATCGGTACGCAGGACGGAGTAGATTATTTCAACAAAGGCACATGGGATGCGTTGGCATTGAATTCGACCGAAATCAATGCGAACACAGTAAGAGTGACACCTTTGACGGTATGGACATCCGAAGGGGATGCGTATTACGTGAATGCAAATTCCTACGCAGGCGTTATCGACGAGCTTAGCGACTTCCCGAAATTCTTCAACAACGATGCAAGCGCAAGCGTTGCACCCAACGTTTATGGTTACTATATCGTAACGAAGAGCTTGGGTACGGGTAGTGAATCGTTGGCGTTTACGCAAACGGCAAACACCAACTATGCTGCGACGAACGGTTTCAACGGCGTTTTGGACGGCGCGGGGCATACCTTGAAATTCAAGCTTACGAGCGGTGGGTTGGTTGGTATGGTGCTCGGCAACGCAGTCATCAAAGATATCAGCGTTATTTTTGAAGATGCAACGAGTACGCATTACGGTGTATTCGGTTATATCACGAATGGTGCGCCTGAAATCAGAAACTGCTACATTGAACAAACGAATAACCACGCCCAGAGAACAACGAACTTTGGTATAATGGGCAGACCGAACGGCAAGCTTCGTTTGCACAATACGGTGGTTTACGGCTACAATATCCCTTTTGATGACAATCTTGGTGCTACGACGTTGAACGTAAATTCTAGCAACGCATACGTTATCCACGCGCGTTCTAATGCTACGGGCTTTACGATTGCTACCAACTACACCAAAGTTATTAACGATGGTATTGAAAATGGTGCAAGAGAGTTGGCACTTTCCGAAGTTGCGAATGCAGACGGGTTTAACGCTTGTTGGAACAAAGAAAACGGTGTTATTACGTGGAAAGGCGCAGAAGATATGGCGGTTTCCGCTTATGACAAGAAGTATGTGGAAATCGTAGAAGAAAAAGCGTACTATTCGACGGTAAACAGCGAAATGATTTTGCCTGAAGGCTTGTTTGCTGACGGTGAAACCATCGTGGATGCACGCGATAAAGACGGTACGGATTATTACGAAAACGGTACGTGGAACAATTTGGCGGTAAGCACGTCGGCAAATGAAACGAAAACAACGACGCTGATTCTCGAATCGTCCAAAGGCTATTTCTACCAAGTTACGGTAGGTTCTTACGCAGGTGTTATCAACGAACTTTCGGACTTCCCGAAATTCTTTAATAACGATGCAAGCGCAGTTGCACCCAACGTTTACGGCTACTATATCGTAACCAAAGATTTGGGTTCGGGCAGCGAAGAATTGGCGTTCACGCAAACGACGAACACCAGCTACGCTGCAACCAACGGTTTCAACGGCGTTTTGGATGGTCAAGGCCATACCTTGAAATTCAAGCTCACGAGCGGCGGTTTGGTAGGTATGATCCTCGGCAATGCAGTCGTTCAAAACTTGGGTATTATTTTTGAAGACGCAACGTCTACGGGTTACGGTATATTCGGTTATATGACGAACGGCGCGCCCGAAATTAGAAACTGCTACATTGAACAAACGAACAACCACTTCGGGAAAACGACGGTATATGGTTTGATGGCAAGAGGCAATGGTAAACTTCGTTTACATAATACGGTTGTTTACGGTTATAATTTCTCGATGGATAATACTTCGTGGAGTACTGTAAATCTCAACGACAATTCCAGCAACGCATACGTTATCCACGCGCGTTCTGGAGCGAATAACTTTGCAATTTCTAAAAACTTTACCAAAGTGTTTAACGATGGTCTTGAAAACGGTTCGAGACACGTATTGCTTTCCGAAATTGCGGATGCAAGAGGTTTCGACAATAATTACTGGTATAAGAAAGACGGTAAACTCATTTGGAAGGGCTTGGACGTTGTGAACGTTTCATGGGTAAACGGTCTGACGAAGACGAGTGAAATTTATACGAAAGGTAGCATTGTACAATTCCCCGAATTGACTGAATCCTATTGGTCTACGACGGAAAATGGCGATCCTACAACTTTGAATGGGGTAATCGCAGAAGAAGATTGTACCTATTATGCGGTTTACGCAGATAAGATTATTTCGGAAAAAGCTCTGTATTCGACGTTGGATAACGAATTTTTCTTGCCGAACAGTATGGGCTTGGAGATGAGCGATATCGTATATATCACGAACGAAGACGGCACGTTCACCTATTATGAGGATGGGGAGTGGTCGAAAGACTTTGCTCTTACAGGCGAACAAATTCAAGCAAATGCAACAAGTGAAACGGCAATTAAGGTATCCGACGGCGAAAGCAATTATTTCGTAACGGTAAAATCTTATGCCGGTGTTATCGACGAGCTGAAGGACTTTGAAAACTTCTTTAGTACCAACCACGATCCTAGCGTAGCCCCCCCTCCTACATATGGGAATTACGTTATTATTAAAAATATCGGTACGTTGGAAGAGGATTTGGCGATTACTTGCTCGGCGATTCCGTCATATAGTGAAAGTAAAATTGCAGGCTTTAACGGTATTGTAGATGGGCTTGGGCATACCGTAAAATTCAACTTAACAAAAGGCGGTTTATTCGGTTCTATTCTTGGCAATTGTACCATTCAAAATTTGGCGATAGAATTCAATGATAATACTGCGGGACATTACGGTGTATTCGGTTTTAACACGTACCAAACCCCTAAAATTGTCAATTGCTATATTGCACAAAAGGTGAATCATTATCAGAAGACAACTACATACGGTCTTATGCATCAACCGAATAGCAAGCTTACCTTGATAAACACGGTTGTTTTCGGTAGCTGCTTTACCATGGGGAATAACAGTGGATATTCGCATATCAGTGCAGAATCGAAAAATGCATTTATTATATGGGGTGACTCAAGAGTAGATGGCACAGCTACAGCCAACTTTACTGAGATTTCTGTAGGCAGTGGTGCATTAACAAGTGATTTGAACGTTCTTGATACCAAGTATTGGACGACGACGGATAATAAGCCTGCTTGGAAAGGTTTGGCTGATACCGCTGTGACGACTATCGGTGAGCTTGAGATTGTACAACAGTATCTTGCGAACGACGGCGCAACGGAGTATGCAATCGTTTTACCCGATGGCGCAGATGATACCTTGACTTTTGCTAAGGACGAGTTGGTCTCCTTCTTTGAGGAAGCAACGGGCGCAACCTTAACGGTGGCTGCGGACAGCGCTTATGATAAGAACAGTACGTACATTTCGATAGGCAATACAAAGGCATTTGCAGCATCGGGGCTTACGCTTGGGGACGTGAACAGCCAAGGCTATTGTATCAATACCAAGAAAAACATGATTTATATCAACGCAAACAGTTCGCTTGGCTGTGTGTATGGTGTATATGGATTGTTGAATGAATTGTTCGGCTACGAGCAGTTCTCCGTGGATTGCTATACGTTAAACGGTGCATCGACTGTAGAAGTTCCCGTTTTGAACGTTGCGGAAAGCCCTTCCTTTGAAATGCGTATCCCCGTCAGCGGTACGGTTACGGCGAACGATGCGTATGCAATGCGCTTAAAGACGGCTGATACGATTTACGTTTTGCCCGCAGGGGATTATAGATACAATAATGGTGCAGGTTGGAGAGATAACCATAACGTTTTGGAAATTCTTCCGCCCGATTATTGGAAAGGGCAGGGTAAAACGAACTGGTTCTCGGATGACGGCGAGCAGCTATGCTATAACGCGCACGGCAATAGTGCCGATTATGCGGCAATGGTAGCGCAAATTGTAGACGCTATGACGCTTACGCTTGGCTCGGATACCTTTTTAGGGGCTGCGTATGCCAACGCAAAATATATCGCCATTAGCGGTGAAGACGGAGACGGATACTGTACGTGTTCGGCTTGTCAGACGGCGAAAACGACGTACGGCTCGGATGCAGGGGCAGCAATCAAGCTTTGCAACGACGTGCGCGAAGGGCTGGAAACTTGGATGAACAATAACCCTAAGTATAAGCGCGATTTGACTTTGTTATTCCTTGCGTACAATAAGTATTTTGACGCACCGGTTGAGATGAACCAAACGACGGGCAAGTACCAACTCAAAGGCGGTCTTACGTTGCGTAGCGACGTTGGTATTTGGGTGGCAGGTTCTTCGTATGCACAGTATTATTATCATATTGACCATGCGAACAATGCTGACTTCAAAGATGCATTCCAAAGATGGGTAGACGTTACGGAAGCGAGCGGCTCGGATTTGTGTGTTTGGACGTATTCGTTGAACAACAACGAATATTTGATCCATACAGATATGTACGGCGAAAATACGTTCTTTAACGAAAAAGCATATCAGTATTTTGAAAGTAAGGGTGTGGATATGTATTATAACCAAGGCCCTTGGGATGCTACGGAAACGGTAACGGCGTTCAATCGTTTGAATATCTATTTGGATGCTCAGTTGCAATGGGATAGCACGCAGAGCGTGACCGAATTGACGAATAAATACTTCAATGCGATGTATGGCGCAGGCGCTTCGTACATGAAGCAGTTGTACAATGCAGAAAATGCGGCGTCGAGAGAATTGTTCGACCCTGATATTGTAGGCGTTCCCAACGACCAGACAAATTCGTTTGAAGGTTGGTTTGGCGTATTGTCTTCTAGCAATATCAATAAATGGCTTGGTTACATTACTAGCGCAAAGAATGCGGTAAATGCGGACACGACGCTTACCGAGGAGCAAAAAGAGGCTTACATCGACCATATCAATGAAGAATGGATTGCGGTGAAGTATTGGCAAATGCGTTATCACGGTTCCAGTTCGTCGCTTAAAGCAACGGCAAAAGAAGAATTTAGAGAAGTTTTGGGTTATGACGAAACGACTAAAAAGTACGCAAAGAACGTTAAGATTGGTGAACGCTACAAGTATACACTTACTGAGTGGGTTGAAAACAATTTCTCAGCTCCTTCAGTTTAGTATTTTTTAGGATATAGTATGAAAATTTCTTTTTTGAATGGTAGAATCGTTGCGGACGGACATTTTTACGAGGACGTACCTTACGACGTTTCGGCAAACAATTTAAGTGTTTGCTTTGACGGAAAGGGTGGTCTTACCAAATATTTATCCGTCCGAAGCGGAAAAAATTATTCGCAGCGTTCGATGTTCTCTTTGTACAAAAATGGGGAACAAGTCGGCGCATATACGAAAAAACAGACAAGAATGGCAGGACGCATACAAGAGATATGTCTTTGGGGCGACGGCTATCGCGTAGAGATGAAGCAGTTTATCACCAAAGAAGACGACGCTGTTTTTGTGGATATGACCTTTGTTGCGGATGAGGATACCGATTTTACGGTAATTTATGGGATCGGAGATTCTTGGGTTATACCTGCCTTTTCTTGCGCGTTTCCGTATAAACTTGAACAAGAAAATATGCGCTTTGAGCTGAAAGTTAATGTGTGCGGTGAAAAGCATATTCAGTTTGTCGTTGCCTATGAGGAAAATCAAGCATATTGCGATTGGTTGCTCGACTCCTTCCGTGAAAAAGCGGAAATGGCAAGCAAGGAAATCGACGATATCGTTTTTCCTTCGTCCGCACAGACGGAAGAAGAAAAGGCTTTGTACCTGTCGGCTTTGTTTTGCAGCTTGGAAAACTACAAGGAATGCGGTGGCTTAAAAGGCTTTGTTGCCGGGTGTCATTACTTGAATCCCTTGCGCACGTATTATAGGGACTCATATTGGACGATTTTACCTATGTATGCCTATGATATAAGCTTCGTAAAACGGCAGGTGTTGACCTTGGCGCGCGGTATTGATAAGGACGGTAGTTGCCCTTCTGCGGTAAAACAGGATTTCTCGGCGTTTTGGGGCGGACATTACGACAGTCCTTCCTTCTTCGTGATGATGGTATACGATTACGTAAACCATTCGGGAGATAAGGCGTTTTTGCAAGAAGAAGTCAAGGGGAAAACCATCTTGGATTTATGCCGTTTGGTCGTTACCAAGCAAATCGAACGTACGGACGAAACGGGCTTATTGTATAAGGAAGGTCCGTATAACAAGCTTGATTGGGCGGACGAAGTAAACCGCAACGGCTACGTAACGTATGACGAAGCCTTGTTTTACCGTGCTTTGACTTGTGTGGGAAAACTGTGCAAGGCTTGTGGGGAAGACGGGAGCTTTTACGAGCAGACAGCGGAAAAGGTGAAATCGGCAATCAACGAAATTTTATGGGATGAAGAAAAAGGGTACTACGTCAATTACGTAGACGGCGATTTTGTCGAAGATAATTTGTCTGTGGATACGGTGCTCGTTTATTTGTTTGGGATTGCGGATGAACATCGCGCCAATCGTATGTTGGATGCGATGGAAAGGTTGCTTGAAACAAAAAACAATCACATGCAGCAAGCAGGTGATTACGGAATTATGTGTGTATATCCATTCTATAAGAGAATTTCCGCAGCGTATTTTAGGTCTTCACAGGATTATGAATATCATAACGGCGGAAATTGGCCCTATTGGTCAGCGATGTATGCCTACGCCAAATATCTAGCAGGAAGAGAATATCGTTATGCGCTGGAAAGTTGGTTTTCCTACAATCTTGAACGTGGTATTTTCACCCCTGTCGAATATTTCTCGCCTTGCAGAAAGAGTGGTTCTACTTTGCAGGCGTGGAGCGGCGCAGCGGCATTTGTGTTTGACTTTATCGGTAAGCAGTCTTTCTTCAAACCGATACATTTATAATAAAAAATCAAAGGAGATATATTTATGAAAAAGAGAAGAATTTTAGCAACGGCGCTTTCGACGCTTATGTTGGTTGCCTCGATGGGCGGCATGACGGCTTGCGGCGGCGGTGGCAATAATAGCACTCCAGGCGGCGGCAATAACAAGTACGTTTATAACGTGCCTGGCGAAAATAAATTAACGATTAAAGTTAAAAACTTCGGTGGTGGTCCTGGTAACGTATGGTTGGAAGAAGCTGCTGAACGTTTTGCACAACTTAAGCAGAATGAAAAATACGGCGATAAAACCGGCGTATATGTTGCTTATGAAGCTACATATAACCAAAACACCTCATCTATGGCTGGTGACTCCACTAGTATTTTCTTCGATGAACGTGCTTCAGATCCTTCCGTTTTGTCGCAGAGTGGCTTGCTTTTGAATTTGGATTCTATCGTAAAAGATGAAACGAGAGAAGGCGGTTCTTTGGAAAGTAAGATTTTTGAATCGGCAAAGGATGGCATAAAAGGGAAAGACGGTAGCTATTACGCATTGCCTCATTACGAATTCTATACGGGGCTTTCATATAACCGTACTACGTTTGAAGACTTGAGCGCTTATTTTGCAGCGGAAGATGAATCGAACGTATATGCTTATTCCAGTAAATATGGCAAAGCAAACTTCGTAGGGGATATGACGGCGAAGAAATCGGTAGGTCCTGACGGAAAAAGCGGTACGGAAGACGACGGTTTGCCTCGTTCGTTGGACGAATTTATCTTGCTTTGCGATTATATTAAGACGGAAAGCGATGGCGAAATTGCACCTTTGACCGTTTCCGGTTTGTATTACAAATATGTAGAGTATATTTTGATTGGTTTCTGGTCTTCTTTGGCAGGCGCAGAACAGATGAGAAATTATTACAACTGTACTGGTACAATCGAAGTTGTAGAACGTGATGCAAACGGTGATTTGCAATTTACAAATGAAAATTTATTCCAAGGCATCAATTATATTAAGAAACCCAAAACAAAGTGGGTAACCATGGCAGAAGATGGCTCTGATGGTTGGATGGGCAATGATATGGCTGCAAAATATTATGCAACTTCCATCTATGAAGTTATTTTGAAAGAAGGCTTCTTCTCTGCAACGGCAAAATCTGGTAAAGACCACTGGACGACGCAAATGGACTTGTTTATGGATGGTAAAATGGACACCAACAATTCCGCAATGCTTGTAGATGGTAGCTACTGGTATAACGAATCCAGCGAAAACGGCGGTTTGTCCTACTATGAAACGTTTGTAGGTAAAAATCGTTCCGAATTGGATGTACAGTGGATGAGTCTTCCTACCAGCGCATTGGCAGCAAACGCAACGGGTAAGGATGCTTGTTTCTTGGATTGCGGTCAGGCTTATGCGATGATTAACGCAAACGTAGAATCTAACCCCGCTTTGAAGCAAGCATGCTTGGATTTCATTAAATTCTGCTATTCTGATGCAGAACTCAAAGCATTTACCGCAAAAACCGGTCTTGCAAGAGCAATCAATTATGAATTAGACGCAACGCAGAAAGCTGGGATGAGCAAATTTACGAGCGGCCTTTGGGATGCGAGAGATAACGTTGCAGGTACGAACGTTGTTTCTTTGTCGGGTACGACGGCAACCTTTAAGAAGGCAAGAAATGCAATCAAACTTGCTTTGGATGCAGGTGTTTTGACGGATGGCCACAACAAATTCTGGATGATGATCGAAGACAAGGGCGCTAAGCAGGTATTCAGCGATTGCAGTTTGTTTGGTAGCTGGACTTATTAATTTAAATATTTTGAATTGTTTTAACGGACGATGTATAGCGTTCGTTAAAACAATTCGTTAATTACTATGCTGGGGGTATGGTTATGATAAATAAAACCGTTTCTCTTAATCAAAATCGAAAGGGATATACGCGTAGACAACGTAGAATGGTGTTTTACACCTTGATGTTTGCGTTGCCTATTTTGCAATTTTTGCTTTTTTATCTTTATGTAAATTTCAACTCCATTGTTATGGCATTTCAGGATAAGGTAGAAATTGAACCGATCGGATATGCAACGTCTTTTACTTGGAATAACCTGAAAAATGCATTTCAATTTTTTGGTGAAGAAGAGTGCTGGAAGATGCTCGGAAATTCGTTTGGGTTGCTTTTCGGACAACTGTTTATTGTTACTCCGTTGGCGTTATTATTCAGCTATTATATAGCAAAGGGGAAACCTGGTTCTTCGCTGTTTAGAATTATGCTGTATTTACCGCAAGTTCTTTCCGTTGTTGTACTGGGTGTACTCTATCAAGAAATCATGAATAAGGTATATCCTTTTATAATGGAAACGGCGTTTGGGAAGAAGGATGTTGCCAGCTTGATGACGCAATCAAGCACGTATAATGCACAATTCTGGGGTGCTTATATTTTCACGCTTTGGTTTTCGTTTGGGGCGAACGTATTGATTTATACGGGCGCGATGAGCGGTATTGACCAATCCATTGTGGAATCAGCGCATTTGGACGGCGTAACAAGCATACAAGAATTTTATTATATTTACGTCCCGATGATTTTCTCTACGTTGACGACCTTTATCGTAACTGGGTTTGCTGGTATTTTTAACAATCAAATGAGCCTCCACACCTTCTTTGGCAATGATAAGAGTAAAGTAAAGGTGTTTGGGTATTATTTTTACGGAACTGCGGCAATGAATATAGAAAATGCAGGCCCTGCACAAATATTGCATGAGCTTGCTGCGCTTGGTTTGATTGCTACGCTCATTATTATCCCGATTACTTTGATTGTTCGAAAATTGTTGAATAAGTATGGTCCGCGAGTAGATTAAGGAGGTTTGATTATGGAAAAGAAAATAAAAAATAAACTTCATATTTCAGATATCCTGATACTTGTGGTATTGATTGCCTATGCGCTTTCTTTAATCCTTATATTATGTTGGGGGATTATGACCTCCTTGAAAGCAAATACGGATTATATAAGCGGAAACGTACTCGGGTTCCCTAATTTATCTACACCAGGGCTGGACTTGCCAAACGGACAACATTTCCTTAGCGGACAAGAAGCACTTGGGTTAGGATATTATAAAGGCATATTTAACTTGTTTAAAATAGATTCCATTGAAATGGATTACTATTCCGCTATATTTGGAAAAATAGAGGGGCCTGCTTCGACAACGTTTACGTTTGCCAACTTTATGGCAAACTCGTTGGTGTATTCCGTTATTTGTTCCTTTGTGCATGCGTTCGTAGCATTTGCTTGTGCGTATCTTTGCGCAAAATATAAATTCCGTTTCAGCGAATTTATATACGTAGCGATGCTTGTCGTTATGGCGATTCCCATTGTCGGTTCTTCGCCGTCTATGATAACGTTGCTTCGTAACTTGGCTATCTACGATACATATTTTGCAATGGTAGCCTTGAACTTTAATTTCACGGGCATGTATTTCTTTGTGTTCCACGCACATTTATCCGGTTTATCGGATACCTATGTGGAAGCAGCGGAAATTGACGGTGCGTCGCAACTTGGGGTTTTGTTTAGAATTATTTTCCCGCTTTGCGCGAAAGTCTTCTTTACCGTCTTTTTGTTGCAGTTTATTCAAACGTGGAACGATTATCAAACGCCGCTTTTGTATTATCCTAATCATCCAACGATGTCGTATGCGATTTATAAGATGAACGTACAATCGAACGGCGGCATGGATATTTTAAGCGTTCCTAGTAAAGTAGCTGGCTGTATGGTTCTTGCCATTCCCGTATTTACGTTGTTTGTCGCATTTAATAAAACGTTGATGGGCAATTTGACGATGGGCGGTTTGAAAGAGTAAAAAAGGAATAGGAAAATGAAGAATAAAATTAAGAAAATATGCGTGGCGGCTTGTAGTGCAGCGTTTTTAGGATTGAGCGGAACCGCAATACATAACGTTTACAATACAAATGCGGAAAGTGATTTGCTCTTCCCCCAAGAGTACGTTATTGAAAAGGAATACGTTTATGGTCAAACGTTTACCGTGCCCAATCCCAATCAAGTACAAATTGAAACGGGTACGGCGGTTTCCAAAGCGATAAGCGTTACTTTGGAATGTCCTGATGGAGCGGTGAAGAGCGAAGGCGAATATACGCTTGATAAAACGGGTGAGTATAAGCTTAGCTATTATAACGCAAACGGTATTTCGGCAACGCATACGTTTGTTGTAAATAAAAAGTATTATGAAGTCGGTGGAGAATCATCGGCAAAATATGTAGAAAGTCTTTCGTGCAAGGAAGGTACGGATGGTATAGCGCTTACGTTAAAGAGTGGTGAATCTTTCACGTTTAACAAACCGATTGACTTAAACGATTATACAAACGGAGTGTTGGACGTTTGTAAGATTTTCCCGAAATTCAGAAAAGAGTATGACTTAAATCCTACGGCTACAATGGTGACCGTAAAAGTGATGGATTGTTTTGATCCAACGAAGTTTGTTGAATTTTACGTTTGGTGCGGCAGCGCAGGAAACAGCCCTTATTATGCAGGGGCTGGCGCAAGCACGCAAATGCTTACGGGTTTAGAGCAAAACAAAGCCAGACCTGATCAAATGACGGAAGAATACGATGGGGAAATGTATAAGATACATCGTGTTCGCCGTTATCAATCTCTTTCCACGTATGGCAGATGGCTTTCCAGCCGTTATGATGCCGAAGTCGCAAAACACGATGGTATTTCGTTGCTTTGGGACTTGACCAACCATCAAATGAAAGCAAGAAACGGCGGGACGACGTATTTAATAACGGATATTGACTCTACGGAAATTTATGGAACGAATGCGTTTGATTTTGCCTCTTTCTTTACGACGGGCGAGGTTGTTTTAAACGTGGAAGCATACAATTATGCCGCAACCAGCTTTGACGTAGAAATCGAATCGATTTTCGGTATGAGCGGAAAAGACCTTTTGGACGGCACGGTCGTGGATAACACTGCACCTTCTATTGCGGTTGACGTAGAAACGACGTCGGATAATGAAATCTATTTGCAGAAAGGCAAAGCTGTGACGTTGCCTAAGGTTTCGAGCGTGCTTGATTATAATTACTATGGAAATGAAAAAGTAGCCGTTTATCGAAATTATGGAAAACGCGGACAAGTTTCCGTCAAAGTGAAGGATGGTGCGTTTACGCCTGAAACGATAGGAAATTATACGGCGGTATATACAGCAACGGACTCCTATGGAAATAAAGGGGAGTTTTTGCTGGATATGGTGGTGCTTGATCAAGAAAACATTGTTTATGAAAAAACGCCTTTAAATAAACTTGTTGCTGCGCAAAACAATGTAATTCCGTATATCCAAGCAAACGGATTGAATAAAGAAGTGGATACGGAAGTGATCGTTACGACGCCTAAGGGAACGCAATGTAAGTTGGATTACAACGGCGATGATGGATATAATTATTTGCCTGAATATGCAGGGGATTATACAATAGAATACCTTTTTAAAGATAACGTATACGTAGAGAAATATTCGTACGTGGTATCGTGTGTGGATGAGAATGCGGTCGCTTATAAAAACCCGTTCAAATTCCCCAACTATTTAATGAAAGGTGCATCTTATACGATTGATCCCGTAACGGCATATACGGCAGGGAACGGCGGATTTAATGAAAACACGGCAAATATTAGCGTGTCGGTGGACGGTGGCGCATTCCAGCCCCTCTCTGCAACGCAAATGCAAGCATATAAAGTAGAAGCAAATCAAACCGTACAATTTAAGGCAAGTTATCAAAATAAGGACGTGCTTTCAAAGCTCTATCCCGTTATCGACGTAGGATACGGCAAAAAGACAACGGAAAAAGAGTACGCGAAATATATGCAGGGTAATTATACGTCGGCAGAGCTTACAGATGATGGCGTAGTATATAGCTTTGAGAACGGAACGGCAAATATGCAATTTATCAACGCCGTTTCTAGTACGAACTTTAACTTAGGGTTCACCTTATCCGCTTCAGCGGTAGAGGATGTAACCTTGACTTTGCGTGATCTCAATGCGCCGGATAGTAACTATATTACTTGTACTTATCAAAAAGAAGATGGTTCAAATATACTGTTTGTTGCAAAACAGTATGTGGACGGTAAGCTTATTGCAGAAGGTGAAATATACACCAAGCATAAGGAATGGAGCGGAACGTATGCGCTTTCCTATTCGGCGGAAGGCTTAAATGTGGACGATATTTTGGTGGATGCGATCAAAGCATTTGAAAAGGACGATGCTCTTTTAGAAATTGCTATCAAGGGTGCAAAGGACTGTGCGGTGGCTGTGTCGCAGTTGAATAACCAAACCTTTACCACTACGGTACGTGAGGGTAAACCGCAAATTTCTTTTGAACAAAAGAATGGGGTTCAAGAGGTAAATGGCGTTTACACGATTGCACCTTGTTATGCAAGCTCGGTACTCAATTCTGTACTTTTGAAAGATGTAAAAGTGACGGTAAATACGCCAAACGGCGACGTTGCAACCAGCGTGGATGGTGTTCGTTTGGAGAATGTAACGGCGGATCGCGCGTATGATGTAAAATTGACGCAGATTGGTCAGTATCGCGTTAGTTATACAGTTACCTGTATAGGTGCAACGAGAACAAATGGTCAAGCAACACTTGAAAATGATGATTATTATATCATCAACGTTAGTGAAGGAATTGCTCCGACCGTTTCCTTTAAGGATGGTTCTAACGAGGCGACAACGGTGAAGGTTGCGAAAGGGAAGACTCATCAAATTAAAGAATTTGTTGCAACGGACAACACAACGCCATCGGAAAATTTGAAAGTGTATAAGATGATTCTTGACGAAGCTTTTGTAATAGAGGCAAATGGTTACAACGTGGATTCTTATACGTTTACTGAAGCAGGTACTTATATTGTGTATGTGCTTGTTTACGACGCACTTGGTAACAGTGCGGCAAGCTACTATAAAGTCATCGTATCTTAAAGGGGGATAGCTGTATGAATAAAAGAATAATTGCATTATTGCTCAGTGTGATTAGTGTGTGCAGCTTTGCTGTTGGCTGTAAGGATAAGCCCGAAGATAGTGGCGAGGTAAATGCAACGCAAAAATATAAATATACCGAAGGTGTGCATGATTTTACGGCCCCTGAAACGAATGAATATATGGTTCAGGACGGCAAAAGCGATTATAAAATTCTTTTGCCTGAAAATATAGATTCTAACCTCATCGTTGCTGAATCGGAGCTTCAGCTTTTCTTCGAAAAGGCAACGGGGATTCAGTTGGAGAGCGTTATAGAAACGGGAGACGGCATTGAACATACCGAAAACGCAAAATATATTTCGCTCGGTAAGACGAAAATGTTGGAAAGTGCAAACATTGAAATCGATGCACAGCGTTTGGGGACGCAGGGCTTGCAAATTGTTACCAAAGATAAAACAATTTACGTTACGGGGGCAAGTACTGTCGGGACGTTAAACGGCGTATATGGATTGTTGAATATTTTATTCGATTATGAACAATACGCTTACGATTGCTATACGATCAATGAAACGAGAAACGTGAAGCTTCGTAATTTTAACGTGATGGATATACCCGATATTGAAATGCGTTGCAGTTCTTGGAAATTGTTGGAAAATAACCCTGAAAACTTGCAATATCGTTTGCGTATGCGCGGTAACGGGGAATATATTCTGCCCGTTGGTGACACCGAAAACGAGGCGGCAGAAGCAACGATTCATAACAGTTCTAACGTTTTGCCTAAAAATGCGCCCACGTCGAGAGAATCTTGGTTCTCCGATCAAAGCGGAACGGGTGCGGACAATACGCAGGTTTGCTATACTGCGCACGGTAATCAAGAAGATTACAATGCGATGGTAGATCGTATTGCATACGTTATCGAGCGTTCTTTAATGAAATATACGCCTGATAAATATCCTCTTCGCAACGTTGTTACCTTTACACACGAGGATAATGAAAATACGATGTGTCGTTGTAATTGGTGTGTCGAAGCGCATGAAAAGTATGGTGCGCAATCAGGCGCCGCGCTTGTATTATGTAATAACGTGCGGGCAAAATTGGAAGAATGGATGAATTTACCTGAAAATGCTGCGTACAAGCGTGAGAATCTTACGTTGGTATTCTTTGCATACGCCGCGTTTGTAGAAGCTCCTGCACATTATGATGAGGCACAGGGGAAATATGTGATCAATCATCCTGACCTTGAAATGCGTGATGACGTTGGGGTGTATTATGCCATTTCCAGTGGGTTGAATTATCAATTGAATATTTATGACAAGGCAAGTGAGAACGGGGTGGAAAACTCCTTGAAGTGGTTTGATATTTCGTCTTCGGTATATCTTTGGACGTATGATGCAAACTTCGGCAATTACTTGTTTAGAACAGCAGGTACAAATTTCTACGATACCGATGCATATCAATTCTTTGCAGCGGGTGGCGCGAAATTTATGTATAATCAATGCGACTGGTCAGGTGCAAATGCAACTTCCTTCCAAATGCTGGATATCTGGTTGGACGCAAAAATGCAATGGGATACAACGCAGGATATCAATGAGCTTACAAAAAGATGGTTTAAGGGTATGTTCAAAGAAGCTGCGGACGTTATGTACGATTTGTACGTACAAGAAAACACATGGGCGTTGATTGTTGCAAATGAAATGGGAAAAATTGCAAAAACGGGTATCATTAACTATTCAATCGGTATGGAATATTGGAAATATGAAATGCTGAGAAGTTGGCTGGATAAAATTGATGAAGCCAGATCGCTTATTGCAAAATATGAAATGCGTGACCCTGCGTTGTATAAGGTGTTGAAAGAGCACATTGATATTGAGTGGGTTTGCCCTGCGTATTATATGTTGACGTGTGCTGCGGATAGCTTGTCTAATGAAACTTATAACGAAATGGTAACCTATTTTAAGACGGATATTTCTCAGTTAAAGGATTTTCAATTTGCGGAAAGATCGTTTATGACGATTTCAGACTGGGCATCCGATTTGTCTTTACGATAAGATACGGGGGACGAAAATGAAAAAATTTTTAACCTTTATTTTAGCTTTTACAATGAGTATGACGGTATTGGGCGCGTCGGGGTGTCGGGATGACGAGACCTCTTCAACGCCTTCGACGTCTGTACAACCAGTGGAAAGACTGGAACTGGAAAAATCAAACTATCTTCTTACGTTGGGAGATGGGGTGGAATTATCCGTTTCTTACAATCCGCTTGAGGGTGAAGTGTTGACGTGGACGTCTTCCGACAGCAATGTTGTTTCCGTGGATGAAAATGGTTTTGTGGAAGGCTTGAGCGTCGGCAAGGCGATGATTACGGCAAAATACGGAAGTAAAAAAGCAAGTTGTGAGGTGGAAGTAGCCTTATCAGGCAATGTACCTACGCTTGCTTTCGACGACGACGTAAGCGAAAATATGTCGATTATGAAAGGTGAAACGTTTGGGCTTGGTGCACATGTTCGTTTCAACGGTAAAGACTTTTTTGACGCGGAAATTGAGTATTATGTTGCGGATGAAACGATTGGCACAATTGTGAACGGCGAGTTTGTAGCAAATAACGTTACGGGCAGCACGCAAGTGAACATTTTTGCGACTTGGCGTGGGCAAACCATGCATACAAAAACTCTTACAATTGACGTTATAACGGAAAGTTCCGTGTTATTAAACGGTGGCCGAGTTAAGGACATTGAACTGTATACAGTAGCTCAGCACGAAGGTGTTTCTTATACGACTTCGCAGTTGATTTCGGACGTTTATATTTCCGAAAACGGGGTGCAGATCGATGAATATGATTTGTCGGTGAAAGATGGCGCGATTGCAAGTGTAGAAAGAAAAGGTGATGGCTGGGAAATCGCTGCGTTAAAAGCGGGCAAGACAGATTTAATCGTTTCCTATGGCAATGTAGAATTTCCCTTCACTATCACGGTGGCCCGCCCCGTATGCGATGCTAATAAAACGGTAGAATATTCGATTGCTGATGGTAAATATTTTGACGAGCAAAGCAAGCTCCTCAAAGGAATCGATCAGCTTTTTGAAAACTTTGGCGAGTTTGTTTCTTACGAGATTGACGGTAAAGAATATAAAGCGAAAGAAGGAAAACTGAATATTTCGGAAGACAGAGATATGTTTGTTACGCTTTATAATGAAACAGTAGGATATCAGGTTTCGCTGAACGCATATACCTTAATCATTGATGAATTGGCAGATTTTGAAAAAATCTATGCAGGCGATGAAGCGACCATGATCAGCGGTACGTATATCCTTGCAAAGGATATCGTGGAGCCGACTACGATTTTGAAGATGCCTGATGGGAAGGTTGCAAACGACTTTGCAGGTACCTTTGATGGGCGTGGACACGTACTGTCCTTTACGTTTGAACATGGTACGACTCATAGCTTTGGTTTGTTTGGTGAATATTTAAATGGGGCGACAATTAAAAACGTTGCTTTGAACAATATCACCATGGACGGAACAACTGGTAAAAATGCAGCGGGCATTATTTGTGCACAAGGGGCAAAAGATGCAAACATGACGCCTGAAAGCACCATTGAAAACGTATTTATTAACTTGAAATTCAGTGAAGCAAGAAGTGATAACTTGGCGTTTATGGGCAATGCAATGTGGAAGACGATTTTGAAAAACGTTGTGATTCACGTTCCCGAAGTGCCTGTAGCCGATACGTACGGTTCTTTTGCACGTGGGGATACAGCATCCGTTAGCAATAGCTATATTATTTCAAACGCACCCGCTTACGTGACGACGTCTGCTACGAACTTTAAGAAAGTACCTACCTTATATGCAACGTATAATGAAATGTTGTCCGCAGGGAACGATTATGCTTCCTTTGATTCCAACTATTGGGATACAACGACTTATGGGGTTCCCGTATGGAAAACTTTGATAGGTGATTTCACTTTATAAAAGAGGTATTCTATGAAAAAGTTGCTTGGTTCTCTACTTTCTTGTCTGCTGTTATTTGTTTGTGCTTGTAGCAGTGGAGAAACGTCTAGTTCGCTGTTAGGCGATTATTCCTCTACGACTTCGGAAAAGGAAGAACCAAGCATTGCAATCCCAAAGGCATATGCAGGAGAAACGGTAGATTTACTAAATGAAAACCTGCGTGATTATTTCTCCTTGACGGAAGAAAGTAAAATTGCAATGTTTTTACGTTCACGTATGGGGCAGGATTATAGTATAAGCCAATCTATGCGCATAGAATGGGATGGTGGCAAAGCGCCTTACGTTATTACTCTTGCAAAAGATTTGGCTTGTACTCAAATGGTTCAGTCAAAGACTTGTTATGCGAAAAATTATTACTTCGATGCAGGGCTTTTTTTGCCGGGGCATACTTATTATTATAAGGTGACGGATGCGGATGGCGAAGAAACGGAAATCGACTCGTTTACCATAATGCAAGCTCCGAGAATTATGACTGTTTCAGGTGTAAAAAACGTTCGTGATATCGGCGGTTGGAAAACGGAAGACGGGCGTAGTATTGCGTATGGGAAACTTTTCCGTGGCGCGCACATAGATGATATTACGGAAGGCGGAAAAGAAACGTTGTGGTCTTTAGGGGTTAAGACGGATTTGGATTTTAGAACGCCTACGGAAGCGAATAACGCGACAAAGAGCCCCGTTTCAGGCTTGTTGTACGAACGAATCTCCATTACGTTATTCGATCGTATTTTTGAGGAAAACGCTAAAGATTTAATGCGAAAAACGATGGTATATTTCAGTGATGAAAGCCATTATCCTATTTATTATCATTGCAGAGCTGGGGCGGATCGAACCGGAACGATTACCTTCCTTTTGAATGGGCTTTGTGGGGTATCCTTTGAGGACTTGACAAAAGATTTTGAGTTGACTTCCTTTTTCGGTACGGGTAGCCGTTGGCGCTCTGCGATTGAAGTGGAGGCCGGCGTAGCCAATTTTACGGAAGATGGTATCATGAATCCTGCGCAGGATAATTACGTGGCTTGGAATAAGCTATATATGGAAATGATGTCAAGATACGGTCAAGAAAGCGGTAAACTGTCCGACGCAATTGCCGCATATTTGTTGGATGTGGGCGTTACGGAAACGCAAATTGAAAACATTCGCAGCATACTGCTTGACAAACCAACGATTTAAGTTTATCATATACCCGTCGGATTGGTGTATTCTGACGGGTATAAATCTAATAAAGAAATGAGAGGAGGGAAGGCAAATGAAATATTGTTTTTTGCGCTTTCCAGGCTTTAAATTAAAGGCGTTGACACTTAGTTATGACGACGGAGTGGTTTTTGACAAAAAGTTGATTGAAATTATGTCAAAATATGCTTTGAAAGGAACGTTTAATATTAATTCGGGATTGTTTGCATTAGACGAAGGTGGACGGTGCTTAACACAAAAAGAAGCGTTTACTTTATATACGCAATCGGATAATGAGGTTGCGGTTCACGGCGTAAAGCATTTGCCATTGACGGAGTTGAGTAGTGCGCAAGCGTTGGGGGAAGTTCTTTTAGATAGACAAAATTTAGAGAAAATCTTTCATAAACTCGTACATGGTATGGCGTATTCATACGGAATTTATAATGATACTGTTGTGGAAATGGTACGTTCGTGCGGAATTGATTATGCGCGTACAGTGGATGATAGTGAAGGCTTTTCTATTCCAACGGATTGGTTAAGATGGAATCCAACTTGTCATCATCGAAATCCGAGATTGATGGATTTAGTGCAAGATTTTTTAGAAGAACCAAAGGGCGGCTATTGGTGACAAGCTCCCAAATTATTCTATTTGTGGGGACACAGCTACGAGTTTGCGGATAATAATGAATGGCAGATCATAGAGGATTTTGCGAAGCTTGTGGGAAACCGTGAGGATATTTGGTATGCCACAAACGGACAAATTTACGATTACGTTCAGGCATATCGGGGACTTCGATTTAGCGCAGAAGGGGGCTTTGTTTACAATCCAAGCGCAATTGACGTGTATATATGTTATTTTGGGAAAAACTATAAGATTCCTTCAGGCGCAACGGTGAATTTAGAAACGTTATAAATAGAAAGAATATCATGAAAAATACAACGAAGACAACTGAAAAAGACCGCTTTATCCAAATTGCGGCGGGCGGAAAGAAGATGAACGGGGAAGTAAAACGTATGTCGGAAATCCCACCGTTGCCGATGAAACGCGTCGTTTTAGAGCCGCAAAACACGCAATTGGGCATAACCATGTCTGCGTTTAATGAAGAAAAAGCCTATCAATCCTTCTTGGAGGAGAAGGCGGCTTTGCGTGCATATTATGCGCCGTTTTTGGAAAATCATGCGCGGAAAGTGACGGATAATGCTCTCGCAATTGTAGATTTTTCTTATCGCAAAGAAACAGAAGAAGACAAGGTGGATTTTACTCGCGTATTAAATGGCGAGGGAGAATGGGAACAAGTAAAAATTCCCCATTATGTCGGTCCTGACGGCAGATGGAACGCCTTTTACCGTACCGAGCTTTTCTTAGATAAAAAGGAAGAGGGCAAATATTATCTTCTTGATTTTGAGGCGGTAGATTATATTGCCGAAGTCTATATCAACGGTAGGATGGCAGGTCGTCATGAGGGCTTTTTTGCTCCGTTTGGCGTCAATATTACCGATTATATCCACGAAGGTAAGAATATCTTGCTTGTCGTTGTGAAAAACGACGTGACGAGTACGGCGGTAACGGTAGACGGCTACGCGCATTACGGGGATAAAATTTACGGTGCAACCCACTTTGGGTATGATGAGCCGAGACTTGGCTGGCACCATTGTCCTGCGGGGGCTGGGATATTTGGAAAAATAAAAATGGCGGTAGCAGGTACGCAACGAATTACGGATATCTTCGTTCAACCTGATATTGATAAAGGCGAAATTACTGTCAATACAACGGTGTTTACTTATGCTTGTAAGACGTTGAGGGGCAAGGTTGCCTATACCCTTGAAGGCCGCAATTTCAAAGAAACCGTCTTTGAAAACATAGAGGGCAAGACCGATCCCTTTACGGTCGACGAAAACTATTTAACGGAAAAGTTTTTTATTCCTAATTATAAGTTATGGACGCAAAAAACGCCTTATTTGTATGCGATAACGGTGACGTTGTACGATGAAAACGGCAATAAGATAGAGGAAAAGCAAACGCATTTTGGGATGCGCAAGTTTCACATGGATGAAAACAGTACACCCAAGGGAGCATTCTATCTCAACAACGAACGTATTATTTTACGCGGAACGAACGAAATGGGACATTTACCCCTTTGCGTGATGCGTGAGGATTATGAACAACTCATTGACGATATTTTAATTGCGAAAGTAGCGAATTTGAACTTCTATCGCATGACGCAACGCCCCGTACACGATGAAATTTACACCTATTTCGATATGCTCGGGATGCTTTGTCAGAGTGATTTTCCTCTTTTTTCCTATTTAAAGCCGAGTGCAGTAGGCGAGGCGTTAAAGCAGGTTCGGGAAATGGAACTCCACACGCGAAACCATCCAAGTGTAGTTGTAGAAACCTTCTGCAACGAAACGCTGGATAAGACGGCGTGGGGAAAGGAGCAGTACAACTTATCCCGATATGAAATAGAAAAGTTTTTTAATGCAGCCAAAGAAGTGGTGGAGATATACAATCCTGACCGCGTAATTAAATATTGTGAAGGGGATTATGCGCCCCTGACTGAAACACACGGTATCAGCGATTTTCATTGTTATACCTACTGGTACGTTTCACACGGTATGCCGAGCGGAAAGCTTCAAAAGGGATACTTGCCCCCCATTCGCCCCGACTGGATGACGGGCTGTGGGGAGTTTGGCGTGGACGGCTTAGATAGGTGGGAACTTATGCAAAAATACTGTCCCAAGGAATGGTTGCCTAAAACGCAGGACGAGCCTTGGTCGCCAAAGCCGATAGCCAAGGAACAATGCTACGTCTTGCATGGGGATTTCTTCCCCGAGCAAAACACGGCGCGCGAATGGATACAGGCAAGCCGTGAATGGCAGAAAAAAGCAATCAAGGACTACGTGCATATTTTGCGCCGTAGGGTTGATTATATTGAAAGTACGGCGGTACATCTTTTGATAGACGCGTGGCCCTGCGGTTGGACGAAAACGCTGGTGGACGTGGATAGAATCCCGAAACCTGCCTACTATGCGTTTAAGGAAGCAAGCATTCCCGTGCGTATCAGCTTACGCAGGGATCAGTATGTTGTCTATGCAGGCGATACGTTGACAACAGAGCTTTACGCGCTCAACGACACGGTAAAAGACGTGTCTGTAAAGTTGACGGCAAGCGTATATTTTAACGGAGAAGAAATTGCTTCGTATACAACTGAAAATACGGCTACGGGGGTAGCATGTACGTATTTAAGCGAAATTTTGACGAAAATCCCCGAAGAAAAAACAGGCGTAATCAAGGTGGTTGCAAAGCTTGAAAATGGCAATGAAAGCACCTATGATGAAGTAGAATACTTTGTCAAGGGAAAAGTAAAAAAAGCACAAAAAACGCCTATGCTACTTGGCGAAAGAGTGCAATGCGTTGCCCGTGTTTGCGATGGCTCGAAAGTGGAAGAAGTGATTTTTGCCGACGATGATTATTTCTACGAGCATAGAGAGGAGTTAGAAGCAAAAGCGAAAGACGGATGCAGGCTCGTTGTTGTGGCGAACAAGCCGCTGCATATTCTTGGCGAAGATATTACTTTCCGCGTGCATACGTTGGAAGAAGAAGTCCGCGCGAACAATTTTGTTGCAAGAAGCGAAACAAGCAAATTCACGGAAGAATTTGCCGAAATGGATTTTCAAAACTTCTATAACGCAAAGGCAGATTATCAGGATTTAACCGCTTGGTTTAAGTTTGAATGGTCAGAAGCGGAAGAAATTTTGTACACGTTTGAAGATACAAGCGACCCTAATTATGCTTTGCATAAGAAGCATAAAATGATTGCCGCGCTGAAAAAACACGGCAAAGGGGAAGTGATTTTGACCACCCTCTCCTGTTTGGAGGGTTGTTTGGGATGTAACCCTGCTTTGGATAAACTGATTATCAATCTTATTGAAAAGGAATAAAGCGATGAGAGAAATTGAATGGAGAGGCTTTCAAGGTTACGAATTTGAGTTTGAGTGCTTGCAAGCAAAACTTATTAAACCCAACTGTAAGCCGAACGGAAAGTGGCTGTTAAAGGCGGAATATTTCGATGCATTTCCCGAAACGGAAATCGAGCTTTTGAACCGCGGTTGGCATTTGGCATACAATGAAAATTACAACCGTTGGGCGGAAGATTTGGACTTGGAAAGAAAGTCCAAGTTTTTACAATATATCCCCGAAACGTTTGGTCTTTCTGAAAAATGCGTTTTGGTTGGTATGAGCTGTGGGGGATTGTATTCGGTAAAACTCACCGCGTTAAATCCTGAACGGGTGCAAGGGATTTATTTGGATGCACCCGTAATGAATTTGCTCAGTTGCCCAGGGAATTTAGGTAAGGCGAATGGCGTGCCTTTTGAGGAATATATGCATTTTACGGGCAGGACACTTGTGGATATGCTCAGTTATCGTGAGCATCCCATTGACAAGATGCATATTTTGGCGGAGCATAAAATCCCTATCGTAATGGTGGCAGGGGATAGCGATAGCGTTGTTCCTTATGATGAAAACGGAGCATTGCTTGAAAAGTATTATAAAAAGCTGGGCTTACCCATCCAAGTATTTATCAAGAAAGG
>JAZKZY010000018.1:0-32379 GCA_045612895.1 Candidatus Scatosoma sp. | reverse complement strand
CTCGGCACGCTTAGGGTATGAGATTTTGGCTTTAAGCATAAAACGATCCACCTGCGCCTCTGGAAGTGGGTAGGTACCCTCCTGCTCCAATGGGTTCTGCGTTGCAAGCACAAGGAATGGCTTTGGAAGGGGATATGTCGTATCGCCAATAGTAACCTGCTTCTCCTGCATAGCCTCCAAAAGTGCCGACTGCACCTTTGCGGGCGAGCGGTTAATCTCATCGGCGAGGATGAAGTTCGCAAAGATAGGACCACGCTTCACGGAGAACTCCTCGTTGCGCTGCGAGTAGATGAGCGTACCGATAAGGTCGGCGGGGAGCAAGTCGGGCGTGAACTGAATACGTGCGAAGGGCAAATCAAATACACGACCAAGCGATCTTACAAGACGGGTTTTACCAACGCCAGGCACACCTTCAAGCAATACGTTACCGCCTGCGATCATGGCGATGATCGTACCTTCTACAACTTCCTTTTGACCGATAACGTCACGAGAAACCTGTTTGAAGATTTCCGTACACTGTTTGCCAAATGCGTCAATATCATTTTGTTGAATGTTCATTTTCTGTTCCATAATAATCTTTCTACCTTTACTTATATTTTTTTCTTTAAATTTTTTCGTTTGTTGTTTGTTGTGTTAGTTGGAAGAACCTTCACCGCTCTCGCCGCTTTCTCCACCTTCACCACTTTCGCTACCTTCACCGCCGCCGGTGCTTTCGCCGCCTTCGCCCTTTTCACCGCCTACCTTGATCGTTTCAAAGTAATTCGTGATCAACGTCTTTAACTCTTCAGGCATCTTATTGTCTTGCGCCAAGAGACCGAGCACATCTTCCAAGGCAACACCGTATTCGTAACCGTAATAGGTTTGCCCGTCGATGATTTGGTTGGTCGCTTTGTACTCACCACCCGCTTCAGGACCGCTACCAGAAGAGCCGTCTTGTTCACCCGCGTCTTGAGGGAGGTCGGTTGCATCATCGTGAGCATTACCGCCGTTGTCACCAGAATCGGTCAACTCGATGAACTTCGCCGTTACCGTGAGGTTTTCCGTAACCCCTTCGTCGATACGGTAGGGATCCGTTTTACCATCCGACCATTCGAGGAATGCCCAACCTTCTTCAGGCACTGCGCGAACGGGCGAACCGGTTTGTCCTTCTTCAAGCACCTGGAAGAGCTCCCCTTCTACGTAACCGCCTTTCGCCTCTGCTTCGTAGATCAACTCGAAGGTTTGAGGGGGTTCCGCTAACGCTTCCGCAAGCAAGTCCTTACCGCTCTTGATCACCCCTGCCGAGCTGAGCGCCGCAACCGTCGTCATACCGAGGCCGAAGATTGCCGAGCAAGCGGTACATACGATGAGGGGTATGGAAACGATAATCACAAGCAATTTTTCGTTCACCGTTTTCAACGCCGCAAGCGCATCTTCACGTTGGCGCATTGCTATGTAGGATTCATCCCCTTCCAACTCGGTCATGGTCAAGATTCTTTCTTCCAAACCAAGCTCGTCGACACGTCTTGCAATCTGTCTGGTTGTGGGTCGGAATTTCTTTTCGTACAAGAGATACGCCGCGCCTGCCGTCGAGAAGGCAAACAAGAGGATTGCAACCCAGAACAAATCGGTGTTTACAAACCAAAATACCGCGGCTGAAAGGAAGAGAATTGCGAAGCCAATAATGAGGCCGCAAAGCAGAGATTTTACAATCCCTTCCCTCGCCAAACGCGAGTAATATTTTTGAAATAATTTAGCTGACATAGATTCTCCTTTATTATTAAAAATAATAAAATGGCATAACGCCGCAATTTTAACATCATACATTATAACACAAATCATTTGAAAAGTAAATGCAAAACATAGGTAAAAATCATTTTTTCTATAAAAAAAGATAAAAATTATGTGAAAATTTCCTGTTTTTTCCTTGATTTTTTCCTTGTATTTCCAGGTAAAAATTTCTTTTGTAAGATATGACAAAAAAATGTAAATATTTAACAATACCTCACCCATATCTTCTCCCCTATTCCCCCCTGCCGAGGGAGGGTAAAAATGGAGAAAGCCTTTCAAAAACGCCCTTCCTCAAAAAGCGGAAAACACAAAAAAATAACCGCCGCGAGGATTCTCGCGGCGGTTTTTCGCCTATCGGTTTTTCAACCGTATTATTTTGGCTTATTCAGCTACATAACCATAAACGATGGTTGCGCCAGAGTTCTTGTACCAGTTAAGGTTCCAAAGACTTGCTGCCTGGAATGCGGACTTATCAGTCTTAACCGTCTGATCAGCCGTCCAACCTTCAAATGCGTTGTCGTAAATAACCGCAAATTCAGGGATGATGATGCTTGCAATCTTGCTGTTTGCAAATGCATAGTTACCAACGAACAATACCGATTCAGGGATCACGAAGCTGGTCAAGCTTTCGCAATTAGCAAATGCATAGTCACCGATGATTTCTACCGTGTTAGGAAGGGTAATATTCTTAAGCTTCGTACAGCCTTCGAACGAATACCAACCGATGTACGTTACGTCGCCAAGGATAGTAACCGTTTCAAGGTTTGCGCAACCCGTGAAGGTATGACCGTTGGGGTTCTGCAAGACAGGGTTCTTCTGCGTTGCGCCCGTCTGGTAAAGGTTGTTCGCATCAGCAACATAGCTATCCGTTAAGATATTAGGCGTACCGATTACCGTCAAGTTTGCAGGAAGCGTAATCGAGGTCAAGCCCGAATAAGCGAATGCATAACCGCCGAGTTCGGTAACCGTTTCGGGAAGGGTAACATTCTTCAACGAAGTACAGCCGTAGAACATGTAATCTTCTACAAACGTCATCTTGCTGGGAAGAGTTACACTTTCAAGAGCGGTACAGCCTTCGAAGGTGTGGCCCGTCAAGTTCGGGTTTTCACCAAGGAATACAACCGTCTTCAACGAGGTACAATTTGCAAATACGTAGGATTGAGCCATTTTTCTTACACCGGAGGAACCAGGTTCCTTAACCTCTATGCTGGTACCAAATTCGGTAACGCTTGCAGGAATCGTAATGCTTTCAACGCCAGATTCAGCAAAGGCAAAGATACCAATTCTTGTCAAGTTATCAGGCAATGTAACGGTTGCCAATTTCTTCGCGCCATAGAATGCGTAGTCAGGAATAGTATTCTTTCTCTCTACAAAACTACCATCAGTAGCTTTTTCCATAAACTTAATATCGGACGAAATGGTAGCAGATTTCAAGCCCGAGCCTTCAAACGCATAAGCGCCGATGCTGGTAACCTTGTCAGTAAGCTCAAGACCCAACGAAGCACAACCATAGAATGCATAGGTAGCAATCGATGTTACATTGGAGATATCCAACGTCTTGAGAGCAACACAGTCTGCAAATGCATACTGGCCAATCGACGTTACGACGCCAGACATAATAACTTCTTCAAGCGCCGTTGCGCCTGCAAAGGCATAACTGCTGATGCTGGTAACCGTTTCAGGCAAGGTAACCTTCTTCAATGCAAGCATGTCTGCGAAGAAGTCGGTAGGAACACTCGTCCAGTTTGCCGTAACAACAACCTCGGTAATCGTGGTGTTGCCAGCGAAAGGCGAATGGCCGCCGGGTGCCTTAATATCGTTTTCAGCCGTGATGTAAAGGATGCCGTCCGTTACTTGGTAAGCAGGCAATGCGCATACGAACTGACCGCTTCTTCTCATAATGGCGTTGTTTTCAACCACAAACGTCTTGTTCAACGTATCGATTTTAAACGAGTTAATGCCATAGCAGAAAGCAAATGCATTCTTTGCGATACTGCTTACCGAAGCGGGAAGAATAACTTCCGTCAAACCTGTGCCCATAAACGCTTGCACACCGATTGTCGTCAATACGTCAGGCATTGCGAAGTCCGTCAACGAAGAACAGTTTGCAAACGCGCTTTCACCGATGGTCTTTACCTTAGGACATTCTACCTTCTTAAGGTCTTCACAATCCATGAACGCTTCTTGCGTAATCGAGGTCACGTTCGCAAGATTGATTTCCTTAAGACCAGTGCCCTTGAATGCATTCTTGTTAATGGTCGTAATATTGCTGAAATCAAACGAGGTAAGCGCCGCGCAACCAGAGAACGAGCTTTCAGGAATGGCCTTGAACGTTTTATTAAGTTCCACTTTTTCAAGTGCTGCACAACCGTCAAATACATAGGTACCCAACGTGGACAACTTAGGCAACGAAATTTCGGTGAGGCCCGAATTTCTAAATGCGTATTGGTTAACATAGGTAATAGCGCCCGTATTTTCAATCGTCTTCAAGCTAGAGCAGTTTTCAAATGCATTTTTACCAATCTGCGTAAACTTCGTAGAAAGGGTAACCTTTTCAAGCGAGGTACAACCCGCAAACGTGTAAGCGTTTGCACTAGTGGACCAAGAGGTACCAGCCGCCAAGAACTTAACGGTTTCAGGAAGTTTGATATACTTCAAGCCAGCGCAGTTCTGGAATGCATAGTTTGCAATGCTGGTAACCGTTTCAGGAATCACTACACCGGAAACGCCTTCTTCCGCCGTGCTACCAAGCTTGGTACAACCGTTAAACGTGTAACCCTTGATAACCGACATCTTGCTAGGCAAGATAACCGTCTTCAATTCGGTACAGCCAGCAAACGTATAGGTACCCAACGTAGGATTCTCGTGCTTAAATTCAAAGCTCGTCAAACCGCTGTTATAGAAGATATACTCACCAAATTCCTTTACAGTTGCAGGAACGTCAATCGTTTGAAGAGACGTACAACCGTAGAACATCCTCTTACCAAGTTTTTCAATACCTTCAGGGATGATAACTTCTTCAAGCTCTGTACAGTTATAGAAAGCACCAGTAATGCTAGAGGTCGAATATTTGCTAGGCAACGTGATTCTCTTGATACCAGAGCCATAGAATGCGTAGTTGTTAATCGTAGCCATATCATCGTTAAGTACTACGGTTTCAAGCGAAGTCGTGTTCGCGAGCGCATACTGATCAAGCGTCGTAACGCCAGGCATCTTGAGGTCGGACAACGCATAGCAGTTACGGAATGCGTATTTACCAAGCTTGTTAACGCCGTTAGGAAGTTCTACCTTACGAAGGGAATGACAGTTGTAGAACGCATAATCGGAAATGGTCGTACAACCCGAAGCTTCAGGATTTTCGAAGATAACTTCTTCAAGGTTGATACATCCTTCAAATGCGTTGAGACCGATTTCAGTCACCGATGCAGGGATATAAAGTTTCTTGATGTCTACCTGGTTTTTGAATGCGCCGTTCGTAATCGAAGTTACGCCGTTTGCAATACGATATACCCCTTCTGCATCCGTTGCTGCAGCCGCAGAAAGGAATTGAATAGCCGTCTTTCCTGCGTTGAATACGGTGCTGCCTTCTACGGAAAGGTTTTCGTTGTCAGGATCGATGATAACCTGCTTCAAGGAACCGCAACCCATGAAGGTCCCTGCTGCCTTCTCAACAGATGCAGAGAGTTCTACCTTCGTGATATCCGTACAATACTGGAACAAGGATGCGCCCAACGTGATCTTCGCAGAGCTTTCAGGAACAATCAATTCTTTAATAGCCGACTGACGGAATGCATAGTCGCCGATGGTTTTCAAAGCGGAGCCCTCTGCGAAGGTGATGCTGGTGCAGTCACCCGTATATGCAAACGCATACGTACCAATGCTGGTAACCGTTGCAGGAACCACAAAGCTGGTCAAACCAGTATTTGCAAACGCGTAGTTACCGATGGTTGCCAACTTGCTGGTGCCTTCAAATACGATTTCCGTAAGGGAAGTACAGTTCTGGAACGCGTAATTGCCAATGGACACTACGTTTTCAGGAATGGTAATCGTCGTAAGGTTCAAGCCCTTAAATACGTAAGCGCCAATCGACTTTGTTCTCTTAGGCAACGTAATGCTGTCGAACGGCAAGTTGTAGAACAAGTAATCGCCAATGGTCAACGCATATTCAGCCGCTGCAGCATCCTGACCTTCGCCAACGTCTGCAATCTCTAATACTCTAAGGTTCTTACAAGAGCCGCTGTTGAAGATGTTGCTTTGAATCGTCGTAACCGACAAAGGAATATACACTTCTTCCAACGAGGTAAGACCTACGAGCGCGAAGTTTTTAAGCGTCTTCACACGGTTAGGCAATCTAAGTACCTTCAAAGCAGTCAAACCAGAGAAGCTTTGCGATGTACCTTGATAAGAGCCACCAGAGGATTGACCTGCAAGTATCAATTCGGGACCTTCGCCTTCTTCGAAGACAAGCTGCGTCAACGCCGAACAACCCTTGAATGCATTTGCTTTAATTTCCTTCACCGATGCAGGGATGGACAAATATTCCAAGGAAGTACAGTTCGCAAACATTTCCGCCGTGATGGTTGCAAGACCGTAACCCAAGGTTACTCTCTTAAGGTTCACCGTACCTGCAAACGCTTCCTTATGAATGTTCAACGTGGAGGTGGTTACGCCTTCAGGAGCATCCTCGAAAACAAGCTCTTGAATCGAGCTGTTGCCGTTGAATGCCTTCGAATAAATCGTAGAAACAGAATAAGGAACGGTGAATTTACCATTTTCATCTTCAATTTGATACTTTCTAGGACAGTATACAAGCGTCGTAGGCAAACCATTCGTAAGCTCGTACAATACGCCGTCCACCGTCTTATAATTCTTGTTGCCTTCTGCAACCACAATCGATTCCAACGAATTACAGCCGTTAAGCATGCCAAATGTCTTGGTCGTAACAGCACTAGCACCGCTACCAGATGTCACAGACGTAACTTCCAACGTCGTCAAAGTGCTAGGGATCTTAATCGACGCCATCTTGGAACAGTTTTCAAATGCGCCTGCGCCTACCGACGTTATGCCTTCAGGGATTTCGAATGCGCCGCTGATACCACTGTTCTTGAATGCAGCCGCACCGATCGTCTTCGTATAGGAAGGCAATACAATCGTAGAAAGGGACGAACAATTTTCAAATGCGTTTGCGCCAACTGCCAAACCGGTGTTTTCTTCCGCGCCTTCAGGTTTTGCTGCGAAGGTAACCTTTGCCAGTCTGCTACAGCCCTTAAACGCGCCTTCGCCAATCGAGGTCGTGCCGTAAGGAATCTCAATTTCCGTGAAAGGCTTGCCTGCAAATGCGTTACTGTTGATGGTAACAATCGTGGCAGGAATGGTGTAGGTTGTGCTCGTTCTCGAATCGGGATAGTAAAGCACCTGCGTTACGTCTTTATCGTAAAGGACTTCGTCGATTACCGTCATGTAATCGCTTTCGCCTTCGTAGAATTCTACCTTTTCAAGTTTCGTACCAAACGCACCGATGTTGAATGCACGCGTGCATTTTGCTACCTTCACGGTGGTGATGGTATATGTGCCCGTATCCGCATTCTTAAACGCGCCGTCTGCCAATGCAAAGTTTGCATCGCCCGACTTGATGGTAACTTCGGTCAAGTTAATTTTACCAAATGCAGATGCGCCAACGCTACCCGTGTTACCAGGCAACGTAAGTTCCGTCAATACCGTACCAAAGAATGCTCTCGCGCCGATGTTGAGCGTGCTGTCACCTACCGAGCCTTTGAACTCTACCGTTTCCAAAGCCGTACAGTATTCAAACGCGCTGTCTTCAATCTTGGTTACCGTTGCAGGGATGATTACCTTTTGAATGTTTCTATTAGGATACTGCGATGCGTATTCGTTAGTACTGATATAACCAAATGCTTCCGAAGCAATCGTTTCCGTACCAGTAGAAATTTCAACCGTACCACCAATTGCTCTAGGGCAGTACAACAAGGTCTTACCATCTGCACTGTACAAGATACCCTTGTCTGCGCTGTAATTTGCATTACCTTCGGAAACCGTAATATTGTTCAACGCCGAGGCCTGGAAGAACATTGCGTTCACGCTAGATACTGCACCCATACGGTTAGGAATGTTGAAGCTCGTAAAGTCTGCATGCGAGAACAAACCTTCACCAACCGAGAGTTCGGTTTCACCGTCTTCGAAGATGATTTCTTCTGCGTAGCAGTTACGGAACGCTTCGTCTTCAATTCTCTGAACGGTTGCAGGTACGACAATCTTGTCAAAGTTCTTGTAGGATCTGAAGAGGTATGCCGCGATTTGCGTGATATCTTCAGGGATAATATAGGTACCCGTCTTGGTAACAGGAACGAAGGACAATTCTTTACCGCCATCACCCATCAAACGAACAAGCGCACCATCAATGGAGGTGTAGAACTTCTCGTAATAACCGTCCATGTAATCATGTGCATCGTAAACGTTGATTTCTTCAAGGTTAGCACAGCCTGCAAATGCGGAACCAGTACCAGAATATGCACCGTCCAAACCGAGGTAAATACGTTCAATGCTGTCAGGAATGTTGATCTTCGTAAGGTTTACATAGTGTGCAAATGCACCTGCGTCAATCCATGCAACGGGTTTACCATTGTACATTGCAGGAACGGTAACTTCGCTAAATTGAGTGAAGTTGCTACCAGCGGAAATGCTGTACCCTGCTTGACCGCCAGCGGTGGTGATTTCTTCATATTTGAAGGCTTCCGATACGTTTGCGTAAAGGGTAACGTCTGCAAGGCCGCCCCATACGGAAATGCTATTACCATTTTCATCGGCATACTGGATACCCTGGCCGTTCTTTTCAGAGAACCAACCACGGAAGGTCATACCGCTTTCTGCATATTTTTCAGCAGAGTAAGGGGATTCGAGGACGTACGTCTGACCGTACGTAACCTCAACGGTCTTCGTTTGTTCTTCACCTGTTACGGTGTGCTTATAAACGAGGGTAACCGTGTAGGTCTGAGCTTCCCAACCAGCGAAAAGAACTTGGTCGTCTTCTGCCGTAACCGTGAAGGTGCCTTCATATTTTTGGCCGTTTTCAGCCGCGCTATACCAACCGGTAAAGTTATAACCGGGGGTTGCAGTTTCTTCATTCAACGTCAACGTATCACCCTTTGCCATGTATACGGGAGCTTTCGTTTCAGGGGAAAGACCGTAGTTGAAGCTGATTTCATAAGCCGTTACCGTCGTTTCTACCCATGCGGATGCAACATCAGAGTTGTCAATACATCTAACCTTAATGGTGTTTTCACCCTTCTTCGTGAGGGTAACAGCCGCTTTTTCAGTACCAGCTTCTACAAACGTGCTTTCGCCGCCGTTTACCTGTACTTCATAGCCCTTAACGTTAACAACGGGCTGCCAGGATACTTCACCATTATTATATACGAGCGCATCAGCCATTACGCCGAAACCAACCTGCATTGCAGCAGAATACTGCGATGCTTGCGCTTCCGTTGCGCCGATTGCCTTAACCGATACGGTGCAACCCGTTGCGTCTGCAGCGATGTTGTCTGCCGTCAAAAGGTCAAACGATGCGCTGGTAACCGTGAATTCTTTGTCGTCAATCTTTACAACGTAGCCAGTTGCGCCTGCTACTGCATCCCAAGTAACGGTCGAACCATTCAACTTGATGCCAGCAGGCGTAGCCAACGAAACTTTCGTAGCGGTCAATTCAGCCGCTGCGGGAGCGTTGTAACCAAATGCAACGGGAACAACCTTAATGGTGATTTCACCCGTCAATTCTTTTGCGTCAAAGCTGGTTGCCGTCGTCGTGGTCTTGTTGCCGTTTACGGTAACTTCGTATTCCGTTGCGTTTTCTACTGCATTCCAAGTAAACTTCGTTTCCGCTTCATTGTAAGCCAAACCAGTTACAGCATCCAAGTTCTTGATTACGACAAATTCACCTGCGTTACCGGTCATGAAACCGTCAGCAGCTGCTTTTACGCTGAATTTAATACCGTCCGCCTTCATTGCGCAGCCCTTGAAATCGTATGCGTTCGTCGTAACAACTTCGTTTACGTGGTTATGAGCAGGATCGCCACATTCAATGTTCACGATATAGCTCGTTGCGTTAGGTACAGCTTTCCATACCAAATCGCTGCCGGTGAATGCAAAGCCACCAACAGTTGCCAACGCCTTATTCTTGTAATAAAGCTTCGTCGTGTTGCCGTTCAAGCTTACTTCTACTATGTAGTTACCTGCAGCAGCCGCGCCAAAGTCATACGTATAGGAAGACTGAGGGGTGGTCGTCTTTGCAAGTTCCGTACCGTCCTCAGCAAATACCTTTACAGTGTACTGATTGTTTACACCCTTTGCGGTCCAAGAAATGGTGTTACCGGAAACCGATGCTGCGGGAGCGCTGGATTCCCATACAGCGTACAACGTAACGTTTTCGGTGATTGCTGCACCTTCTTCAACCTTTGCGGTCAATTTTGCCTCATCGTTGTAATCACTCTTCCACCAACCAGCAAACGTTGCGCCTTCTTTGGTAGGGGTAGGAAGCTGATATACAGCACCGTTTACCGTAGTTGCCGTTTCATATACAGCGCCGTCTACAGCATAGTTTACGGTGTACGTAGGAATTTCAGCATTTACCTGTACGAATTTTGCATAAATCGTCGTATCCGCAGTAATAGGCATCGAGCCGAATGCAAAAGCCGTCGTATACGTCTTGTTCGTATACCAACCAACAAATGCATACCCTTCTTTCGTAGGGTTCGCGCTAGGTTTCGAAATCTTTTCACCTTCCAAAACCGATACGGGATCAATAGCGCTGCCGCCGTCTACGTCAAAGCTGACGGTGTAGTACTTTTCAACGCCGCCGATGCTATCGCTAGCGGAAATCGAATCGCTATTGCCTTCCTCAGGTTTACAGCCGGTTGCCCCAGCCGTACAGCCAACCATGACTAAACTTGTTAAGAGTAAACATAAATTGCGTTTTTTATTTTTCGTTACATCTACAAATCTCATCAATGTATACCTCCTAAAATTTTCACAATTTTTTTTGCTTTGTTTATTCTATACATTTTCGCAATGCACTGCGCTGGAAAAATTCCCCTTGTCGCAACGCTTTTTGAATACATCCTCCATTTTGGGGCATCGCGTAACGTATAGTGCGTATACTTTATAATATAATACACGGTCTTGTCAAGCGTTTTTCCCAGGATTTTTCGACTTTTTTTTGCATTGCAACGATTAAAAAAATCGATTGATAGAAAAAAGACAATCAATTTTTTTACGATTTGGCAAAAAATGGAGGCCGTATCACCCTCCGAAACGCCCCCTCCCTATTCTCTGTCAAGCATGATAAAAAATGAAAACTTTTTCACCATAAAACGCGCGCCGCGCACATACGCGCATTATCTTAAAATGAAAGGGTTTTTTAAGATTTTTCACAAAATTAAGAGCACCCCTTTTGGGGTTAAATTACCCAACAAATATCGTCCCATTCTTAAATTTTGGATACCCCCCTCCAACACATAAAAAAAGCGGGCGCTGTTACACGTCCGCTGTATATTTTTTGTATATTTATACATTTATACATAATTTTAATCATTAAAATAAAGATATGGAAGGGCTTTTACACCCCTATCGCGCCCCTTTGCGACGATATACGCGACCGTTTACAACGTCCAAGCCCGTTCCCAGCAAAGGTAAGGGGTGTCCTTTTCGTCAAAACGAATGGGCAGCCATACGTAGGTTGCGGCGCTGGTATTTTCATCGCTGAAGGAGGAAACGTCAATTTGCTCCTTTTTCGGGCCGTAAGTCCTATAAAAGACGTCCATCATATCGGGCAAATCTTCCGTTAAATCCACCAACCACCTATCCCCCAACGCTATGTAGGTATTCGGCATCGTCGGGTGCTTGAAAACACTGGAAAATTGCGAGTTATAAGAATTTTTATTCTTATCCCCCCTACAAGGGTTACCTAAATTGATCCATTCTCCGTGCAGGTTGGTGATATCCGCAAGCTCCGTCGGGTTGGGATAATACCCTGTCGTACCCGACGTTAGCATGTACAATTTATCCTTGTAAGAAAAGACCGCAGGGGCTTCACGCACAAAAGGAGGACATTCCGCCTGAAAATGGATGCTGTACACGTCCGTTACGTCGGTATAATCTTCCGTCAGCTCACGAAGAACCAACTCCGAATGGGGATTTTCATAGACAATATACCCCTTGCCCTTGTGGATGAACATATCAAAATCCCCTGCATGGTGAGGGGTAGGAACGATTTCCTTGACGAATTGCATATTTTTCAAGGATTTTCCTACACAAATCGAGAAGGAGCATACACTAAAATTGCCGTTATGCGTCGTCTTTGCCCACAAAACGTATTGACCGCTTTTTTCGTTGTACAAGATATGCGGTCTATCCATGATATTTTTAGGGTGGAAGGGATTTGCCTCGTCGGCGCTTTCCGCCACGCAAAAGCCCTCGTCCGTCCAGTTGTACAAATCGGTGGAGGAATATAATTTTACGCCGTGATGCCAGTAAGGGCAGGGTTCACCCGTCGCGCGCCCCGTAATCCCCTCTTTATTTTCGCCATACCACCAAAATTTACCTTCCGCGTACAGGATAGAACCGCCGTGCGCGTGAATACGTTTTTGGTTGTTATCATACCAAATTTTCCCAGGTCGTATATTCTTGTGCATAGTTTATACCTCTAAATGAATGAAACTCCGCCTACGCGCAAGGCAAGACGGAGTATTTTTTATATTTTACGCGTCAAGCACACAAGGGTTTCAACATGCTTGGTTTGAGGGAACATATCGTAGGGTTGAATTTTTTCCACTTCGTAATAGCCAGGTAAAATCACACCGTCCTCTACCCCTTCGTAGGCAGGATTCTTCACCAGCTCGCCCGATTCGTTTTCAATCAGCTTGCCCGTCAAGATGCCCAAATCTCTCGCCAAGGTAGCTGGGTTACAGCTAATCAAGGTCATTTGCGGAATACCGCTTTCCAACAACGCTTTCACCACGCTGCGCGCGATACCTGCGCGGGGAGGGTCTAAAATCAAGCGTACCTTTTCTCCCTTTTCCTTTTCCATCACGCCTGCCAAATGCTCCTCTACGTAACCGCAAATGTTGAACATATTGTCAAGTCCGTTTTTCACCTTTAACGAGTCAGCGCAACGAGATGCCTCCGGCTCTAACTCGATACCATATACGCGCTTTGCTTTCTTCGCAAGCATCGCGGTCAAAAGTCCGCCGCCCGAATACGCGTCGATAACCACCTCGTCACCATCGGTGCAAACCGTCTTCAACGCATCCCTGTATAGCTTCGAGCGCACGTTTTCATTGACCTGCAAGAAGGTTTGAGGGCCTGCTTCATAGCGTATTCCTTGCTCTTCCGCCTCAAAAAAGCCCATACCATGTACGAGTTGAAATTCTTTGCCAAAGATAACGTTGGTGTCTTCATCGTTGAAATTGAGGTACAAAGAGAACTGACGGAACTGTTCGGAAAGCATCCCGATTAAATAGGGAAGGTTGGGCAAATCACGTTTTGCCGATACGAGCGTGATGATGTATTTCCCACCGATTTCACGCGCAACGATATGTCGGATCGCCCCTTTTTTCGTTTCCTCGTCATACCCCTTTACCGCGCATTCCGTCATGTAACGTTTGACGATTGCAATCAGCTTTTCCGTCCATTCGGGATGAATGGCACAGGCGTTGATCGGTATAATGCGGTGGCTGTGCTCCGCATAGAAACCCACCACCGTTTTACCTTCCTTGTCTACGCCAACGGGAATTTGCAATTTATTGCGGTATTCATAGGGAAATTCACTCTTTACCGCGATCGGCACAAGGATGTTCAGCCCTGCGATTTTACGCAAGGAATCCTTTACCACCGTGGCTTTATGAACGAGCTGCGCGCCGTATTCCAAATGTTGCAAACAGCAACCGCCGCATTTTGAAAAGACGGGACATTTCTCGCGCACGCGCTCTTCAGCAGGGGTGAGAATTTCCTCTACTTTGCCGTAACCAATATTGCCTTTTACCTTCAAGACCTTGAAACGGACCTTTTCGCCAGGTAAGCATGCAGGCACGAAAAAAGTGATGCCTTCGTGCTTGATAATCCCTTCGCCGTTCGAACCGATTCCTTCCGCAACCGCGCAAAGAATATCGTTCTTTTCGATCATAACTTCACCCCTCCTTATCTTATTTTCTTGTGATGCGCTTTACCACCGCATTGACGGTAAAACGCCATTTGTACATTACATAGTCATACATCACGAAAAACGCCGTACCAAATACCAAAATAATCGGGATAATATAGGCGTCGATAATGGCAATCGTGGTGGTCATACCAAACACAAAGCGCCATACCAGGTACATGGTTACGTCAAACCACAAGGCTTTTAACCCGCAGGCAAGCCAACGGTTGATTTTGCTGTATAGCTGCAATTCGTTCACCAACGGGTGCAACCCGAAAAACATCATAAACGGCAACAAATCAAAGAAGCGTGCAACGTTGAATATCAGCGACAAAATACAGGTCGCTACGTACGCCAACGCGTACCCCATGTACGACTTTTTCGCAAGCGGTAGCATAAGGGCGATACACGCTAGCAGGTAACCCGTGAAAAGCAACACCGCCGAATATACCCCTATGGTTAAAAATATCGTTGCGATTGCGCAGGCCAGCGCCGACAACGCAATTTCGTAAGCAGAAATCTTTCTCATATCTGCGCCCTTCTCCGTGTTTTCTCTCTCATTTCCCTTGCAGGGAAGTAGCGTAAAAATCGTTTGCGGTTGGCTTGTCCATACAACCCAGCCTATGAAACCGCTTTTTATCTACAACCGCAGCAAAGACTGAATAAGCAGTCTACACAAAGATAGGTATAACAGCAAGAAATACAATTCGAGCAGGTGTTACCGCCCATTTGATCATCGTAGGGCGCCCCACCGTTTGCATACGGGTTTTGCTGTTGCTGATGCGCCTGCTGTTGCTGGTAATCATTCTTCGCGTTCATCTTCCCATACGCCGCGCGGTATTTGGGATTTTCAGGATCCATTTGCATCGCAATTTCTAGCTGCTTTTTGCTGTCATTCGTCCAGTTTTTCTTATAGAAAACCGCCGCCTGCAAGTAATGCCATTCCGCAGGGCGTTCGTTAAAGTCGTCCAAAAGGGTTTGCGCCTCGGACAATTTATTTTCTTTTAAGAGTTCGGCAATTTCCTCAAAAGAGGTCTGCCCGTTCGTACTCTTTTCCTGCTCCTTTCTGCCCGTCATTATTTCCTTGTAGGCAACGTCGAGTTTCGTCAGCATGCGAGCGGCTTCATTGCCTGCCTCACCGTCCTGCCAACGTTCCTCACGGTATTTTTCTTTCAGCTCGTTATAGCGGTTGGTAATCTCGTCATCCGTCGCATTTTCGCTGACACCGAGCAATTCGTAGTATTCTTTCATCTTTCTATCTCCTAAGGACGTTTCGCCCCTTTATTTTTCCTCTTTAGTTTCCGTAGTTTTCGCCGTTTTATCCTTTGCCTTGCACTTTCCGTTTGCGCCACAGCCGTCCATAACCCGTTTCGTCATCATCGGCAAGCCCCTCAACAGGATATTATCCGATAAATCACGGTTAAAATGGAAGGTTAATTTGGAAAGGTTTTCCCGAATATCAAAGAAAATTGCATGGAAGACAAAACGCACTTCTTCCCCATGTTCGCCTTGCAATAATGCCGTGCGGCTGTCCGCACCATAGGCCAAGCGGAAGGGATTATACGCGCCCTTTTTGATATCCTTATCGTAATCGTCCAAGGCGTCAATCAAGTAAATCCATTTTCCGAGCGCATAGCAAAGGTTGTACGATTCTTCCGTCCTTTTCTCGCCCAAGGCATAATCGGAAAACTGCGCAAGCATCGTCGCCGTCGCATCCGCCGCCCTATCCACGCTGTCCGTCAGGGATTTTTCCACCTTTTCCTGCGCCTGCATATTCTCACGCACGATACGCGCAACCTCGGGATATTTCTTCTGCACACGGCGGTAGCCTTTCTTGAACCAAAGGCGTTTCCCCCTACCATGGTCGCCGTCAGCGATATCATCGGTGTATTTGAAGTATACCAGGGCTGTGTTTAACGCACCCAACTGACGGGTCAGTTCGTCCACCTCCGCCATTTGACGAGAACGGATACAATGGGTCAAGCAATGGGATTTTTCAATCTTCACGTCCGTGCCTGCTAAGTTATGCAACAGCACCGACAAAAAGGTGACGTCATAGGAAAGCCCCATGCGCGCGCTTTGACCGCACACCTCGGAAATCCCCTTACACACACCGCAATACATTGCACGGTACAATTTATCGTCTTTTATAAATAAATACGGCGTATCCGCGCGAACGTATCCAAACATTGCCCTACCTCTCGGTTAGATTATACTACTTTTTTACCATAAAAACAACCGATGAAAACCATTCCGCCTCATTCTTCACAGAATAAGACGGATTTTTTCACAGGTTTATCAAATTTTACTCTTCGTCGGGTACAGGTACGACTTCACCGTCGGCAAAACGCAAAATTACGTCCGCCATTTTCTTCAAGTCGTTCGCTACTACCGTCTTAAAACGCAAGGGACGGTAACGGAGCGCCAACAAGCTCTTCGGAGGCTTCATCGCCGTCAAAAGGTTCAAACGTTTAATCCCCTTAAAGCTGTCCTTAACGTCATTCCCCGACAATGCGTACAATACGTCTTGAGGGAATTTGTAAGGGTTAGCCGTCGCAAACACCACGCTGGGCACTTTGTCCTTTTCGTTTTGCTTTTCTACCGCTTCTCTATACTTCATATGCACAGCCAACGCCACACCCGTGTGCGTGTCCATTGCATAGCCGTATTCGTCAAAGACCTCGTACATGGCCTCGACCGTATCGTCCTCGGAGGCAAAATTAGCGAAGAAATCTTGATCCAAAATCGTCTTTTCCGCAGAGGTAATCGTATATTCCTTGTCCTCCGCGAGCTGTTTCATGCGTTTTTCCGTCAACTCAGCGTTTCTACCGCTGATTTCAAAGAGCAAGCGTTCGAGGTTGGATGCCGCCAAAATATCCATAGACGGGGACATGGTACGCAGTAAATTGCGTTTTACGTCGTAAACGCCCTTTGCGAAGAAGTCCACCAACACCTTGTTTCGGTTGGACGCGCAAACGAGTTTTCTCACGGGCAAGCCCATCTTTTTTGCATACCAGCCAGCCAAAACGCCCCCAAAATTACCTGCGGGCACTACAAAATCAATCACGTCCCCCATCTCGATCTGACGGGAAGATACCATATCCACGTACGCGGAGAAATAGTAAGCAATTTGAGGTGCAATCGACCCAAAGTTGATCGTATTTGCAGTAGTAAGACAAAGATTTCTCTTTGCAAGCTCCTTGTTAAATTCTTCAGACGCGAACAAGCGCTTTACCGCCCTTTGACAATCGTCAAACGTGCCTTTTACAGCGGAAACCTGAATATTGTTGCCGTCTTGAATAGACAACTGTAAACGTTGCATCTTCGCAACCCCTTCATCGGGGTAGAATACCGCCACTTTCGTACCAGGCACATCGCGGAAGCTTTCCATCGTCGCTTTCCCTGCGTCACCGCTGGTAGCGGTCAAAATAAGAAGGTCATTCTTTACGCCTGCCACTTCACAGCTCTTTTTCAAAAGGTAAGGCAATAACTGTAAAGACATATCCTTAAAGGCGCAGGTAGGACCGTGGAACAATTCCAAAACGTACAAACCTACCTCACCGTCAACCTTTACAAGGGGTACGGGGTCAGCGCCTTCAAATTTTTCATACGCCTTTTCGCATGCATCCTGCAAAAACTCTGCGCCTAACTCGTCCGCAAGGTATTTGCCTAAAATGAATGCGGCGCGTTCGGGATATCCCATTTCCGCCATAGCGGCAATATCTTCCGCCGATACCGTAGGGAAGCTTTCAGGAACGTATAAACCGCCGTCCTTCGCCAAGCCCTGCACAATCGCCTGTGCGCCCGTTACCTTTTCGCCACCTCTTGTACTGATAAAATACATATCCTTTACCTGCCTTGTGTATTTTTTAACGCGCAAAATGGGCAGTCAATCGGCTGCCATTCTTTTTTGTCATTCGTCTGTACGTTTCATCGTGTATAGATTGGGTAAAACCTGTCTATTTGCAACGCGGCGAGGAAATAAGTTTTTCCTCGCCGCGGAATAAGTATCGTTTAGTAAATCGCTTATGCGTCCAAATATTTGCTTACGAAATCAGGAAGCTCTTCTCTTGCTGCGGAAACGGAAACCGTAACGGTAACACCCGTGTCTTTTGCCACTTTTTCAAGCATATAGAAGAATGCCGCCATTTCCTGTACGGGTTTGCCTGCAATACGAACAACGCCGTCGATAAACACGTATTCGTTGTCGTGGTTGCCTGCGATAACGCCTTTTACAAAGCCACAAAGAGCTGCTTCGCCTGCGATGTCAAAATCGCTGGTATCAATGAAACGAATTTCACGTTCCAAATCATACATACCGCGCTTGCTGTCGGTGATAAAAATCATATGGCCTTTTGCAACGGAAACGGTTGCGTTAGCCGCATCAATCATCATCTTGGTCTTACCAGTACCTTTCGCGCCGTAAATAACTTTAATCATAATAAAATCCTCCCATAATGTTTGGTTTATAGCCTTGTAGGGATTGCCCTACCATTCGGTTTCCTATAGTTTAGCAAATTTTTTAGAGAATTTCAAGACCTTTTTGAAAAATTTTTTCGTAATTTTGCAAATTTTTTTATTATTTTTTACAAAAAACAGCTTTTACCCTGCTAAAGGGTGGAAACGAAGCAAGGTTTGACTGTATCATAGATACAAAGCCAAGCATAATAAAACAGCCCGCTGAATGCCAGCGGGCTGTTTTTACATTTCACATTCTCTTATTGTAATTCCGATACAAATTTTTTGATACGAGCAAGCCCCGTTTCAATGTCTTCTTCGCTAAGCGAATAGGACAAACGCAAGCAATCATCCGCGCCAAACGAAACACCGGGCACCGTAGCCACTTTTTCCGCATCCAAAAGCGCGTCAGCAAACTCAATCGAGTTGGTCAACGCTTTACCCTGATAGCTCTTACCGTACAAACCGCCTACCACGAGCATTACGTAGAATGCGCCGTCTGGCTCTACCGCTTGTACACCGTCAATCTCTGCAATCAAGCCGAGCAATTTTGCTCTGCGCTTGTCAAAGACCTCTACCATGGCTTGAATCTCCGCCTCGGGCGCCTTCAACGCCTCAATCGTCGCATACTGCGAAATGGAGCATGCGTTGGAGGTTGCATGGCTTTGGAAGGAGTCAATTGCTTTCGCAATATCCTTCGGCGCCGCCAAGTACCCAACACGCCAACCGGTCATTGCGTAGGTCTTGGAAACACCGTTGACGGTAATCGTCAAATCCTTCATTTTGTCGCTTACTTTGGCGATCGAGAAGGGTTTTACACCGTTGTAGCAAAGCTTTTCATAGATTTCGTCCGCAAGCACGAAGATTTCCGCCTCTTCGCACACTTTTGCAATCGCGCGCACTTCTTCTTCGTTATAAACGGCACCCGTAGGGTTGGACGGAGAATTGAAAATAAGCATCTTCGTCTTGGGGGTGATCGCCGCCTTTAATTCTTCCGCGGAAAACTTATACTTGTTTTCCTTTTTACAGGTAAGATATTTCGGTACAGCGCCGCACACCTTTACCACTTCGGGATAGGTCAACCAATAGGGTTCGGGGATGATTACTTCGTCCCCTTCGTCCAAAATTGCGTAGCAAGCATTGAAAATGGAATGCTTTGCACCGTTGGAAACGATGATTTGCGAGGGCTCGTAATCCAAACCGTTGTCCTTTTGGAATTTTTCACAAATCGCTTTACGCAAAGGCAAAAGCCCCGACGAGGGGGTATATTTCGTATGCCCTGCGTCCAAAGCCGCTTTCGCCGCTGCGATGATATGTTCAGGAGTGTTAAAATCGGGTTCACCTACACCAAAGGACACCACGTTTTCCCCTGCCTGCTTCATGGCTTTCGCTTTTGCGGAAATCGCCAAGGTCAAGGAGGGGGACAGGGTGGACATTCTTTGCGCTACTCTGTTTTTCATCTACATCTTTCTCCGTTTTATTTTTTTGCCTTGAATATTTTACTCTTTTTTCAAAAAGAAAGCAACCTACTTTGCCCTATTTTTACAAAATAATTGAAAAATAATCGACATTTTTGGAGAAAATTGGATATGATATTCGTTTTGTCGATTGATATAATCGATAAAACGCGGTTGTTTCGTCCCTTAATATTTTTTATCACCCTATTGATTTCTTAAAATCCTATGCTACAATAAAAAAGTTTCGCGAAATTTACACGCTGTGTTAAAAACAAAGGAGGAGTTTTTATGAAACAATATCAATTGCAACCCACAAAAGCCGTACTTTACGAGATTGAAGACGTTGTTAGACGAAGACACTATTACACAGGAAGAATTTGAAACCAAGAAAAAGGAATTGTTAGATTTATAAACGAAAAGGGAATGCAAAATGCATTCCCTTTTTTTATTCTTCCGAAGATGCCAAAAGCGCTTCTCTATCCGCGATAGCGAGTGCCTCTACCATACTGTCAATATCCCCCGTCATAAACGCCTCCAGGTTGTACTGGCTAAGCCCGATACGATGATCGGTGACACGGCTTTGCGGGAAATTGTAGGTACGGATACGTTCACTTCTATCCCCCGAGCCAACCATACTACGACGGTTTTCTTCACGCTCCTTGGCGTTTTGACCATTGTAAAAATCATACACACGCGAACGCAATACCTTAAACGCGCGTTCCTTGTTTTTAAGCTGGGAACGTTCGTCCTGACAGGTTACCACAATCCCCGTCGGGAAGTGGGTGATACGCACCGCCGAGGCAACCTTATTGACGTTTTGACCGCCTGCGCCGCCCGAATGGAAAATATCGATACGAATGTCCTTATCGTTGATTTGCACCTCGACTTCTTCCGCCTCGGGCAACACCGCAACGGTTGCCGCCGAAGTGTGAATTCTGCCCTGAGTCTCGGTAGCAGGTACGCGTTGAACACGGTGAACGCCGCTTTCATACTTCAACATTTTGTACGCCCCTGCGCCCGTTACGTTGTAGATTGCTTCCTTTACACCGCCAAGCTCTGTGGCGTTGATATCCATTTCTTCCACGCGTAAACGGTGCGCCGCGCAGTAGTTGAGGTACATACGGCAAAGCTCGCCCGCGAACAGCGCCGCTTCCTCGCCGCCCGTACCCGCGCGAACCTCTAAAATACAGCTTCTTTCGTCGTTTTTATCCTTGGGAAGTAGTAAAATTTTCAACTCACCCACGATTGCAGGCAATTTTTCCTTGCAGGCGTACCCCTCGTCCAAGAGCATCTTTTTCATTTCTTGGTCCGTTTCCATTTCCGCCATTTCAAATGCGTCCTGCATTTCACGTGAAACGGTTAAATACTCCTCGTACTTTTCCACCGTTTCCGTGAGGTCGGCTTGCTCCTTAGAATACTTCTGCCAGGTACCCATGTCCGCAATCACCGCCGCATCCGCAAGCTGTTCGGATAAAAACTGGTAACGTTTTTTGATGTCGTCTAATTTCTTAAACATAGCCCTTCCTCTTTGAAAATTACGCCCGAATAAAATTTCGGGCGTAGTCGTTACATTACAATTTTCACGTAACGGTCGATGCCGTTGAAATCCTGCACCACCATCGAATAGGTGTTACCGCGGAACATTTTTACAACGTCCGCCGCCTGACCTGCGCCAACCTCCATAATCAACGTACCGCCGCGATTGAGGTATTTGGGCGCTTCCGCTGCAATACGACGGTAGATGTCCAAACCATCCGCGCCGCCGTCCAACGCCAAATGAGGTTCGTAATCCTTCACTTCACGCTGTAACGTGTCGATTTCCGCCGTAGGAATATACGGGGGATTGCTTACGATGACGTCAAAACGGCCGCGAATACGCTTGAACAAGTCGGACTGAATAAACAAGATGTCCGCTTCGTTTTCCGCCGCATTTTCCTTTGCAAGCTCCAACGCGTCCGCGCTGATGTCCACCGCCGTCATTTTTACCTTACGGTTGCTCTTTTCCAGTTCTTTATAAATCGCAATCGCCAAAGCGCCGCTACCCGTACAAAGGTCAAGGATATTATTCCCCTCTTCCGCGCTCGCAATCGCCATCATTGCCATTTCTTCCGTTTCGGGACGAGGAATTAATACTCTTTCGTCCACCTTGATTTTATAACCGCAAAAATCGGTGTCCCCGATGATATACCACAGAGGTCTGCCCGTCAAACGCTCGTCAGCGATGCGAATAATCTCTTTTGCCTGCGCTACTTTGAGGATTTTTTCCTCCGTCGCAACCGCGCTCTTGGGGATATTCAACACCAACGCAAAAATCCATTCAGCATCCTCTTCATCCACGTTATTGTCCGCAAAGCGTTTTTTCGTGTTTTTGAGGAGCGCGCTCATCTTACCAGGCGTTGCAAATACTCGTTCAGGAATGGTAGGATCGGCATCCATCGCAAGCACCGTCTTAAACGCAGTGATTGCACATTCAATCATGCCGTCCTCCGGCTCACGCGTGGTCAAACGCTGTAACAATAAGCCAGGGAGCTTGAACAAAAGGAACAACGGGTTTTTGGTTTTCGCCAACAAACGCAACACTTCGTAGGAAACGCCTGCTACCACAGGGAGCATCAGGATTTTTGCGATAAAACGAAGAATGTTGTCAAGCTTGTCGTCACCCGTATAGAGCCAACCTGCCACAAACATATTCACAAGCGAGAACACAAGGATGCTGACGATCATTACGATGAATAAGAAGGTTGTACCGCAACGATCATGCACACGCGAACAGCCGCGCACGTTTTCAATGGTGAGTTCCTTCCCCTCTTCATAGCAGGTAATCGTTTTATGCTCTGCGCCATGGCACATATACACGCGCTTTAACGAGGGAATCAAGGAAATAGCTAATATATATAGGATAAAGATTACGATACGGATACCACCCTCTACAAGGTTAAAATATAACCCTTTCAAGCCCGTATCCCTTTTGTCGAAGATTTCCTTGGGTAAGAACCCCGAAATATATTGCGGCAACCAAATGAAAATGAGCAACGCCAACACAACACCCATAATCATCGCGAAAGTGCTAAGCAGGCCGTCCATACTGATTTTGTGTTTTTCCTCTAACCATTGCGCCGCTTTGGTTTGTTCTTCCTCGTCCTCACAGGCAACGTCCGCGCTTCGCATTAACACGCGGTTGCCGTCAATGAGCGAGGTGATAAAATTACACACACCGCGAACAAAAGGCACACGCGTAATCTTTTTACGCTTTTCAGGGGGCGTTAAACGTTCGGATTCGATTTGAATCACCCCTTCAGGGTCACGAACCGCGGTCGCCATCGAGCGTTTGCCGCGCATCATAATCCCTTCCATTACCGCTTGCCCACCGATGTAGGTGCAAGTTTTTGTCGTTTTATCTTTTTTCATTATTTTCTCCTGAGACTAATAAGGTAAACCCCGTCTTGACAAGGTAGTTGCAAGCGTTCCGCTTGACCTTGTAAGGTGTGTTTTCGCCCTCTTTTATAGATTGCCTCGCATATCACATTTTTAAGTGCCCCACGAATATACACAACCCTGTCTTGACAAGGTAGTTGCAAGCAGTTCAAGGCGGAGAGAGGGAGCGTACAAATAGTACGTGACCAAGCGACAACCCCGAAATGCGCCGCAAATCCGCAAACCCGTCTTGACAAGGTAGTTGCAAGCAGTTCAAGGCGGAGCGAGGGAGCGTACAAATAGTACGTGACCAAGCGACAACGCCGAAATGCGCCGCAAATACATTGTCAAATAAAAGTAGAAAGGGGTTTAGGATTGACATCCTAAACCCCGACGGTTTACCAATTAAAGACCATATCTCTTTTTGAACTTATCGACACGTCCACCGGTATCAACCAACTTTTGCTTGCCCGTGAAGAAGGGATGGCAGTTGCTGCAAATATCTACCTTCAAAACGTCGCCTTCTTTCGTCGTACCAGTCTTAAACGTAGCTCCACAAGCGCAAGTTACAGTTACTTCGTGATATTTGGGATGAATATCAGCTTTCATTATTTTCACCTCGCTGTTAGTTTTTCATTACTTATGCTAACCAATTATACAGCTTTTTTTTACACTCGTCAACTGTTTTTGCGCGAATTTACAAAAAATACTTGCAAATTTCACAAAAATAGTTTATACTTATTTTATGATTATGTTTATGCGCCATCCCTCTTGCTTGGTTTTCACAGCGGCGGCTTGTGGCGTATATTGAGAGTGATTTTTTATGAAAATTTGGCAATTAAGTTATCCCCACAATCTTCAACACGTCACCGCGCCTGATTTGAAGCGTACGGACGATAAGGTGAAAATTAAAATCACCAAAGCCCTCCTTTCCGAATCGGACGTGGCGGTGTATTCTGGCGCAATCAAGGTGCCCACCCCCTTTATCCCTGGCCGTTTTGCAATCGGACAGGTAACGGAGGCAGGCGAGGATTCCTTTGTACGTAAAGGGGAACGTGTATATCTTGCCGGTACGACGGAAGATGAATGCGCGCCTGACGGGTTGCGTATTGCTGGCGAAACAGCGGACGGGTTCTACCGTGATTTCGTCTTGGCAGGTGTGGATGACGTATATCCCTTGCCCCATTCGGTATCGGATGAGGCGGCGTTTTTGATTGACGCGATCGCGCTTGCGGAACACGTGGTGGACGAAATGCATATTGACGTTGGTCAGCACGTTTTGGTTATGGGCGGTGGCTTGTACGGGAATATTTTGTGTCAAATCTTGATTTATCACCGTGCAGTGCCTATTCTTGCAGACAATAATTCCGAACGTCTTGCGCGTGCAAAGCGCAGCGGTATCTATTACACCTTCCCCAACGACGATACCTTGAAATCGAAGGTGTTGGAGGTAACAGGCGGTAAGCTTGCGGATGCGGCGGTGTATTTGGCGTTTGCGAACCGTTGCGAACCCTCGGTGTTGTTCCCTCTTGTAAAGCGTGACGCGTACGTGTCTTTCTGCGCATTGGCAAGCAAGCCCTTGCACGTGAATTTGGAAAATGCGATTAAGAATAACATCACGATTAAGGGGATTACGGAAAGCCGCGAGTTTGTTTCTACCGCGATTAACCTTTTGGCAAATAAGGCGGTGAATTTCTCGGAGTTTATTTTCCGTAGCTATCGCGAAGAGGAGCTGGGCGGATTGTTGCAGAAGTATTCGGAATTGTACGAAAGCAATGCGTATTTGCCCGAACAGTTTGACATCGTCAAGTTTATATTCTAGCAACCTGACGTTGCACGCAGTAAGGTGTCTTATCGTGCGTTTTTGTTGTTCGCTTCATACATTCACTGTAATTTTTTAGGAGTTTTTATGGACAAAATTATCATTGCATCGGATATTCACGGCTCGGCGCACTGGTGCGCGGAGCTTTTATCCGCTTTTGAAAACGAACAAGCCGACCGCCTCGTTTTACTCGGCGATCTTTTATACCACGGGCCTCGCAATGATTTCCCCGATGAGTATTCCCCCCGCAAGGTGTTCGATATGCTCAATAATATGAAGGAGAAAATCACCTGCGTGCGCGGTAACTGTGACAGCGAAGTCGATCAAATGGTGTTAGAGTTCCCTATCATGGCCGATTACGCGCTGATGACGGTGAATGGCAAAACGCTGTTTTTAACCCATGGGCACCTCTTCAACGAGGACATGCCCCCCTTGTTAAAGAAAGGCGACCTGCTTTTGAACGGGCATTTCCATACCCCCGTTTGCCGTGAAATGGAAAACGGCGCGACCTACGTCAACTGCGGATCCGTTTCGCTGCCTAAGGAAGGTACTCCCCACTCGTATATCCTCATTGACGGCAACACTTTGTATCTGAAAGACCTGGAAACGGGCGGGATTTTCGATTGTATCGACCTGTAAAAATTCGACAAAACATAACAAAAACACTTGGGGCTACCCCCAAGTGTTTTTTTGCGCATTTTTACCCGATGATCGGTAGGGGATTTTGCAAAATATATGCGGTTCAACGCATACCTGCCCCCTCTTTCGCCCTTTTTCGACGTATGCGGTTTCCGAGATATGCGGTTCTCCCCATACGGTAAAAATCGGCATAATCCGACCGTCGTTTTTTGTCTTATGCCCCCACGGGCATACGTTTTTCGGTTATCTCGTCACCAAAAAGACAATCAAAAACACCGCGAAAAGTATCCCCCCTGCAATCCAACGGATGTTCTTTTGTTTTTGCTCGTCCATAGGCACGTAAACGGTATGACCGCACGAAGGACATTTGCCGTTTTCCATCAACGTTTTACATTTATAGCAATGGATTTGCATACCGTTCTTTTTCGGCGTTTCCGCTTGCGCAGGTTTCTCCTCCTGCATTGCCTCTTTCATTTGCGCCATAATTTCTTGTTCCTGTTCTTTTCTTTCGTTCTTCATAGTTCACCTCTAAAATAAAGTTTCAAACACACGCAAAAGGGAGTCAAAAAATCCCCCTACAAGCGTTCGTCTTAAATCCTTTTCCGTACATTGTTTGGACACCGCAAAGGTTTCCTCAGCATCTCGTTTCACGTCCAAAACCCCGTCGCAGTTTGCAAAATAAACCGCGTTTTCAAAATGGTGATATAGACTGCGGTAATCAAAATTAATCGTCCCCACCACCGCGCAAGTATCGTCCGAAACGATACTCTTGGAGTGGATAAACCCAGGGGTATATTCGTAAATTTTCACCCCTGCGCGCATCAGCATTTCATAATTTGCCCTCGTCAAGCGGTAGGTGATTTTTTTGTCAGGCACGCCAGGTGTTACGATTCGCACGTCCACCCCACGCGCCGCCGCTTGCATCAACACCCCGCGCATGTGGTCGTCCAACACCAAATAAGGGGTAAAAATATACACGTACTTGCAAGCGCGCTGAATAACGTCCAAATATACCGCTTCCCCTGCGCTTACCTTATCCAAAGGCGAATCGTCATACGGCTGTATAACCAACTCTTCCCCTTTCTTCACCTCGTACATGGTGCCCTCTTTTACAGGTAAAAGGTAGTTTTTCAGCTCTTCCTTATCCGAGCGAAAGGCATTCCATATATCAAAAAACATTTTCGTAAAGGAGGAAACGGCCAACCCTTCTACGCGCACGCCCGAATCCTTCCAGTAACCAAAACGTTTCTTCTCCCCGATATATTCATCGGCAAGATTTACACCGCCCGTAAAACCAACCTTTCCGTCGATGACCATAATCTTCCGATGATCGCGGTTGTTCATATGCACCGCAAAAATGGGAATCACGTTGTTAAAGGTCATACAGCGGATATTCTTGTGCAAGCTCTCCAAATAGCGGTCGTATTTCGGAGGCAAGGACATCATACAACCAAAATCATCGTAGATGATGCGGATTTGCACCCCAAGCTCCGCCTTTTCAATCAATATCGTGAGGATTTCATTCCACATTTTTCCGTGTGCAATGATGAAATAATCTAATAAGATGAACTTTTCCGCGCTCCTTAGCCCCTCTTTCATCGCAAGGAACATCTCTTCCCCACTCTTGAAATAGGTCAAATCCCCCTCGCCATAGGTAGGGTATCCGCCGTATTTTGCAAGGTAGTAGCTGATAGCTTGCGCTCGTTCTTGTGGCAACCCCAAGGGATTTACCCCATAAAAATCGGAAAATTGCCGATTGTTTTCCTCCGTGGACTTTTCCATACGCTTTTTCATCCAACGGGTCGGACGGCCTTCCCCGTACAAAAGGTAGGCAGGCACACCCACAATGGGTACAACCAACATCAGCAAAATCCAGTTTAGCTTGATAGACGGGCGGTCGCTTTTATTGATCAGGTAAAGCACCGCCAAGAAAGACAAGGCGCCCACAGCCAACTGAATGACCACCCCTATCTTTGTGTTCTTAACGAACAACTCAGCCAGCGCGGCAAAGCCCAGCAACTGCCCAAGCACCAGCAACAAAAAGGAAAGAAATCGGTTGTACAGGTACAGCTTGTAACTGCGATTGTTTGCAACCGTTCGTTCTATTCTCCGTTTTTCTCGTTCGCTTAATTTCTTCATAATTCTTTATAGTATGCGTTTTTTGGTGAAAATATTGTAACAATTTTTGTGGCTTTTGTCAATATATGAAGAAAAACTTTCACAAGACTTCCATATAATATATACGCATACGCACGCGCGTGGAAAAATTTGTGAAAAAAGTTAAAAATTTTTTCAACTTTTTTTGAAAAAAGTATTGACAAACGCATTTTTTTATATTATACTATATATAGTTAATGAAACCAAATCCTATTAACGAAAAATATTGAGGTGCTAATTATGAAAAAATTTGAATGTACGATTTGTCACTATACTGCTGAAGGCAACGCTCCTGAAGTATGCCCCGTTTGCAAACAGAGCAATAAATTTGTAGAAATCAACCCCCTTAAGGGTACGAAGACGGAAGCAAACTTGCAGGCTGCTTTTGCTGGTGAATCCCAGGCAAGAAACAAATATACCTACTTTGCAAGCAAAGCAAAGAAGGAAGGCTTTGTTCAGATCGCGGCTATCTTTGAAGAAACGGCTAAGAACGAACAAGAACACGCTAAAATTTGGTTCAAGCTTTTGAACGGCGGCGAAATCTCCTCCACTGCTGAAAACCTTTTGGCTGCTGCTGAAGGTGAAAACTACGAATGGACGGATATGTATTACGAATTCGCAAAAGTTGCTCGTGAAGAAGGCTTTGAAGACATCGCAAAATTGTTTGACGGCGTAGCGGCTATCGAAAAAGAACACGAAGAAAGATATAGAAAGTTGCTTGCTAACGTAAAAGGCGACTTGGTATTCTCCAAGGACGGCGACGCTGTATGGCAATGCTCCAACTGCGGCCATATCGTAGTTGGCAAGAAAGCTCCTGAAGTATGCCCTATCTGTGCACATCCTCAGGCATATTTCCAGGTAAGAGCTGAAAATTATTAATCGCTTACCCTAATCCCTTATTATAACATGAACGCTCGACGAGACCTCCCTCGTCGGGCGTTTCCTATTTTATCCCCTACCCAGGTATGCATTGAATTAAAAAAGAGCCGTTTTTTGACGGCTCTTTTTATTACATATTTTTTTGCACAAACCCTTCCAACATTGCTTGGGGTACAAACCCAAGGTTGCTGTCAATCGGTTGTCCTGCCTTAAAGGCAATGATGTTGGGGATAGAGGTGATGCCATATTTGATTGCGGCCGCTTCGCTGTCCTCTTCATCAATATTGATTTTTGCAAAAATTGCTTTACCGTCGTACTTGTCCGAAATTTCTTCAAATACGGGCGCAAGCATACGACAAGGGCCGCACCAGCTTGCCCAAAAATCGCAGTACACCGTCTTATCGGTGCTGGCAATCAATTCTTCCAACTCTTTCGCGTTTACATATTTAACCATACTATTTCCTCCTTATGTAATCACCGATTACGTATTATTTTCCTTGAAAGTAAGCCACCATGTCCGCGAATACCACCGATTCGCTTTCACCGTTTGCCATACATTTTACGTTTGCTTTGCCTTCCGCAAGCTCGTTTCCGCCGATAACCGCAACGTATTTCGCGCCGATTTTGTCCGCGTACTTGAACTGCGCTTTTACCGAACGCTCCATGAGGTCCACTTCCGCATTCACACCGCTTAAACGCAATTCCGCCGCCAACGCAAACGCCTTTTTACGGCAATCCGCATCCATACCTGCGATATATACGGTAGGAACGGGCGCAGCAGGAATTTCCACCCCCGTCTGCTCCATTACCATCAACAAACGCTCGATACCCGCAGCATACCCAACCGCAGGGGTGGGCTTTCCGCCAAGGCTTTCCAACAAGCCGTCGTATCTACCGCCGCCACAAACGGTACCCTGCGCACCGATCGAGGTGGAAACGAACTCGAACACCGTTCTCGTGTAGTAGTCCAAACCACGCACGATACGAGGATCAATTTCATATTCCACACCTGCAAGGGTAAGGCAGGCTTTCACCTCTTCAAAGTGCGCGCCGCAATCCTCGCAAAGGTAGTCCAAAATCTTGGGCGCATTCGCGTTGATCTTCTTGCAGTTTTCTTCCTTGCAATCAAGCAAACGCAAGGGATTCTTTTCAAAACGGGTCTTACAATCCCCGCAAAGCTCGTCCAAATGAGGCGCGAAGAAATCCTTCAACGCCTTGTTGTATGCCGCGCGGCAAGTAGGACAGCCGATGGAATTCAAATAAAGCTTAATTTTAAGGCCGAGCTTTTTCAAAAGCGTATCCGCCGTCAAAATTACTTCCGCATCCGTTTGCGCGGAGGCGGAGCCGTACACTTCCACACCAAACTGGTGGAATTCACGCAAGCGACCTGCTTGAGGGCGTTCGTAACGGAATGCAGGGATAATGTAGTACATTTTCGCAGGCAAAACGCCGTTACCCATACCGTTTTCGATAAAGGAACGAGCCGCGCCTGCCGTACCTTCAGGCTTCAAGGTAATCGAACGATCCCCCTTGTCCTTAAAGGTGTACATTTCCTTCGTTACAATGTCCGTCGTATCCCCTACGCCGCGTTGAAACAACTCGGTGTGTTCAAACACGGGAGTACGGATTTCTTTGATATTGAAAAGGTTGGCTACTTCACGCGCCACGCCTTCTACGTATTGCCATTTGTAAGAATCTTGGGGCAAAACGTCCTTTGTCCCCTTGGGAATGTTAATCATATTTTCTTCCTATTTTTGGTTTTTATTCAATGTTGTTTGGATTGTGCAAGCTTGTTTAGAGCCGACAAAACGATGCAAATGCAAGCTTGACGCTGTATTGCGCCGCATATCCACCGTTTTTACAAAACGTATTTTTTGAGGTTTCTATCACCCGTCAATTTTTGGAGATGTTCATCCACGTATTTACGATCGATATTCAAAGTGAAGGTGGGATAATCGCCGCCTGCATTGAAGGAAATATCTTCCAGCAAGTATTCCATAACCGTATGCAATCTTCTTGCGCCGATATCCTCGGAGGTTGCGTTCAATTCCACCGACACCTCGGCGATGCGTTCAATCGCCCCCTCGTCAAATTGCAAATCAATGTTGTCCACGCCAAGCAATTTGCTGTACTGGAACACGAGGGAGTTTTCCGTCACCGTCAAAATCTTTACAAAATCCTCTTTCGTCAAGCTGTGCAGTTCTACCGAAACGGGGAAACGGCCTTGCAATTCGGGGATTAAATCCTCAATCGCCGCCACGTGGAATGCGCCTGCCGCAATGAACAAAATGAAATCCGTCTTAATCGGACCGTATTTCGTCACAACAGTCGAACCTTCTACGATAGGCAAAATGTCACGCTGTACCCCTTCACGGGAAACGTCCGCGCCGTTTCTATTACCCTTGCCTGCAATTTTGTCAATTTCGTCGATGAACACGATACCGTCGTTTTCTGCGCGGTAAAGCGCTTCCGACTTAATCGCATCCTCGTCCACGAGCTTATCCGATTCTTCCATTAAGGCGATTTGGAAAGCCTCTTTCACGGACAAGCGGCGTTTTTTCTTCTTCTGAGGGAACATATCCCCGAAGATACTGCCGATAGAAATCGCCGTTGCGCCGGGCATCAACTCCATGGGCTGTTGAGGGGCGTCCACCACCTCCATTTCCACCATAAAGTTATCGTACCAGCCGTTACGCAAGCCGTTCAAAAGCTCCGCTTCCCATACTTCCTTTGCGGTGTCGCCCTTTTCGTCCTTTTTCGCTTCCACAAGGACACGCAACAGACGTTTTTCCGCCGCCGAAGTCGCGCGGGCCTTCACTTCTTCTTCCTTTTCCGCCTTTACAAGACGGTACGCGCATTCCGCCAAGTCACGAATCATACCCTCAACGTCCTTACCTACGTAGCCGACCTCGGTGTATTTCGTGGCTTCCACCTTTACAAAAGGCGCTTTTACAAGCTTTGCAAGACGGCGCGCAATTTCCGTTTTACCAACACCCGTAGGGCCTTTCATGATGATGTTCTTGGGGGTGATTTCCTCACGGATTTCCTGAGGCAGCTGCGCCCTTCTATAACGGTTGCGAAGCGCAATAGCAACCGCCTTTTTCGCCTCGTCTTGACCGATGATATATCTGTCTAATCTATAAACGATTTGTTTGGGGGATAAATCCATATCAATCCTCCTTCTTTGCGCGTTTTGCGCGAGGTTTTACCTCTTTTGCAGGGGGCAGGGTCGAGTTTACCTCATTTCCTACCGTTTCACAACGGATATTGCCGTTGGTGAAAACGCAAATTTCCGACGCAATCTTCAACGCCTTTTTCGCGATTTCTTCCGCGCCGTAATTCGTTTCCGCATACAACGCGCGCGCCGCCGCGAGGGCGTAATTACCACCGCTACCGATTGCGCAAACCCCTTCGACGGGCTCGATGACTTCACCCGTACCCGAAATCAAAAGCAAGGTGCTTTCGACCGCGGTAATCATCATCGCATCCAGCTTTCTGCCGATTTTGTCGTTTCTCCACAAATCCGCAAGCTCTACCGCCGAACGCATAAGGTTGCCGCCAAACTTGTTCAACAT
>JAZKZY010000017.1:0-19436 GCA_045612895.1 Candidatus Scatosoma sp. | reverse complement strand
CCGTGAGCGTTTGATGAAGTGGGATTACGAGCTTGCCTTGAAGAAGATTTCGAACAAGGTTGCGAAGGAATACGAGAAGAAGATTGAAGACCTGAAAGAAATGGGCATTGACTTCGGCGCAGTAGAACGCCGTGTATTGCTCATGACGGTAGATAGAAACTGGATTGACCATATCGACGCAATGGATCAGTTGAGAAAGGGTATTTCCCTCCGTGCGTATGGTCAGGTTGACCCTATCATTTCCTACAAGAAAGAAGGGTTTGATATGTTCGACGAAATGATCGCGCGTATTCAACGCACGACGATCAGCACCTTGTTAAAGGTGAAGGTAGAGGCTCGCCCTGTACCCGTACAGAGACCAAATGCGGCACCCATGGCTGCGGCGAATGGTGAAAATGCGCAACCTGCACAAGCTGCGCAACCTGCACAGCCCACGCAAAGACCGGCCTCTCGTCCCTTCCGTCGTCAAATGCCGGAACCCCTTACGAATATGAGCTCGTTCAAGAACGCAATGGCGGCAGCGCAAGCGGCGCAGGCGGCAAGAGCAAAAGAAATGGATCCCGATGAGGATAAGACGAACCAAGAATAAGGAAGTTATATGTTCAAAGCTGACGATTATAGATTAAAAGTACAAGCAATGCGTGAGGTGTTGAAGGAAGCGGAATACGCGCTGGATATCGAACACCTCCGCCCCCGTCTTGCGGAGTTGGAAAAGGAGCAGGAGAGCCCGGACGTTTGGCAGGATTTGGAAAAATCCACCAAGATCGGCCGTGAAATTTCCGCTATCCGCAACAAGATTACGGCGTATGAAAAGGGTGCAACCGCCCTTTCCGATGCGGAGGACGTAATTGACCTCATTGAGGAAACGGAAGACGAAAGCTTGATTGCCGAGTTGGACACTATGTTGACGACGGCGGAAAAAGATATTGAAGATATGCGTATCCGCGCTATCTTGAAAGGCCCTTACGACAGCCACAACGCGATGCTTACCTTGCACGCAGGCGCTGGCGGTACGGAGGCGTGCGACTGGTGTCAAATGCTTTACCGTATGTACTGCCGCTATTGTGAAAAGATGGGCTTTAAGGTGTATGAATTAGACCGCGAAGCAGGGGATGGCGCTGGGTATAAGAGCGTCGATTTCCGCGTAGAAGGTGAAAATGCCTACGGGTATTTGAAGGCGGAAATGGGTGTACACCGCTTGGTGCGTATTTCCCCCTTTGATGCGAATAAACGCCGTCAAACTTCTTTCTGCTCCCTTGAGGTTATGCCTGAGGTTGAGGACGACAACGAAGTAGAAATCAACGACGATGATATCCGTATCGACATTTACCACTCGGGCGGCGCAGGCGGTCAAAACGTAAACAAGGTTGCATCCGCGGTGCGTATTACCCACTTCCCTACGGGTATCGTGGTACAATGCCAAAACGAGCGTTCGCAGCTCCAAAATAAAGCAATGTGTTTTGCCATGTTGCGTTCGAAGTTGCTTGAAAAGAAGATCGAGCAACGTCAGGCGGAAGCGGCGGCGATGAAGGGCGACGTTAAGAAAATTGAATGGGGCGCGCAAATCCGCTCCTACGTGTTCTGTCCTTACACCTTGGCAAAGGACCATAGAACGGGTTATGAAAAGGGTGACATTCAGTCGGTTATGGATGGTGAAATCCACGGCTTTGTCATCGACTATTTGAAGAAAGCATAAAAGGACAAGGGCGGTAATCCGCCCTTGTTTTGGACTTTTACGGCATTTATTTTCACGGAGTTTTTATGTACAAACCTTTTGAAAAATTGGATTTGAATAAGGCGGAGCCGATTATCCTCGGCATCGAATCGTCCTGCGATGAAACAGCGGCGGCGGTGATCAAGGGGAGAAAAATTTTGTCGGACGAGATTGCCTCGTCGGCAACCGTACAGGCAGAGTACGGCGGCGTTGTGCCTGAAATTGCCTCGCGCGCGCATACGGATGAAATTGCGCGCGTGGTAGAACGCGCCGTGAAGAATGCAGGGATTACCTATCAGGACATCGACGCGGTGGCGGTGACCTACGGGGCAGGCCTTTTGGGCGCTTTGTTGGTCGGTGTGTCCTTTGCAAAGGCGTTTGCATTTGCGCTTGGCAAACCCTTGATTGCGGTCAACCATATCCGTGGTCATTTGGCGGCGGCGTATTTGGATTGTCCTGACTTAAAACCCCCGTTCGTTACTTTGTTGGCGAGCGGCGGACATACCGCTGTGTTGTATGCAAAGTCAGAGGCGGAGTTTGAAATTCTCGGTGCGACTTTGGACGATGCGGCAGGTGAGGCATTTGACAAGGTAGCAAGAGTGTTGGGATTGAAATATCCCGGCGGACCGCACATTGAACGTTGCGCGGCGGACGGCGAACCCAACGTACCGATGCCTAAAATGTTGAAAGGCGGCGGTGGGTATAACTTTTCTTACAGCGGTTTGAAGACGGCGGTGATCAATTACTGCCATACCAAGGACCAGAAGAAGGAAGGCTATTCCAAGGCGGACGTGGCTTGCTCCTTCCAGCGCGCGGCGGTGGACGTTTTGGTGGACAAGACGGTTTCAGCGGCGAAAGAAAAGGGGGTAGATACCGTAACGGCGGGCGGCGGCGTAGCGGCAAACGGGTACTTGCGTAGCAGTTTGCAGGCGGCGTGTGAAGAAAACGGCTTGCGTTTGGTGTTGCCCGAAAGAAGATATTGTACGGACAACGCGGCAATGATTGCCTCCGAGGGCTTGGTGCAGTACCGCTTGGGGAACTTTGCGGAGATGAACTTGACGGCAAAGGCGTCTATTCCTTTGGCGGCAACCTTGGAAACGGTGCAAAGCCGTAATAAGAGGTGCGACAATGTTTGAGCACTTTGGTGAGTTTTTATTGCATGCGTTAGAGGATACTCTACCGCTGCTACCGTGGATTTTGCTGATTTATTTGTTGATAGAGCTGCTGGAAAGCAAAGCTGACCTGCGCAGTATCAACCGTTTCGGCAACAAAATGGGGCCTTTGCTCGGCTCGGCAACGGGGTTGATTCCACAATGTGGTTTCTCCATTATGGCGGCAAAGCTGTTCGAACAAAAATATATCACCGTCGGTACACTGCTGGCAATCTTCATGGCGACCAGCGACGAGGCGTTTATCATCATGCTTTCCTCGGGCGAGGGGGCGATTTGGGTGTTGCCTATGTTGGCGGTAAAAATCCTTGTCGGTATCACGGTCGGCTATGCGGCGGATTTCCTTTTGAGGATGATAGGACGGGGGCAGGTATGCGTTGAAATGCCTTCCGCCTATGAAGAAAAGCCGCAAACGACCCATGAAATCTTTATCCGTCAATATTTGGCGGAAAAGGACGTGGACGTAAAATGCGCGTGCGGACGTTCTCACGAGACGGACACTGTTTGGAAGAAATATATCCTTTACCCGATATGGCATACCGTAAAGGTTGGGTTGTTTATCTTCCTTGTGAACTTTGTTTTGAGCGCGATCGTGCATTCGGTTGGCAAAAATACCTTTGCGGAATTCATGCTTAGAAATCGCTTTTTACAGCCTTTCTTGACCTGCTTGATCGGCTTGATCCCGAACTGCGCGTCCAGCGTAGTTTTGACGGAAACCTTCTTGGTGCGCGGCATCACGTTTGGTTCTTGCGCGGCAGGCTTGTGCGCGAATGCCGGTATGGGTTTTGTTGTTTTATTGAAAAACGTGCGGAAATGGAAACGAAATCTTGCGCTTATCGCCGCCGCTTACTTTATATCGGTGGCGGTTGGGTTGCTGTTTAACCTTTTCCCGATTATGGCGTAAAAGAAAAATACCGCAAATCTGTTTAAGCAAGGACGGATTTGCGGTATATATGAATTAAGAAGAGTAAATTTTCTTTTAAGGAGGAAACTCATGGAAGAAGTAAAAGTGCTTGGCACGGAAAACGGTGTGTTGACGATTGCCCTTTCTGGGGATATCGATTTGGGGAATGCGGAGGCGTTTTATACGGAAACGTTGGCGGCTTATCAGGCTGCTCCCGCGGATATTACCTTCGATTGTCAGGAATTGAACTTTATCGACAGCACAACGCTTGGTACGTTTGTTAAAATTTTGAAAAACCTCAAGGCGGACGGGCATACGGTACGCCTTATCAACTTGCAGGCAAAAATCAAGAAATTGTTTTTGATTTGCTCGTTGGATAAGATTATGGAGATTTTGTAATATGGAAAAATTTTCTGTAACCTTGCCTTTGACGGGGGAATATTTGACGACGGTACGTTTGACGACGGGTGGGCTTTGCTCGCTTGTCGGTTTTGACGTGGATTTTGCCGAAGATTTTAAGGTGTGTGTGACGGAAAGCTTGCTCCTTTTGAAAAGAGGCGGCTACACGACGGCTACCATTGATTATACGGTAGGCGAAGCGCTTGGCTGTCACGTGGTTGGCACCGAGAAAGGCGGAGAAAAGGAAAACTCGGCGGAGGATGAAATTTCTCGCGCGTTGCTTTCCGCGCTCCTTGGCGACGTGGAATGGGATACGGACGAAAACGGTGAGGTGTGCGGTATTCGCTTTGAAGGGTAACCATGGCAGAGGAAAAGGTGAACGAGCTTTTTAAGCAATACAAAGAGAGCGGCGACATTGCCATTCGCAATCAAATCGCCGAACAATATCTCTACATAGCCGATATCCTTGCAAAAAAATTTGTGGGACGCGGGGTGGAATACGACGACCTGAAGCAGGTCGCCGCGTTTGCGCTTTTGCGTGGTATTGACCGTTTTGACCCCGATATGGGGATGCAGTTTACTACCTTCATCACGCCGACGATTACGGGGGAAATCAAGAATTATTTCCGCGATAAATCCCGTATGGTGAAGGTGCCGAGACGGTTGAGTGAATTGAGCGCGGCAATCAAGAGCTTTTCCGCAAAATACGAGGCGGAGAATGGGGTAAAGCCGAGCGTAAAAACGATTGCGGGGGCGTTAAAGCTTTCAGAAGAAGACGTTGTGCATGCCTTGGAAATCGGCGGTACGTTGTCGTTAGACGGCGCGCCTAACGATGAGGAGAACGGAAAATCGTTGTACGGCATGCTTGCAAGCGAGGACGACAGATACGAAAACTTTGAAACGAAAGAGGCGTTGCGCGCGGCGATGCAGGATTTTTCCGATACGGAAAAGGCGCTGATTAAATACCGCTACGTGGACGAGCTGTCGCAAAGTGAAACCTCCAAACGACTGGGCGTATCGCAAATGTTCGTTTCGCGTATGGAACGCAAGTTGCTTCTCAAATTGAAAGAGAAGTTGCAGGATTCGATGTAAACGTTGGGGATATTATGGAGAGTGTTAAAGTATTTCAAGTAAAAGATTACGCTTCCCTGCAAACGGCGTTGGACGGGCTTTGTCAATTTCTTACGGAGTGGGAAATCATTCAGGAAAGGATATTTGATTGCAAGCTGATTGCGTGCGAACTGGTTGGAAACGTATTAAAATATACAAGTGGGCAAGCGGGCTTGCAGGCGAAAATCGTAGAGGATTGCGTGCAGGTGAAGGCATTGTCGGATACCTTTTTCAAGTTACCAGAAAGCATTGTTTGTTCTGGTTTGTATGCGGAAGGCGGTAGGGGGTTGTTCCTTGTCAATTCTCTTTGCGGCGGACAAATCCTCGCGGAAGAGGACGGCATTGTTGCCATTGTGAAAGTAAAATAAAGAAAGCCAACCTTCGGGTTGGCTTTTACAATATATATAGAATAAAATACGAGCCGACCAAAATGGTCGACTCGTTTTATTTAAGGTAGTTTATTATTTAGATTTTCATCGAGAACTGATACATCTTAGCAAGGAGGTTCTGAGACATTCTGTCACGATACTGGCCAAGGTAGATGAAGATCTTACGGAAGAATTCTTTGTTGTCGCCGCCTACTTCGTAATCAGGAAGTTCGGGCATCGTGCCTTTGAACTTCAAGATGAAGAGTTCGGTGAATTCGTTTCTTTCAGCCATGGTCAAGCTTGCGATGAACGGGTCAAAGCTCTTGCAGTTGTAGAAGTCGTAACCAGCCGTCGTAACGTGGGGTTCGTGGGGCAAGAAGGAAGGGTTTACTTCGGATGCCATCAAAACGCCTGCAACGGGGCCACCTTCGTAAGGATATGCTTCAACATATTCTTCGGTGTGGAAGTCGCTGGTTGCTTCACGGATAGCTTCTTCACGTACTTCTTCGATATTGATCTTTTTGGTATTTTTCTTTACAAGCGCGATGATGAAAAGGATAAGCGCTGCGCCAGCGATGATTGCGCTGTAGAGTTCAAGTTCCTTTTTCAACAAGAAGTAGCCAATGGTGTAAAGCAATGCGCCGATCGTCAAGAAGATAAGAGCGGTGCAAACCATTGCGGGTGCTTTCTTACCGATGAAGAATGCGAAGAGTGCCCATACTGCTGCGAGTGCAACAAGTGCAACGAAGAGGTAGGTCGTGATGGTGTATACGCCACCCATCGTGGTTTCTTCTGCAAAGGTGGGTAAGAAGCCGAATGCTTTCGTCGAACCTTTAATCATTTCTTGAATAGCATTGATCAAGGTAGCGCCTTCAGCATTGTTTGCGGTTTTGAAAGGAACCACAACAGCGATCACCGCACAAATAGCAAGTAAGAGTACGGCGAACAAACGGAAACCCCAGTTTTTAGAGGTGTTTTCTGCCTTAACATCATTGTTCATTTTGCTCATAACAAAACTCCTGAAATTTTTTTACTACAGTCAATTTTTGAGGAAAAAATCCGTCCCCAAGCTCGGGGGAAGGGCTTATCTCCCAAATATAGACAATTCATTTACAGTATTATAACACTTTCATTTATGGATGTCAATACATAAGGGCAAATAATTTGCAAATTTTCTTCAAAAAAACGACTTTTTTTTATATTTTTTCGTTGCGCGCCTTACATGCGCGTAAAACGGCGAATAATTTTGTGATAGATTGATAAAAATTTTCCAAAATCCCTTGAAAAAAAGTTATATTTGCGGTATAATGATATTATGGAGAATATGCGTGGTAGGAAAAGCGGCGCAAAGTAGGAGGATGACGATGTCCGAATTGAAAAAGATTAGTGCGGACCTTGCACAAAAATTAGGCATCAGCGTATTGTTTTACGTAGAAAATACTCGTTCGGAGGGGGTTCCCGTGTGCGAAAAGCCCTTCGAGGCGGTAACGGACGATGGACAATACACCTATTTCCGCTTTATCTATAAGGGTGTAGGCTATATCGGTGTGTTAGAGGGCGCTGGCGAGGAAGAAAAACGCTACGCATGGCTGTTGCCTTCTTATATCGAGAATTTTACCGAACGTGAAACGGAATTGCCGAAAACGGCGCAGTTGAAACGCATTTTGTCGGGTGAAAGCTCCTCTATGTCGATTTACAAATATATGGTGAAATATTCCGTGCGCAATATGGCGTGCTTTGTGATCGCGTTGCGTGTGGAAAAATATATGCAGGAGGCGTTGACGATTTTAGAGCAGTACGGCGGGAACAGCTTGGATACCGCCCTGCAAATGAGCGATGATACCTGCGTTTTGGTGCGTTTTGTGGAAAACGATCCTGAAGAATATCCTTCCACGGTGGATTATGCTGAATTTTTGGTGCAATCTTTGAAGGAGGAGTTGGGGATTGACACGCAGGCAGGCGTTGGTCCGATCGTCAAGGAATTGAAGGACGCGGCTTTGTCCTATGAGGGGGCGGAAAACGCATTGCGCTATGCGGACGTGTTTAATGCAAGCGGTAACGTACATTCTTACCGTGAATTTATTCTTGTTAAAATGTTGGAAAGCGTGCCGGAAGGGAAGCTTGTAGAATATCTTACGGAGCTTTCTAATGAAAACGTGAAAGAAATTTTTGACGATGAGGAAATGTTGAATACGGCGGAGGCGTTTTTGCAAAGCAGCTTGAACGTCAGCGAAACCTCACGTAATATGTATATGCATAGAAATACTTTGCTTTATCGTTTGGATAAAATTGAGAAGGCGACGGGGCTTAATATCCGTGCTTTCCCTGATGCGGTGTCTTTCCGTGTATTGACAATTTTACATAAGCTGTTAAAGAGATAAGTTAGGCTAAATAAAGAAAAAAGGAAGGTTAGATGGACGATTTATTTGATGACGTTCCTACAAAAGAGGATGGTGAAAAAGGGTTAAACGCGGACATGCCCCCCTCGAAATCACCGAAATCACATAAAAAGATACGCGCTGTTACCGCCATTTTGTTGGCGGCGGCGTGTTTTGTTTTAGGTGGCTTGACGGTTTGGTTTTCGTTGGATAGCGAATTGCGTACCTTGGTAAAGGTAAAACAAGCCATTCAAAAATATTACTACCAAGACGTTGACGATGAAACCTTTTACGAAACGGTGTTTGACGGGATTAACCATGAAATCTTGGATGCGTATTCACGCTACATGACGGCGGATGAATACCGCGACGAGCAAAGCAGTTTGGCCGGGAAACGCATAGGCATCGGTTTGGTGTTTGATACCTTGGACAGTGAAAAACGTCCTCAAATGTTGGTGGTGCGAGTGTGTGAAAATTCTCCTGCGCAGCAGGCGGGCTTACGAGAAGGTGACCGCATCGTTGCGTTTGGTAAGGAAGAGGGTGCGCTGACGGAAAGCGAGGCGTTTGCGGATTTTTCCGCATTCTTAACCACGATGACGGAGTCGGAAAGCTTTTGCATTCGTGTGAAACGCGGAGAGGAATACGTGACCCTTACCCTTGCTCGTGAGGCGTACGTGGAAGGCTACGTGCTTTATCGCAGTAGTACCACTTCATATGGCTTTACGGGCGCGAAAGCGGAGGCTTGGACGGAGACGAAAAACCCTCTTGACTGCTTGGACAAAGATACGGCGTATATCCGATTGATTCAGTTCGGTGATGGGACGGGAAAACAATTTGCCAAGGCCATGTCTCAATTCAAGGCGGACGGAAAGAAAAATCTTGTGTTGGATTTGCGGGATAACGGCGGCGGATATTTGGATACAATGCAGGAGATTGCAGGGTATTTTTGTAAAAATTCCACCGAGAAAAAACCGGTTGTGGCGGTCGCGAAATATAAGGATGATGACGAAATTTTCAAGGCGGACAGCAACGTCTATGGTGAGTATTTTTCGGCGGATAGCCGTATTTACGTGCTTGCGGATGACGGTACGGCCTCGGCGTCGGAGTGTTTGATAGGTGTGTTGGTTGATTACGGCGCAACCGCTTTTTCGGACATTTGTTTGATTGAGCGCAACGGCGTGGCAAAAACCTATGGCAAAGGGATTATGCAAACCACCTACTACTTGGGGTTAAAAATGGATGCTGTGAAGTTGACGACGGCGGAGCTTCATTGGCCCGTTAGCGGAAAAAGTATTCACGGTAGAGGTGTGTTGGTGGAGGACGGCGCAAAAAGTATCCCAACGAACGGGTATGGCGATACGGAAATTGCCTTGGCGCTGACGACGCTTAAAAATAATTAAATAAAAAGTGGAACCGCGCGGCTTGGGGAAGCCGCGCGGTTCGCTGTTATTATGGAGGTGTTCTATTCTACGGAGTGATGGGGGTCAGCTCCGTTGAAAGGAAACAGGATGAGCTGTTTTCACCTGTTTGTGGTAACCAGGTACGAGGCTATTATATAATCCTTTTGCGTAAACTGTATTGTAGATATGTGATAATTTGTTGAAAAAATAAAAAAATGGAATAAAAAACGCTCGGCTGAAAAGCCGGGCGTTGATTGTTTATAGGTTATGCGTTTTCGGGTTCTTCCGTTTCAGCGGGTGTTTCTTGGGGTTGGTCCGCTTTTACAGCCGCCAACGATTGCAAAGCCTTTTCCACTACGTTTTCAACGGTGAAGCCGAAGTGAGGGAACAAAGCGCTTGCAGGTGCGGATACGCCGAATTCATTCATGCCGATGATTTCACCGTAATCACCAGCGTACTTGTACCAGCTATAAGGGGAGCTTGCTTCCACACAAACCCTTGCCTTGACGGTCTTGGGAAGGATGCGATCCTTATACGCCTGCGTTTGCTTGTCAAATTCTTCCATGCAAGGCATGGAAACTACGCGAGCCTTAACACCTTTTTCCGCAAGCGCTGCTTTCGCTTTCACGCAAAGCTCTACTTCCGAGCCGGATGCAATCAACAATACGTCGGGCATACCTTCGCAGTTGTCGATGATATAACCGCCCCAAAGCGCGGATCTGCCGCTACCTTCGTATTGAGGAAGGTTTTGACGGGTAAGAACGAGCGCGGTGGGTTGATTGCCTCTCAATGCGGATACCCAAGCGGCTGCCGTTTCTTTACCGTCCGCAGGGCGATATACCTTCATACCAGGGATGGAACGAAGCATAACCAACTGTTCGATAGGTTGGTGCGTAGGACCGTCTTCGCCAACACCGATAGAATCGTGCGTCAAAACGTAAGTGACGGGGGTTTTCATCAATGCGGACAAACGCATTGAGGGTTTGCAATAATCGGAGAATACGAAGAAGGTGGAGCAATATGCCTGGATGCCGCCGTGTAATTGCATACCGTTTGCGATTGCTGCCATGGCATGTTCACGGATACCGAAATGGATATTTCTACCTGCATAGTTGTCAGCGGAGAATACGCCATAGGTGTCGTCAGCGGTATCCTTCATCGTGGTAAGCGTGGAGGGCGCAAGGTCTGCAGAGCCGCCAACCAACTGAGGAAGGTGCGCGGCGATTTTGTTGAGTACCTGCGCGGATGCCTGACGGGTTGCCATAGCTTTGTCAAATTCGTACAAGCCGTTGATGTTGTCAAAGTTGGGCATTACACCTGCCATAACCGCCGTGTATTCAGCGGCAAGCTCGGGATAGGTTGCTTCATATTCAAGGAACATTTTCTTCCATTGCAATTCCGCCTGCGCGCCTGCGCGTGCCGCGATGTTGCAATGTTCATATACTTCGTTAGGACACTCGAAAGCAGGGTAATTCCAACCCAACGTTTCTTTTGCCTTTTGCAGGTTTGCCGCACCGAGAGGAGCGCCGTGGCATTTTGCCGTATCCTGCAAGGGAGAGCCGTAGCCGATGTTCGTTCTACAAATAATGATAGAGGGTTTGTCGGTGCGTGCCTTTGCCGATTCTAAAGCATTCGACAAGGAAACGACGTCGCTGTTCGATTTACCGGTAAGATCTACGTGGAGTACTTGCCAGTTTTGCGCCGCAAAACGTGCGCCTACGTTTTCCTTGAAGGTAACGTCGGTGTTGCCTTCGATCGTGATGTCGTTGTCATCGTAGATCAAAATCAATTTACCGAGACCGTTGGAGCCGGCAAACGAGCAAGCCTCGTAAGCGATACCTTCTTCCAAACAGCCGTCGCCGCAAAGTACGTAGGTGTAATGGTCTACCACTTTATAACCAGCGCGGTTGTATTTAGCGGCAAGGTGTGCTTCTGCAAGCGCCATACCAACGCCGTTTGCAATCCCTTGACCCAAGGGGCCGGTCGTGGTTTCTACACCAGCCGTATGGCCGTATTCAGGATGACCAGGGGTGTTGGAACCCAACTGACGGAACTCCTTCAAATCTTCCATCGTAATCCCCATTCCGTAAAGGTGGAATAAGGAGTAGAGCAATGCCGAGCCGTGGCCTGCGGATAAAATAAATCTATCGCGGTTATGCCACGAGAGGTTTGCGGGGTTGAATTTTAAAAAGTATTGAAACAGCGTATAGCCGATGGGTGCGCAACCCATAGGCAAACCAGGGTGACCAGATTTTGCCTTTTCAATCGCTTCCGCGGACAAAATTCTCAGCGCGTTGATGGTGGTTTTCTGTACGTCCATTTTTGATATTCTCCTATCATGATTGTCGAACTTGTTGTGCGGAATATGACGAAAGGATCGCCATTTTTCCAAGAATAGGCGGTGTTACCGCCAAATCATACAGCATATTAATATTATAGCTGTTTTTTGGATTTTTTTCAAGCTTTTTGAACGAGAAAATTTTGTTTTTTTTATTGCAAAATAAAAAAGGCGGTTTTCACCAAAATTTCATCTTGGAAATGAGGTATATTTCATGCAGTTACTTGACAAAATAGAGGGGCGATGTTACAATGTTATGTAGAAAAGCTTTAACTGGAGTGGGTGAAATGGCAAAATTTGCGGTTTCCAGCGACTCTACCTGCGATTTGAAAAAGGAGTATCGGGAAAGACGGGATATATGGTTTGTCCCCTTGACCTTTACGATGGAAAAAAACGGGGTGATTGAGGAGGGACTGGACAATTTTTCTACGGAAGAGGAATACGTGTGCTTTTACGAAAAAGTGGCGGATGGTTGGTTTCCTCGTACCGCAAAATTGAATTATGACGCCCACGTTCGGCATTTTACCAAAATGGCAAAGGCAGGCGTGAAAGAAGTGATTCATTTTATGATTTCTTCGGGGCTTGCCAACACCATTGAAATCACCCGCCAGGCGGCGGAAGACGTGCAAAAGGAATATCCTGATTTTCGGGTGTATCCATTAGACCCTTTGACGGCAACGGCAGGACAAGGTGTGTTGACAATTTTGGCGGCGGATTGCCGCGATAAGGGTTGGACAGCGCAGGAAACTTGCGCGTATTTGTCGGATGCAAGGCAGCGCGTACAGCATTGCATTATCCCTACCGATTTGTTCTATTTGAGAAAAGGGGGGCGTGTTTCCACCATGTCGGCGGCGTTCGGTACGGTGTTGAACGTGAAACCCTTGATCGTCTTTGACGAGGAAGGGAAATTAAAAGTAACCGAGAAAAATAAGGGTTTGAAGAAATCCTTCTTTAGAGTGATAGAACATATCAATAAGGCACCCATGGACGAGATGAAAATGTCCGTTGTGGTGCATACCAACAATCCGCAGGGCGCGGAAGAGTTGGCGGATTTGATGGAAAAAGCGACGGGGGTAAGACCTTGGGTAACCATTATGGGACCCGTTATCGGGGCGCACGTAGGCCCCGGATCCGTTTCTTGCGGTTGGCTTTCGGTGAAAACGCGAAAAGAGCTGCAAACTGAACTGTACGGCAAGTAAAATTGAATACAAGCAAACGGTATCCTTTTTGCGGAAAGGATTTAATAGGGAAGAGGGAAATCGCTTTGGCGAGTTGCCCCGCTGCCTCCGCAACCGTAAAAACGCTTTGCTCTTTTTCACTGTAAAAAACGGGAAGGAAGGGGGCAGGTATGCGATGAAACACATTTGCATACCAAGGCGTTATAAGCCGGGAGACCTGCCGATTGCTGTAGTAACCGATGTTTCTGCGGAGAGGCGGAAAGGGAGGCAAGCAACCGCTGAGATAAGCGGTGGTTTTCATTTGTCTTTTTACCCGAATGCCTTTTTGCGGCGTTCGGGTTTTCTTTTTGAATGTATTTTAGGAGGTTTCTTATGAAATGTAAATGGCTTTCTTTTTTGCTGATTGCTTGCTGTTTGGCAGGTGTATCCGCTTGCTCGTTTGGTACGGGCGGCGGTGAGGACAGCTCGTCTATCCATGGCGAAGCAGGGATAAAGGCGGAGGTGGAAAAAACCGCCGAGGATATGGTGGCAATCCGCGTGTTAGAGGCGGACGGCGAGGAAACCTTGCTTTCGGTGATGGAAGATTTACAGGAGGAAGGGTTGGTGAATTTTACCATACAAAACGGTATGGTAACGGGGATCAATGGGAAGGACAATCCTATCGATTTCAGCCATTGCTGGATGCTTTATATCTCGGACGGTGAAATGTCAAATGCCGCGTGGGGTGAGATAGAGTATAACGGTGAAAAGTTGGGCAGCGCGGTGCTTGGCGCGGATGCTTTACCCGTTTTAGGGGGACAAGTTTACGTTTGGTATTACCAAGCGTTCTAAATAAAAACGTTAAAATGGCAGGGGCAGGGTTGCGATGAATGAAAAAAATCGACAAAATTTAGGGAAGGATTGCGCGTATATCGGCGTTTTTGTCGCGTTGACGATTGCGGCGCAGCTTTGCTTGTCCTTTTTGCCTGGGGTAGAGCTTGTGACGGTGTTATTTGTTGCCTTCTCTTTTGCGTTTGGCTGTCGGCGAGGGGTTGCTGCGGCAACGGTGTTTTCCCTGCTCCGTCAATTTGTTTTCGGCTTTCAACCTACCGTACTTGTGCTGTATCTGACTTATTACAATCTACTTGCCCTGCTGTTTGGGTTTTTAGGGCATTTTGGGGATTTAACCCCGAAAAAAGTGGTTTGGTTGACGGCGGTTGCGTGCGTTTGTACGATTGCGTTTACCATGTTAGATAATATCATCACGCCGCTTTGGTATGGGTATTCGGGCAGGGTGTTCAAGATTTATTTTTACGCGTCCTTTTCCGTGATGCTGCCACAGGTGGTGTGTACGGCGGTGTCGGTGGGGGTACTGCTTTATCCGCTTGTGAAAATCTTTCAAAAATTATAAAAAAGCCGTCGCGTTAAACGACGGTTTTCTTTATTCGGTGAGTTCGTTCATTTCTTCTAAAAAATACTGCGTGTCCATAAGGCGCAGGTTGCAGCCAAAGTATTTATACGGCGCGCCGCCCGTGATTTGTTCCACTTCCCCGTCACGGCAAAAGGCATTGCCAAATGCTTTGACGAGCTTTTCCGACAATTCCTCCTCGATAAAACCAAGCACACGGTTGAGTGATACGTTATACACGCAGGTGCAAAAGGGCCTATCCTCGGTGGGGGTGTGGACAATCAATAGATGATCGCCGACGCGGCTTTGCGCAATAGCGCCCTGGTGGTCGGCGGATTTTACGGCGTGGACTTTGCAAAAGAGAGGGAAGGTCAGTCCTAAACGATCCAGCTCGTTTTCATAGGCTTTCGCTTTTGTTTTGTCCTTTCGTTTTTCTTGAAGATATTTCAAAATGTTCATATGTGCATTATACCATACTTTCGTGAGAAAGTAAAGGGAAAGAATCTCAAAAAAACGGAAAAGAATTTTACAAAAAAATATGGGTAAAAACCTTGCGTTTCACCTGTAAATTTGCTACAATATAGAAAAAGGAAAAAGGAGCGTGCTGTTATGAACTACGAACAGGCAAAAGCTTTATTAACTGAGAAAAATCAAATACAGTTGTTGGCGTATTACGACGAATTAGACGACGCAGGTAAGAAAAATCTTTTGGATGCGATTGCGAATATCGACTGGAGCTTTGAGGATGCTTTGGCAAATCCCGTGGATATGAGTGGTAAAGACCGCGCGCTTGCGCCTATCGACGGTTTCCGCCGCGCGGATATTGAAAAGAGAGAGCAGGAATTTGAGGCGGCTGGTATCGAGGCGATTAAGGCAGGAAAAGTAGCGGCTGTGTTGCTTGCAGGCGGTATGGGTACTCGCCTTGGCGTGGACGGACCTAAGGGCGCGTATAACATCGGTATCACCAAGCCGTTGTATATTTTTGAACAGCAAATGAAAAACCTGATGGAGGTTACGGAAAAATGCGGCGTTACCGTACCTCTCTACATTATGACGAGTGATAAAAACCACGAACAAACCACTTCGTTTTGGAAAGAACACAACTATTTCGGCTATCCCGAAACGGAGATTAAGTTCTTCAAACAGGACATGGCGCCTGCGGTGGATTATAACGGTAAAATCATTTTGGAAAGAAAGGATACCCCTGCGCTTTCCCCCAACGGCAACGGCGGTTGGTTTAGCTCGTTGAAACGTGCGGGGCTTTGTGAGGATTTGCACGCGCGCGGCGTAGAATGGTTGAATATCTATGCGGTGGACAACGTGTTGCAACGTATTGCCGATCCCGTATTTGTCGGCGCAACCATTTTGACGGGGGTAAATTGCGGAGCGAAGGCAATTTGTAAAACGGAACCCTTCGAAAAGGTAGGGGTTTTGTGTAAGGACGGCGAATTGCCCGACATCATCGAATATTACGAATTGACGAACGAAATGGCAAATATGCGCGACGAGCAAGGCAATCTTGCTTATTGTTTCGGCGTAATTATGAACTACCTTTTCCGTCTTTCCCGTTTGGAAGAGATTGCGGATAAGAAAATCCCCGTGCATATCGTAGAAAAGAAGATTGAATGTCTTTGCGAGGACGGGGAAACGAGAAAGCCCGATAAGGAAAACGGTAAAAAGTTTGAAACCCTCGCGGTGGATTTGATTAAGCCGATGGGTAGTGTATTGCCCTTTGAGGTTGTGCGCGAAAAAGAATTTGCGCCTATCAAAAATAAGACGGGCGTGGACAGTGTAGAATCCGCGCGCGAACTCTTGAAAGGAAATGGGGTGGAGTTATAATGGCTACGGAATTAGAAGGAAACGTAAAATTGCAACGCTTTATTCATTTGCTCGCCGATTTGAACCACGAAACGGTGGAGATGATTCGTTCGGGCAATATGGAATTGCTGTATGCGATGAATGAAACGATTGAGGAAATGTATTCCATTCAGCACGAGGGTACGGAGGATGCGTACACCGCGATTGAAGAGGACGCGCAGATTATCTACAAAAACTTTAACGCGATGATCACGATGATCCGCAGTAACGAGCAGGATAAAATGGATGCCGCAACCAACGAAGCGGTGAAAAAATTCCTGCATAATATTTTCGATGCAAACGTGCGCATCGTTATTGCTTACGGTTTGGCGTAAAGGAAAAATAAATAAAACAAGGCACCCATGTATGAGATGAGTGCCTTTTTATTTTAGAAAATGTTCCCCCAGGATAGGGTGTAACTGCCAGGGATGTTTTCGGATAAACCCAAGAGGACCTCAATTTTCGGCAAAGCCCCCTCGTAGTCTTTGGCGTATAAATACCCAACGGCTTCGTCTAACTGGTAATCAATTTCCGCAAGCGGCGTATGGGGTACCCAAATATGCATCACTTGTTTTTTTGTGTCCCAGTAGGCGCGAAGCGCTAAACCGTCGTCGTAGCTGGCAACGCCAAGCTCCGTTTTTTCCTTTAAGGTGCGCAGGGCATCGTGAAAGACCGCGAAGGTCGTTTGTACGTAATGAATATCATAGACGGCTACCGCTAACAGTAAAATCAGAGTAATGATTGCGCTGGCGATTGTACGGATCATATCTTTCCTCCTACCACAACGTTTCCGCCCAGTCCAGGCGGAAGGTTTTGTATTTTTTGCCCTTTTCTTGCAGGTAAACTTTCCCCGTTCCGTCCACGGTCATCACCAGCACTTTTTTCAATTCAACGCAACCCTGCCCCCTTAAGATGTCGTTGTAATAGGGGATAGAGCGCTTGGTTAGTTCGATATTATTCTTGTCAAATTTCCCTTCGTCCACGATGATGACGGGTAAGGAATTTTGCTGGTCCTCGTAATTCTTTTTTGGTAAAGCGGAAAAGGTGCCTTCTGCCTCGTAGAGGGCGTATTCCACCGCATCAAGGGAAAAATACCCCTCCACGCGTAGGCTTTCAATGAGGTCGGAAACGTCAAGATTGTTCTTCTTTAACTGGGTATCGTCAATGCCGTTTTTGTTCAAAACCACGCTCGGACTACCGCTTAACATCACTTTCGCACCGCGGATATTTAGGTCGATGATGCACACGATTTGATGTAAAAGATAAACGGTCAAAATGGCCACCACGCCGTACAGCAAAGGAATGGCTGTGTCCTCCATAGGGATACAGGCAAGCTCCGCAATGATGAGGGTGATGACCAGCTCGTACGGTTGCATTTCTCCGATTTGCCGTTTGCCCATCAAGCGCATCACGACAAACAAAGTTAAAAAGATGATAATGGTACGGATAAAAATAAGCCCCATACACTCATTTTGAGAAAGGGAAAGGAAAATATACCCAAATATTGAAGAAACGCTTGATTTTTTTAGGTGAAAGGGGTATAATAGAAAACAAGAGTAGCCTTTAGCGCGTAAAGTGTTATCGAACGGGACGTTGTCGATAAACGAAAGGGTGAAAAACCCTGCGGTGCGAAGGCGCGTCCGCTAAACGAAAGAAGCACCCATGTACGCGTTGAAATGTAAAAAGGGCATACCATGGTGCAGTTGCGGACCTCTCCAAACGGGAGGTTTTTATTATGTTAAAACAAGAAAATATAAAGCCGTGGTGGATGGTCGGCGCGTTAGAGGGGAAAAGGCAAAGCCACGTGATAGCCTATATTTCCGTTTTTACCGCCTTTTGTGTGGTTTCGAATATGTTTTTCGAATTCAAACTGGCGGAAACACAATTTTCCTTTACGCTGTTTTTATCCATGCTGACGGGGATTATCATTGGGCCGATCTTTGGCTTTGTTGCTTGCTTTTTAGGGGACTTGGTCGGCTTTTTATACCATTCGGCAGGGTTTATGTATATGCCGTGGGTAGGGCTTTCGCTTGGGCTAAGCTCTGTTATTTCAGGGTTCATCGTCCATGGAATCCCTAGTAACAAATCTTGGTTTTTATACGTGAAACTAGCGCTCGTGTGTCTATTAAGCTTTACCATTTGCACTGTGCTAATCAATACAACTGCCTTTTGGTTGCTCTATTCCAAGGTAAGTTATTCCAAGTATTTGGTGTCGCGCTTATTCGTGCAGGGGCAAATTTGGAACTGCTTGGTGAACTACCTCTTGCTCTTTATTTGTGTGCCTGCGTTGACAAAAGTAAAGCCGTTGAAGATAAAAATCCGCTAAAATTCTACATTTCGACCCCATATTTTAGAAAAAACAGGAAAAAGCCGTCAGTGACCTCTTGACGGCTTTTTATTATTATGCTATAATAATAAAGATAATCGGGGAGTTTGCCCCCGAGAAGGAGTGCAAAGATGAACGCTTTATTATGGCCTAATCATTCGAGTATCAACATTTTTGGTATGGAAATTTACTGGTATGCAATCATCATCGTGTTTGGGATGATGGCGGCGTTTTTTGTGATTTCTTTGTTGTTTCGTCGCAGAAATATGTCTACGGATTTGTTTTTGACCTTTTTCGTGATTTGTTTGCCGATTGCAATCGTGACGACACGTTTGTTCTATTGCATAACCGCAGGCATGCCGATTAAGGAATGGTTTGACTTTCAATCCATTCGTCAAGGCGGGCTCGCGATTACGGGCGGTATCCTTGGCGGCGCGTTAAGCGTTTTGGGTGTTTGCTATTTCAAAAAAGTAAATTTCTTCCGCGCGGGGGATTGTATCGTTGTCGGCTTGTTGTTGGCGCAATCCATCGGGCGTTGGGGGAATTTCGTAAACCAAGAGGTTTACGGCGGCTTGGTTACCAACGAGGCGTGGCAGTTTTTCCCCTTCGCGGTATTGATTGAATCGTCCAACGAATGGCATTACGCTTTCTTCTTCTATGAAAGTATGGTTACTTTGACGGCGGCGATTGCGCTCTTCTTGAACGCATGGTTTAACCCGAAAAAACCCAACGGTCTCAATACGGCGTGTTACTCTATCGTGTATGGTTTAACGCGCGCGATTATGGAACCCTTACGCGATAGCAGTTATATCTTGAATGGCGGCGGTATTCCTTGGTCGTTTGTATTCTCTTTGGTATTGTTGGTCGGCGGTCTTGGGATGCTCGGTTACGTGCTTATCACCAACCAA
>JAZKZY010000016.1:0-6230 GCA_045612895.1 Candidatus Scatosoma sp. | reverse complement strand
CCGTAACCGTTGTGGAACGAATTTTGTCAAGCAACGAGGTTTTACCGTGGTCAACGTGACCCATAACCGTAACAACGGGAGCGCGGGTAACCAACTTGCTTTCATCTTCCACAGCCGTCGTATCCATCAATACTTCTTCTGCCGTTTTTTCAGGTTTATATTCGAGGTCAATGCCCAAATCCATCGCAATCATCAATGCATTTTCATAATCAATCGAGTCGTTAATACCCTTCATGATACCTTCTTTGAAAAGACGTTTGGTGATTTCCACCGCGGAAATACCAAGCTTTTCAGACAATACCTTCAAAGGAATATCCTGCGTGGTAACCACTGCGTGTTCAATCTTGATGGTTTGCACTTCTTGTTGCTTTTGCTTTTTAGGCGAACGCACCTTTCTGTAACCAGACTTGTCTTCGTCGAAATCCTCCACCGTCATACCTTGCTGTTTCATAAGGTTACGCTTGGACATAGGTTTCTTTTCGGTGTAAGTCTTTTCAAAAGTCTTCTTCTTCGCGGGTGCGGAGAAGTTCTTTTCTCTCGAAGGAGCCGCAATGGGAGCTGCGATCGGCGCGCTAATAGGCGCAGCAGGTCTTTGTCCCATCGGTCTTTGAGGTCTATCCCCAGCAGGTCTTTGAGGTCTATCACCCGTAGGACGAGGACGGAACGTCGTATTTGCAGATACGTTTTCCGCACCGGGTTTCGCTACGTAAACACCCTGTTCTTGACCATTACGGAAATATCTAGGCGCGCGAGGCGCAGCAGGCGCAGTCGGACGCGTTTCGGGTTTGGGAACGAACGTACGCGCTTCGGGTTTCGCCTCCGTTTTCTTTTCTTCTTTGGGTTGTTCAGCAGGCTTTTCTTCCTTCGCCTCAACCTTTTCTTCTACCGCCGCAGGTGCTTCTACGGGCGTTTCAACAGGCGTTTCTTCCGCCTTCTTCTTTTCGGTTTTCTTTTTCTTCGCTTCTTCTGCTTTTGCAGCCGCTTCAGCTTCCGCTTTTGCCTTTGCTTCCGCCGCAGCGCGCGCAGCTTCTTCCGCCGCCTTTGCCGCCGCTGCTTCCGCTTCTGCTTTTGCGACTACTTCTGCCGCCTCACGTTCTTGTTTTTCCGTTTCCAAAGCAGCCAGCTTTTTCAAAATCCCAGAAAGGTTTTTCTCCGTGGACAAAAGGCGTTTCTGCACACCGCCAAGCTTTTCATCGTCTAATAGAGATGTAATTTTTTCCACGTTTTCATATTTTTTTGCCATAGGTTCAGTTGTTCCCTCCCGAATATAATTTGAATCTCGGCTCACCGTCGGCGCTAGCAACCATCGCCGAGGCAAGGTTGTTGTCAGTTATTGCCACCGCTTTCACAGCAGGGCGGTGTACCCATTCCGCCAGCGCGCCCTCGTCCGTAATATAGAGCGGACACCCGAGCGTTTCCTTTGCGCGTAAAATGGGCTTTAAGGAATTTTTCCCGATTGCCCCGTCAATGACGAGCAGGAAAACTCCTTTTTTTTGTTTCTCTATCGTTTCCGCCCCGAAAATAATTTTTCTCGAACGGATACAAAAACCAAGATAGGTCTCAATTTTACTCTTGTCCAAGTACGTCCTCCTCTACCCCTTTATATACCTCGGGGGCTACGTTGGCGGAGAAAGCTTTGTTCAAAAGCTTTTTCGTCGTCAACTTCTTAAGGCAATCCTCGTTGGAGCAAATATACGCACCGCGCCCAGGGGCTTTCCCCGTGGGATCGGGGGAAATTCCCCCTTCGGCATTTCTCACCACGCGCGTCATTTCTACCTTGGGTTTCATTTCACGGCAGGCAATACACATGCGCATGGGAATATTTTTTTTCTTCGGCATACGCCACCTCCCGTTTTTATTTGGCGATTATTCGCTGATTTCTTCCTCTTCGTTTTCAATCTGAGAAAGGATTTCAGCAGCTTCAGGGGAGGATGCGCTCTTTACGTCGATCTTCCAACCCGTCAAACGAGCCGCCAAGCGTGCGTTTTGACCATCTCTACCGATTGCAAGGGAAAGCTTGTCATCGGGTACGATTGCCATTGCGCTCTTTTCACCCTTTGCCGTTACGGAAAGAACGGTTGCAGGGGAAAGTGCCTTGTAGATGAATGCAAGAGGATCTTCGTTCCATACGATGATGTCAATCTTTTCGCCGCCGAGTTCTTCCACAACTGCGTTTACACGCGCGCCGCGGTTACCTACGCAAGCGCCAACTGCGTCTACGCGAGCGTCGTTGGATACGATTGCCATCTTCGTTCTGTGACCGGGTTCACGAGCGATTTCCTTGATTTCTACGATACCTTGTGCGATTTCGGGTACTTGTTCTTCGAACAATTTCTTAACCAAGCCCTGCGCGGTACGGGAAACCACGATTTGAGAATTTTTACCATTGTTCTTAACGCGCTTTACGAACACCTTTAATTTATCACCCAAAGCGTATCTTTCGGTGGGAACGCGATCCAAAGGAGGCATAACGCCTTCAATTTTCTTATCGCCCAATTCCACGTAAATGTTGCGTTCGTCGATTTTACGGATAACACCTTCCATCAACTCGCCTTCTTTATCCGAAAATTCGGAGAAGGTATTGTCGCGTTCCGCTTCGTGTAATTTTTGCAAAATAACCTGTTTTGCGGTCTGTGCAGCAATACGGCCAAAGTTCTTGGGGATGAAGGTTTTTACGATGGTATCGCCGATTTTGTAATCGGGATTCAATTCCTGCGCGTCTTCCAAGGAAATTTCCTTGTCCTTATCCTCTACAACCTCTACGACGTAACGGGTCGCTCTAAATTCGATCGTACCCTTTTCCGCATTCAACGATACCGCGATTTCCGCGCCACCGTCAAACTGCTTCTTGTATGCGGATGCAAGTGCGTTTTCAAGCGTTGCGATAAACGCTTCTTCACTGATACCCTTTTCTCTTACCAAGTCGGTAAGCGCCGCAAAAAACTCTTTGTTTTCCATTGTTTTCAATCTCCTATTGAATTTTCGTAAATGTTTATAATCGTACTTCCAACCTATGGTTGGATTATTTGTGCCGTTGTGTAAATGTATGGCTTACGCCAAGCCAAGCGCCGCAAAGTCAATCGCGCGGCAAATTTTTGCAATCTTCGCCTTTTCCAGCTTGAGCTCCGTCCCCTTATCTTCAAGGTAAACGCAATTTTCATCGTGCCCTTTCAAGGTTGCCTCGAAGAACTTTTTACCCTGCATGGGAGCGAAGAGTTTGATTTCCACCTTTGCGCCGATACATTTTTGGAAATCGCGATCGGTTTTCAAAGGTCTATCCAAGCCAGGGCTGGACACGTTGAGGGTGTAAGGAACGCCAAAACTGGGGTCAACCTCATCTAAAACGGGGTCGATTGCGCGGTGGAATTTTTCACAAGTATCCAAATCCACACCACCCTCGATATCAATGTAAATGGTCAAGGCTGGCTCTTTCCCTTGCTTGAATTCCACCTCCACGATTTCGATTTGCATTTCATCCGCAATCGGTTGCAACGCGTTTTGAATTTCTTCAATCGGTTTGATTTTCATAATTTCTCCTGATTTTGTTTACTCTTAAGGGGAGCTATACACCGTAAAACACCCTTAAACATGAAGATTGAGAGTGGCCGAAAGACCACTCTCAATAACAAAAGCATTATTAAGTATCCTAATTATAACATTATTATATGGAAATAGCAAGCATTTTTTACTTGTTTTGTAAAATTTTTCAACATTCACTAAAGTGAATGAAAAAACAATCTGTAAAATAGCTATTTATTCCAGCTTGCCTTTGGCTTTTACCAGCTCGATAAACACCTTCGCGGTTACGCACGCATCGTCAAACGCGCGGTGATGATTAAAGGTAAAGCCGTAATAATCCGCCACCGTATTCAGCTTATAATTCGCCAAACACCCACGCAAAACTTCCTGCGCCAAGGTCAAGGTATCGTAGGTCTTTTTATCAAACATGTAACCATTCTTTTCCCCGTAGTAATGCACAAAACGGTAATCGAAAGTTACGTTATGCCCTACCAGGTACGCGCCGTCCGTAAATTTATAGAAGTCCGCAAGCACCTTTTCCACCTCGGGCGCGCCGACAAGATCGGAATCGTGAATGCCCGTCAAGTTGATGATTTCCTGCGAAAGTCTTTCCTTGCAAGCGATGAACGAGGAGAACTTTTCCGTCATCTCACCGTTTACGATTTTCACCGCGCCGATTTCGATAATCTTATCCATACGCCCCATCGCAGGGTTATTGTTCAAGCCCGTCGTTTCCAAGTCGAACACGACAAAGGTGTTATTTTTCAAATCCGCAGGTTTGGAAAGGTCGTCAAACAAGCCCGCCTGCGTATAATCCACGTACGGTTCGGGGAATACGGTGTGGTATGCCTTGGGTACGGGTTTCCCCTTGCGGGCAACCGGTTCAAACCCTTCGGGGGGCGTACCGTAATTGATTTTCGCCGCCTTAAAGGACACCGAGCCCTTGTATTCCTCATTTGCACCGCTGATTACGATTTGATCCCCGATCTTGATGTCACGCACCTTTTCCAAGGTCGCTTTCTTGGGGAAATAGGTGCAACGCAAGGTCGCCGTATCATCCGTCAAAGCCACAGAAAAACGAGTTTTCTTCATATCCTCGCCCGTCTTTTCATTGTGCTTGGTATATTCAATTTCCTCGATAAAGGTAACTTTACCGCAAACGTTGTAGTTTCCCTCCACCGCTTGACAATCCGCCATATACACCGCGGAAGTCAACGGCTCGTCCGCGCCGTCGATTTTTTCATAATCGCAAATGCGGAAACGACGAATCTCTACGTGCGGCGTTTCCTCTACGCTTTCCTCGGGCATTTCCTCCAAAATAGAGGCGTCAGGCTCCGCCTTTTCCACGATACGCACGTTGCCGTAAAAGCTGCCGCAAAACACACTCGTCAAATACCTGCTTACCTCGTCCAAGATATTTCCCGAGCTAAAAAGGGTCTGTTCGCCCGATGCGATATCAATGTAAAAGTTCGCCCCGCTGGTCAACATTTCCACGTGGATATTTTTCATTTCCAAGAATGCCGCCGCCGCAGGAAAAGTCTTTTGGATATACTCGTAAATACGGTTTTGCAAGCCCTCGGGATCGGGTACGCGCTTTACAATTTTAACGCGCGCGGAAAAGTTTTCGGGTAAATATTCATCCGAAATCGAACGCGCTGCCGCTTCCTCACGCACCGTGTAGGTTTTATCCGTCACGAGGAAAAATTCCGCCGTTTTATCTTTTTTCGATACGGTGATTCCGCATAAAATCGCATTTTTCAAACCGTCGATTCCTCGGATCTCCGCCAAATACTCGTTTAACCTATTCGCCATCTAACAACAACCTTATTTCCTTGAAAAATTCTTCTTCAGCCTGTTCAGCCGTCACTTTTTTGAACGGCTCGCCCTTTTTGAAAATTAAACAACCGCCTTTACCTCCAGCGATCCCCAAATCCGCATCCTTTGCCTCGCCAGGACCGTTGACTACACAGCCCATTACGGCGATTTTCGCCGATTTTTTATAGGGGCGCACAAACTCGGTTACCTTTTCCGCGAGCGCCATGCTTTCCCACTCACATCTACCACAGGTAGGACAAGCAACCACCTCCACAAACGCCTCGTCTAAACCGCAGGCGCGTAAAATGTTTTTCGCCGCATATACCTCTTTTACGGGATTGTCGGTCAAGGAAACACGAATGGTGTCCCCGATGCCGTTCAACAGCAAACTGCCGATGCCCACCGCACTTTTTACAATACCTGCCTCCGTCGTACCCGCCTCCGTCACACCGAGATGTAAGGGGTAAGAAGTACGATTTGCCAGTACCGTGTACGCGTCTACCGTTAATTTTACGTCCGAAGCCTTTACCGAAATCACAATATCGTTCACGCCAAACTTTTCCAAAATCCCCACATTGTACAGCGCGCTTTCCACCAACGCGTTGGCGCTTTTACCGTACTTTTCGAGAAAATGTTTTTCGATACTGCCCGTATTCGAGCCAACGCGCACAGGGATATGATGCGCTTTTACACAATCAGCAACGTACTTGATTTCCGCCTCACCGCCGATGTTACCGGGATTGATACGCACCTTGTCCGCGCCGCTTTCAATCGCCATTACCGCAAGCTTGGGCGAAAAGTGAATATCCGCAACCAAAGGAATGTGGATTTTTTCTTTCACCGATTGAATGGCGAGCGCATCCGCCTCGTCCGACACCGCCACGCGGATAATTTCA
>JAZKZY010000015.1:0-2760 GCA_045612895.1 Candidatus Scatosoma sp. | reverse complement strand
CTATACTTTGGAGTATTTCCAATCCCTATTTGTATACGTATAAAATGGAAATCGTATATACGGAAGGGGAAGAAACGGTTGTCGGTACGTTTGGGTTTAGAACGTTTACGACCAACGGCAAAGAGGTGTGCCTGAACGGTACGCCTGTGTTTGTGCGCGGTTATATACGTGGTACGACGGCGCACGACCATGCAAATAACGGTAAGCTTACCACGGAGGAGTTTTATCGTAAAAGTATTACCGAAGCCAAGAAATTCGGTTTTAATTACGTGCGTTTTCATTCCGTAGTTCCGGAAGAAACGTTTTTTAAAGTTGCAGATGAGTTGGGGATGCTCGTTCATATCGAATTGAGACCGCCCCATGATATATATAATAATTTGGAAGAAATGGTGACGACGGGTAGCGCCATTGTTCCGCCCGATTTTTTGAAGGACGTCATCGATAGATTATACAATCACCCTTCGCTTGCCGTATATTGCATTGGCAACGAAATTAAAAATCTTTCCGCAGGAAGCAGTGGTATTGAGGAAATTAAGCAAAGCATCGATGCGATGGACGGAACAAGGCTTTTCCTTGATACGTGCGCTTGGGGGGCGAACAACCGCCCGAACGTCGACATAGACGTACAACACATGAGTTATTACTTCCCGTTTGGAAAGCATGCGGATATGTACGAGGATACGGACAACCTTTTGGTGGTAGGTACGTCGGAAGAAAAACCTTTGCAGGTAGCAGAAAAGGACGTAACGATTTCCCGTACATTGTTTTTCCGCGTGCCATTGATGGCGCATGAGGTTTGCCATTATACCGCACTTCGTGATTACAAGGCTTTGAAAGAGAAGTTTTTGAAACACAAAACCGCTTTGCCTTGGTGGATAGACGAAGAATTAAAAATGATTGAAGTAAAGGGCTTTGCGGATTCTTACGCGGAAATGTACAAGGCAAGCAAAGAGTTTCAAAGAGAATGCTGGAAAACTGCGTATGAAGCCATGAGAACAAGCTCCTTGTTGGGAGGTTTCCATTTCTTGCAGTTTGCTGACACCGACGTTTATGAAAACTCTAACGGCGTAGTCGATTGCTTTGACGATGAAAATTATATTCAGCCAAAGGATTTCTTAAAATTCAATGGGGATAGAGTTTTGGCGGCAAAAGTAGGGAATAGACTCTTCTACGAAGAAGAGGAAATCATAATCCCTATTCAATTCTCCAACTGTGGGGAAGACAGCGAAAAGGTTGCGGATTTTACTTTTAAACTTATCGGCCAGGATGGAAGAATTGCACTTTCGTCGCAAATGAAAAATATTGACGTGTCTCGAAAGGGCCTTTACGAGATTTGTAAGATTAAACTGCGTATGCCCAAGGTGGATAAAGCGGAAGAATTCCGCCTTCAAACTTGTTTGTCTTGCAACGAAGAAACGTATTCGGAAAACGAGTGGAAAATTTGGATATACCAAAGAGCAGAAAAAATCGGCTATCAAGACTTTGTTTCTTACGAAGAAGACGACTTGATGGTTACGGATAACGTTGAAAAGGCGTTAAACGGCCTTAAAATGGGCAAAAAGGTTTGTTTGGTGTATCGCTCTGATTGGACTCGCCACGTGGCGAACAAGGGGCAGAAACAGCCAAAATATGCGTTCAGAGCGACGTGGAATCGTTTCAAGCCTGTTATTTGGGATCGCGGAACGAATTACGGCGGGGTTTGTGAAAACAATTTGCTTGAAAAATACGGATTTGCAAGCGGTCGGTATTACGATTTTAATTATAATGCGATTTCCGAGGATTGTGATAAAATTATTTTAGACGATTTCCCTGTGAAGGTACATAATATTATTTCGGGGATAGACAAGAGCTGTCGCGACCGTTTTGACGCCTACAAGGGAAGCTTTAACCTTCCCGAATTGATGTACGACCGCACCTTGCGTGATTTTTCCTATTTATTCGATTTATGCGTAGGGGAAGGGAAGCTCTTGGTGTGCGGTTTGAATTTGACGGGGTTGGATAACGACGAACCTTCCTCACAGGCGATGGCGAAATTTATTCTCGAATATATGAGAAGCGAGGATTTCAATCCGACAAACGGGATTTCCGTAGAGGAGATTAGCGCGTATATGCAAGACTGTGCAAAACAGCCTGTCAAGGAAAGAATGATGACGCAGTTTTGGGAGTTGGACGACGCTCCCGTAGAAAGCCCGCAATTTTGGGTGGAATCAAGAGCGTATCTTACCGAAAAATAAAGCCGCCCGTTACGCAAAGAATAAGGGAGTGATAGCCGTTATGGACAAGAAGGTATTAAAAAATATAGAGATTGTTGAAAATTATATTTTAAGCGAATATGAGCGTAGCTTTCGTGAACCGTCGGGGCAGTTATCCAATCCGTTTATCGTGCCTGGTGCGTATTATCACGACGAAATGTGGGATTGGGATAGTTGGTTGATGGATATTGCTTTGGTTGAAATCGCCAAGGATAAAAAGAAGGATATTTCCGTTTATGAAAAGGGATGTATTTTGAATTTTTTTGAGCATGCGGACGAGGAGGGCAGGATTCCCATCAACGTCAAAGCAAGCGCGGCGTCTATTTTCGACCTTGTACCCGGCTCTGAGGTGAATATCCACAAGCCTTGCCTTGCGCAGCACGCATTATTTATTTCCGAGCAATACGGAAACGACGTAGAATGGCTGAGGGCGAAATTTCCCGTGATGAAGAAATTCATCGCTTGGTATGAAAGCAACTGTAAGCACGAGGAGAGCGGACTCTATTAT
>JAZKZY010000014.1:0-3867 GCA_045612895.1 Candidatus Scatosoma sp. | reverse complement strand
AATGTATTCGCCGGTAGCAGCCTTTCTGCCATCAACAACAACTACACGATAGATAGGGTTCTTCTTGTCGCCCATTCTGAAAAGTCTCATTTTTACCATAATAAATACCTCCAAAGTATCTTAAAAAATTTTTTCTTTCTATATTTACGGTTTGCACCGTAGTTAGCTTTTGTAATGTTGTGGAAATTACCACGATTTTTTATTTGCCGTTGTTTTTACCTCGTCCAAACGGAGCAAGTTGCAAGCAGTTCAAGGAGAAGCGAGGGCGCGTACAAGACGTACTCTTTTACTCGTCCAAACGGAGCAAGCTGCGAGTAGTTCAAGGAGAAGCGAGGGAGCGTACAAGAGGTACGTGACCGAGCGCCGACGCAGAAATACGAAGTAGATTCTCCGTTTTTTTAGAAAGGAAGTCTAAAACGGCCTTTCCCACCTTTAAGCTGTTTCATCAGCATCTTCGTTTGATCAAACTGTTTCAACAGCTGATTGATTTCCTGCACCGTCGTACCGGAGCCTGCCGCAATACGGCGTTTTCTCTTATGGTCGATGATAGAAGGATTGTCACGTTCTTGCTTAGTCATCGAAAGGATAATCGCTTTCGTGCGTTCAATCCTCTTCTCGTCGATATCCCCTTCGTTTACCTTCAATTTCCCTGCGCCAGGCAACATGGAAAGCATCGCGGACGCGCCGCCCATCTTCTTCATCATTGCAAACTGTTCAAGGTAATCGGTGAGCGTAAAAGTGTTGGCAAGCATCTTTTGCTGCATCTTTTTCGCATCTTCTTCGGTGATGGCTTGCTGCGCCTTTTCAATCAAGGACAACACGTCGCCCATGCCGAGGATTCTCGATGCCATACGGTCGGGATAGAAGGGTTCTAAATCCCCCATTTTTTCACCCACACCGATAAACTTAATGGGTTTGCCCGTTACCGCTTTGATAGACAAACACGCACCGCCGCGCGTATCGCCGTCAAGCTTGGTAAGGATCACACCCGTTACGTCAAGGCGAGTATTGAAGGTGTCGGCTACGTTTACCGCTTCCTGACCGGTCATCGCATCAACGACCAACAAGGTTTCCGTTACCTCAACCTCTTTCTTGATATTTTCCAGCTCCTGCATCAGCGTGTCGTCAATTTGCAAACGACCTGCCGTGTCGAGGATAACCGTGTCATAATTCATCGAACGCGCATAATCAATGGCTTGTTTTGCCGTTTTTACAGGGTTTTGCGTACCCTTTTCAAACACTTCCACCTGCACGTTTTTACCAACCACCTGCAACTGTGTAATCGCCGCAGGGCGGTAAATATCGCCTGCCACCAAAAGGGGGCGTTTGCCTTGCTTTTTCAAAAGGTTGGCAAGCTTACCGCAAAGGGTCGTTTTACCTGCACCCTGCAAACCGCACATCATAATGACGGTAGGGAGCTTGGGGGAAACCTCCAGCTTTGCGTTTTTCGAGCCCATGAGGGCAATCAATTCCTCATTAACAATCTTGATAACCTGCTGCGCAGGGTTCAACGAGGATAAAATTTCCTGACCGACCGCTTTTTCCGAAACGTCGTTGATGAATTGCTTCGCAACGCGCAGGTTTACGTCCGCCTCTAACAAAGCCACGCGCACTTCGCGCATTGCCGTGCGGATTTCCAGCTCGGTCAGCTTACCCCTTTTCGTTAATTTGGAAAATATATGATTCAATCTTTCCGATAATGAACCGAATAAAGCCATTTTTCTCTCCTTATTCCCCGTCGCGGAAAACAGCCCCGACGATTTCACCGCCGTCAACCTCGTCCGTTTCCGTGCCGAATTGCTGATGCACGTCCGCAAGCTTTTCTTTTAGGCCACGCAACGCAGGAAAATTCCCCTCTTCGTCATCAATAAAGCGTTCAACCTCCGTCATGTACGCCGAATATTCCTGCGAAAGCCCGTCCAAAGCCTTCAAAAAGCAAAGCTTTTCTTCGTATTTTTCCAGCTGTTTTCTGCATTTTTGCAAGCAATCGGAAATGCTTTGACGGGATACGCCCTTTTGTTCCGCGATTTCACCAAGCGAAAGGTCGTAATTGAAATACAGGTCGGTCACCTCTTTTTGGGTTGCCGTAAGGAGGGGCGAGTACAAATCCCACAACCGAAGAAAATGCAAATCGTCTTTCATTTTCCTCACCTCCTACCCATTTTCCGTTGTCTATTATAACGCATAAAAATACGACTGTCAAGCATTTTTACTTGACAGCCGCAACTTTTTCAATAATTTTTTTGTTTTTTCTTTAGAAAAGCTGTAAAATATCCACCAAAATCGCAAACCCGAACAAGAGAATCAGACCTGCAAAATGGATAATCGTTTCCACCTTGCGGTTGACGGGCTTTTTGCGAATCCACTCGATCGCGCAGAAAATCACTTTACAACCGTCCAACGCAGGAATAGGCAAAAGGTTGAATACAGCAAGGTTTACGCCGATAAACGCCGCAATGTTCAAGAAAGAGCTAAAACTTACCGACGCCGCTTCCGAGGTGATTTTGATCGTGGTAATCGGACCGCCCATTGCGTCCATACCCAGTTTACCAGTCAAAAGCTCCCCAAGCGAACGAAGCACCGTACCCCCGATTTTCACCGAATAGGCAAGCGAGTTGCCGATTGTTTCAAAAAAGTCCTCTTTCTCGGTGGTAGTGCGAAGCTCGTAAACCCCCATCGCACCGAGCAAGGTTTGGGTGTCGGAGAGGTTTTGAATATCCGCATCCGTCTTCAATTCCATATACACGTCTTTTTCTTCGCCGTTACGCAACACCGTCACCGTCAAGCGGTCACCCTGCTTATGCCCGTCAAGAATATCCATGTAATCGGTAATCAAATACACCGTTTTTCCGTCAATTTTCGTAATCACGTCGTTGAGTTGCAACTCATCTTCCGTCATCACCGTTTGCGACGTTTCTTCACCGCCCAAATCCATAACCTTATACATAGGACGGCCAAAGCACGCAAACATCACGATGATCAAGGTGAGCGCCAAAAGGTAGTTCATCGTCGCGCCTGCAATCAGGACGATGATGCGTTTCCAAGGGGCTTGATCGTTAAAACGTTCCCCCTGCGGTTCGGGAAATTCCTCCGCAGGCGTATCCGACGTTTCCTCTTTCACCTCGGACATGCCCTCATCATTTTGCGTTTCTTCCGATCCCGCATCCGATTGCATTTCCGCAAAAGGGGCTTCTTTTTCCTCTTGCTTTTCTTCCGCTTCCTCGAATTCGTCCTCCCCGTCAAAGGCGCAGTAACCGCCAAGCGGAATCACACGCAACGCGAATAATTCCCCCGTCTTTTTACTGCGTTTTTTGAAAATAGCAGGGCCAAAGCCTACGGAAAACTCGTTAATCTTAAACCCTAAAATTCTTCCTGCAACGTAGTGTCCAAATTCATGTACCGTCACCATAACAAGCAAAATCAAGATTGCAAGCAAAATACTGCCTGCACTCTTAAATACGCTTGCAACTGATAACAAATTATTTGCCATAATATCCTCTCTTTTTTTCTCGCGGATTATTTACCGATAATCTCCCGAGCCAATGCGCGCGCACGCGCGTCCGTTTCTTTCAATACCTCGTACGAAACGACCTTCATGCGTTCCGTCTTCTCCAGCGCCACCTTCATAGTGTCCGCAATCTCTGTAAAAGCTATCCTACCCTGCAAAAAGGCATGCACGGCAATTTCCCCTGCGCCGTTTAACGCGCAGGCATAGTTATCCCCCATTTCCAGCGCAGTCAACGCCAAATCGTAACAAGGGAAACGTTTTCTATCCAAGGGCAGGAAACGAATCGCGCCCAGCTCCTCAAAATCCAACGGCTTCAAACCGCAATCCAAACGTTGAGGATAGGTCAGGGCAAGCTGAAT
>JAZKZY010000013.1:0-4254 GCA_045612895.1 Candidatus Scatosoma sp. | reverse complement strand
GCCTTACGAATATTCTCGTGACGGTATTTCCAACACCTTCTCCATTATGCCTGCATCCCTTGGTAAAGAAGACTAATTTTCAAATGAGTTCGGTTTCCGCCTGCGCCTAGGAACGCAGGCAAGCCGACTGCAAATATAATACATTATAAAGGAGATAATATTATGTCGCAAAGAGTAGACAATTTGGTAGCTATGTTAGACGGTTACGTTGGCGACGGTGGTCACCACCTTAACGTTAACGTGTTCGACCGCGAAACTCTTTTGGATGCACAGGCGCATCCTGAAAAGTATCCTCAGCTCACCATCCGTGTTTCCGGTTATGCAGTTAACTTCATTAAACTCACGAAGGAACAACAGGATGACGTTATTTCTAGAACCATTCACGAATCCATGTAATTCGGCGCTTGGCGATAGAATAATCATGTAAGTAGTGACCGCCGCCGAAGGATAAACTTCGACGGCGGTTTTCACCATTTTTCAAGAGGTAAGTATGCAATTTTCTAGGACGGCCCTGTTGCTTGGCGAGGGGAGCATTGAAAAACTGAAAAAGGCGCGCGTGGCGGTGTTTGGCGTTGGCGGCGTTGGCGGTTACGTTGTGGAGGCGTTGGCACGTAGCGGCGTCGGCGCGCTCGATTTAATCGACAAAGACGTGGTCAGCGTGTCGAATATCAACCGTCAAATTATCGCCCTGCATTCGACCGTAGGACGGTTAAAAACGGAGGTTGCGGCGAAACGTGCAAAGGATATCAATCCCGATATTTGCGTGCGTGTACACAACGTTTTTTACCTGCCTGAAACGGCGGAGCAGTTTGACTTTACCCAGTACGATTACGTGGTGGACGCCATTGATACGGTTAGCGGTAAAATCGCCCTTGTAGAGCAAGCAAACGCGGCAAAAATCCCTGTCATCTCGTCCATGGGTGCCGGTAACAAGCTGGATGCGACCGCTTTTGAGGTCGCGGACATCACGAAGACGAGCGTTTGTCCCTTGGCAAGAGTGATGCGTAGAGAGTTGAAAAAACGTGGTATAGAGCATTTGAAAGTGGTATATTCGAAAGAGGAACCCTTGCCCTCGTCGGTGGTGGATGAAGAGAGTGGGAAACCCGTGCCTGGCAGTATTGCATTCGTACCCTCGGTGGTGGGTTTGATTATCGCAGGTGAGGTTATCAAGGATTTGATAAAATAAAAAGAACGGCGGAATTGCCGTTCTTTTTTTTATGCTATTTTTTAAAGCTTTGTCACTGCGCCGATAAAGATAGGCAGCTTGTGCGCGTTGTCAATAATGGCGTACACAAATGGTCTATCGAGGGTAATATACAATTCCTCAGGCGGGGCGGCGGACATGGCGTTCATCCCTGCCCAAGTTATCGCGGCGGCTTTCGTGCCGTTTCTATCCAACTCGATTATCGTTTTTTGCTTGACGGTATCGCACCACAGCGTTTGCGTGCTGTCAATACCTGAAAAATCCGCTTTATCGGGGTCAAACATATCCGTTACACCGAGCGCCTGCAAGGTATCGTTCAAGGAAAGCTCTGTCTCGTAGGTAAACTCGGGGATACGCGCGTACACTTTACGATACACGTAATCCTCACGGCTGGTGTCAGCGCTTTCCCAAAGCCCTGCCCATTTTACCTCGTCCAAGCTGTTGATATATTCGTAAATATCCACGCCATCGTCGGGTAAAAGCGCCATAAAGCTGTACTTATTACCGATATACGGCTTGGTAAAGCCAACGGAATTATCGTCCATGAAATAACGGCTTTCCTGCGAATAGAGCATCGTCACGTCGCTATCCGTACCGTCATAACTGTGGAAAGTCCCTTTAAGGATGTCCTTGCGCTCGTATTTCGTTTGCCATTTCGCATCAAAATCCACCGCATTGATGAGATACATCACCGTTTCAGGGGGAATATCGTTGAGGATCTTGCTGATTTTACCCGTCGTTTGGTTGTGGCACCAGTTATTGATATCCTCAACCGTGGTACTGTCAAACGGCGCCGCATACGCCTGCGCGTTATACCAGTCGGCGTTCGTTTGCAAAAAATCGGGGTTTACCTGCAAGGCGTTTTCTTTCATCCAAATGGAGTTCGCGAGATTTAACTTGCAATCGTCCGCGGTGTAAAGGGTGGAGGTATACGCATACATGGCGCGGTTCAACTCGTCCGTTTCCATGCCGAGCAAACCCTCTAACTGCGCGCGCGTTTCGCCGTTTGCGCCGTTGTTGACAAGGGCAAGGCAAAGGGCGGCGGAGAGGGGGGATAACAAATCGTTTCCGTTGTCCTTGGTGACGGTTTTACGGAACATAGCCAAGGCAAAGTTGGAGAAGCTGTTCTTAAAATCGTCCGTGACGGTGGATTGTTCCGTTGTGGTACGGGTGTACGCCTTTGATAACTCGTTTGCGGAAACTTCTTTCGGATGAAAGCTGGTGCAGCCCGACGCACCCAAAAGGGTAACGCAAAGGGAAATCGGGAGGAAAGCGTGTTTTAAGTTTTTCATAGGTTTTACCTCCTTTTTGAAAATACCCTACCCAGGTACGAGGTGAAAGGTTATTTTTCCTCTTTCACTTGCTCAATATCGTAAGGGGTGCTTTGATATACAAAGTAGTTTAACCAGTTGCTGAACAGCAAATGCGCATGCCCACGCCACGTAACCAAAGGGGGCTGCGTGGGATCGTCATTCGGGAAATAATGGACAGGCACCGTAATGGGTTTGCCCTGCGAAAGATCGCGAAGATACTCGTTTTTCAAGGTTTCGGGATCGTATTCCGAATGCCCCGTGATGAAAAACTGTCTGCTATTTTTACTGCTCACAGCATATACGCCCGTTTCCTTGGACGAGGCGAGGATTTTCAAATCGCCCACATTCTCGATATCCTCTCTCAAAACGGTGGTGTGGCGAGATTGCGGTACCATAAATACGTCGTCAAAGCCACGGAAAAGGATAGAATTTTTATATTCTACGGTGTGGGGGAAAATCCCGAACATTTTACTAGGCACGCCGTATTTTTGTATGCCATAATGGTAGTAAAGTCCTGCTTGCGCTCCCCAGCAAATATGCATGGTGCTGTGGACGTTCGTCTTGCTCCATTCCATAATTTCGCAAAGCTCTTGCCAGTATTCCACTTCCTCAAAAGGGAGATGCTCCACGGGCGCGCCCGTGATAATCATACCGTCAAATTTTTGCTCCTTCACGTCGTCAAAGGTCTTGTAAAAGGCAAGAAGATGTTCTTCTGCAACGTTCTTCGCCTTGTGCGATTTGGTGTGGATTAGCTCCATTTCCACCTGCAAGGGAGAATTGCCAAGAAGACGCGCAAACTGAGTTTCCGTTTCAATTTTCTTGGGCATCAGGTTGACAACCAAGATGCGCAAAGGACGGATATCCTGCGTGATTGCGCGGGTTTCCGTCATAACGAATATATTTTCGCCCTCTAACGTTTTCACGGCGGGCAAATTGTTAGGTATCTTGATAGGCATAACGTCACCTGTTTTTCTTAGAGTGTGGAGAGTGCTTGTTCAATGTCCGCGATCAAATCTTCATAATTTTCAATACCGCAGGAAAGACGAACCAAGTCACCAGGTACGCCTGCAGCAATCAATTCTTCATCGTTCATTTGGCGGTGGGTTGCGCTTGCAGGGTGCAAACAGCAGCTACGCGCGTCCGCAACGTGCGTTTCAATGGCGATTAACTTCAACGCTTTCATGAATTTTTCCGCCGCCGTTCTGCCGCCTTTCACGCCAAAACTTACCACGCCGCAAGTACCCTTCGGCATATATTTTTGCGCCAAATCGTAATATTTATTCGACTTCAAGCCGGGGTAGTTCACCCAAGCGATATTTTCGTTGTTTTCAAGATATTCGGCAACCTTTTGCCCGTTCAAGCAATGGCGTTCCATACGCACGTGCAAGCTTTCCAAACCAAGGTTGAGGTAGAATGCGCTTTGAGGGGATTGCGTACAGCCAAAATCACGCATTAACTGAGCGGTGGCCTTGGTGATAAACGCCCCCGCTTGACCGAATTTTTCCGCATAGGTAATACCATGGTAGCTGTCGTCAGGGGTGCAAAGCCCGGGGAATTTATCCGCGTGCGCCATCCAGTTAAAGTTGCCCGAATCAATGATACAACCGCCCACCGCAACGCCGTGACCATCCATGTATTTGGTGGTGGAGTGGGTTACGATATCCGCGCCGAACTCGAAGGGGCGGCAATTTACAGGGGTCGCAAAGGTGTTGTCAATGATGAGGGGAACACCGTGTG
>JAZKZY010000012.1:0-4456 GCA_045612895.1 Candidatus Scatosoma sp. | reverse complement strand
CCTGTTGACGGCGGACGAGGAAAAGCTGTTGTCGGCGTTAAAAGCTTTGGCAGAAGGGCATGCGAGCGAGCTTGCCGCGGCGGCAGGGATTCCACCCTTCAAGGTAAGGGCGGTGCTGTCGGCGCTGGAAGTGAAGGGCTTGGTAACCGCCTTGGGCGGGAACCGCTACGCGCCCGTGTAAGGCTTTTAAACATTTCACTTTGTAAAAAAATTGTAAGGATATATAGAATGGATTTAATTATCGTAGAGTCGCCTTCCAAAGCGAAAACCATTTCCAAGTACCTCAAAGGTCAATACCGTGTAGATGCGTCCGCAGGGCACATCCGCGATTTGCCCGTGCACACCTTGGGTGTTGACGTAAAGAACAATTACGAGCCCAAGTACGTCAATTCCGAAGGGAAAGAAGACGTAATCCGCCGTTTGGTAGACGCGACGAAGAAAGCCGATCGCGTTTACCTTGCAACCGACCCTGATAGAGAAGGGGAGGCGATTGCTTGGCATTTGCAAACGGTGCTTGGTTTGGACGAGAACGGGGAAAACCGTATCGAGTTCAACGAAGTTTCCAAAAACGCGATTGAGGCGGCATTGAAAACCCCGCGTCAAATCAATTACAGCCTCGTAGACGCGCAACAAGCGCGCCGTGTGTTGGACCGTTTGGTGGGGTATAAGCTTTCCACCTTGCTTAACCACAAGATCGAGGATAAAAACGGTACGGGCAAGCGCAACCTTTCGGGTGGGCGCGTACAGTCCGTTGCCCTTCGTTTGGTGGTAGAACGCGTTTGAGTTATTTCCGCTTTCGTACCCCAAGTATACTGGAATTTGACGGCGGAATTGCAGGATTTGTCCAAGCAATATTCCCCCTTCAAGGCAATGCTTGAAAAGAAGGGTACGCGCAAGTTCAAACCCTCGTCCGCAGAAGAAACGGCGGCGGTGCTTTCCGCGATTGAAAATGGTAAATTCATCGTTTCCAAGACGAAAAAATCGATCTTAAAAGCGCACGCGCCCGCTCCCTTCACCACCAGCTCCTTGCAACAGGACGCATCGACGAAGCTCGGTTTCACCGCGCCTGAAACGATGACGCTTGCACAGCACCTCTATGAAGGTATGGCGACGGAAAATGGGGAACACATCGCGTTTATTACCTATATGAGAACGGACTCCGTCCGCGTTTCCAAGGAAGCGCAGGCAAAGGCGTTGGCGCGTATCCGTGAGGTTTACGGTGAGGAATATGCCCCCGAAAAGCCCAACTACTACGCATCGAAAAAGGGTGCGCAGGATGCCCACGAAGCCATTCGTCCTATCGACCTTACGATGACACCTGACATTGCGAAAAAGTTGCTTGATAAGAAGCACTACGCCCTCTATAAGTTGGTGTACGAACGTTTCCTTGCATCGCAAATGGCAGAGGCAAGATACAACAGCATGCAAATGGAAATTGACAACAGCGGTTACGTGTTCAAGGCAAGCGGCAAAGTGATGCTTTTCGCAGGCTTTACGGCGGTATATCAAGAGGTGAATGCGAAGAAGGACGATGAGGATGAAATCAGCTCCGCAAAGCTTTTACCCGATTTGAACGAAGGGGATATTTTGGACCTTGTTACCATGCAAAAGGAACAAAAATTTACCAAACCCCCTCTCCGTTATACGGACGCATCTATCGTTAAAACGATGGAAGAAAAGGGGATCGGCCGTCCTTCCACCTATGCAACGATCATCTCAAAATTGATGCAAAAATACGTCAAGAAAGACGGTAAATATATGGTGCCTACCCCCATTGCATATGACGTAGTGGATATGTTGCTTTCCTGCTTTGAGGACGTCATGGACGTTGGCTTTACGGCAGGGATGGAAACCCGTTTGGACGATATCGAAGACGGCGGTGTAGAATGGCGCGAGGTTATCGGCAGCTTCTACCCCGGCTTTGAACGTAATCTCCGCAAGGCATCCGCTTACGGGGATACTCTTACGCAAGAGGTTTGCGGTAAGTGTGGTCATTTCATGCTCCGTAGAATGGGTAAATTCGGTAAATATCTCGCTTGCTCGAACTATCCCGAATGTCAAAATATTTTGAGTGAAAGCCAGGAAGAGCTTTCCGCAATTCGTTGCCCGAAGTGTGGGGAAAACATGGTATATAAGAGCGGTAAGTTCGGCCGTTTCTTGGCTTGCCCCAGCTATCCCGATTGTAAATCCACGATGTCGATGCCGACGGATGAAGAACCCAAGCTTGCAGGGCTTTGTCCCGATTGCGGCTCGGCAATGAGCGTGAGAAAATCCAAGCGCGGCAAGGTATATTACAGCTGTTTGGGTTATCCCGATTGCAAGTTTATGAGCTGGGATATGCCTACGGGTGAAAGATGTCCTACCTGCAACGAGCCGCTTGTGAAAACGGCGCGCGGCAACGTAAAGTGCAGCAATAAGGACTGCGATTATAAGATTAAACTTGAAAAGCCCGACACGAAGAAGGGCAAGACCCTGCCCATGATGGACGACGGGTTTGAAGCGCCTCCTTTGGAAGAACCCATTTACTTTGATTACGACGATGCAGGGTACTTTCCCGAAGGGTTTGAGGATTGAGTATGAAGGCAAAGAAAGTGCTGATTGTCGGCGGCGGTTTGGCTGGTAGCGAAGCGGCGTACTATCTCGCTTCGCGCGGCATTGAAACCACCCTTGTCGAAATGAAGCCGAAAAAATTTACCCCTGCGCACGAAAGTGAGAATTTTGGGGAGCTTGTATGCTCGAACTCGTTGAAGAGTAATGATTTCCACGCGAATGCTTGCGGTCTTTTGAAGGAAGAAATGCGTTTGCTCGGCTCGATGATTATCGAGGCGGCGGACGCTACGAAAGTACCCGCAGGCGCGGCGTTGGCTGTGGATAGGGATGAATTTTCCTCGTATATCACGAAAAAATTAAAATCTTGTCCCAACCTTACCATTGTATCCGAAGAGGTGACGAAAGTACCCGATACGGAAAAGGACGGGGGCAGGTACGTGATGATTGCGACGGGACCGCTTACTTCGGATGCTTTGAGCGAGGATATCGCGCGTTTGTTTGGCGGTGGGTTGCATTTTTACGATGCATCCGCGCCGATCATTTCCGCGGAAAGCGTGGACATGAGCTGCGCTTTCACCGGGGATAGATACGGCAAAGGTACGGGCGATTATATCAACTGCCCGATGAATAAGGAAGAATATTACGCCTTTGTGGACGAGCTGTTGGCGGCGGAAAAGGCGCACTTGCACGAGTTTGAGAAGGGTGAAATTTTTGAGGGCTGTATGCCCATTGAGGTTATGGCGTCGCGCGGTAGAGATACCTTGCGCTACGGCACCTTAAAGCCCGTCGGGTTGTTTGACGAAGACGGAAAACGCCCTTACGCGGTGTTACAGCTCCGCAAAGAGAATACGGCAGGCAGTACCTACAACCTTGTCGGGTTCCAAACGAATTTGAAATTCCCCGAACAAAAGAGGGTGTTTTCTATGATCCCTGCATTGAAAAATGCGGACTTCTTGCGCTATGGCGTAATGCATAGAAATACCTATATTCAGTCGCCCGATGTTTTAACCCGTCAATTTTCGGTTAAGAATAATCAAAGGTTGTTCTTCGCAGGGCAAATCACAGGCGTGGAGGGATACGTAGAGAGTGCGGCAAGCGGCTTGCTTGCGGCCATCCATATCGCGGATGAAATTCTTGAAAGACCTACCCATGTCTTTGATGAACGCACCGTATGCGGCGCGTTGGAAACGCACGTTTCCACGCCTACGAAGGATTTTCAACCGATGAATGCGAATTTTGGTATCCTTGCTCCCATGGACGTGCGTATCAGGGACAAGAAGGAAAGATACCACGCCTTGGCGGAAAGAGCGCTTCAGGCGATCAAAGAAGGAGTGTAATATGGAATTTAGAGGTACGACCATTTGCGCAGTAAAGCGTGACGGCATCACGGCAATCGCCGGTGACGGTCAGGTGACGATGGGTGAATCGGTTATTTTCAAAAATACGGCGGTAAAGGTGCGTCGTTTGTTCGGCGGCAAGGTTATTTTGGGCTTTGCTGGTTCTGTAACGGACGCGTTTGCTTTGGCGGAACGCTTTGAGGGTATGTTGAACAAGTTTGGCGGCAACCTTATGCGCTCGGCGGTAGAGCTTGCGGATTTGTGGAGAAATGACAAAATCGGCAGAAAGCTGGACGCAATGGTGATTACCGCGGACGAAAGCACCCTGCTTTTGATTTCGGGTACGGGTGAAGTTATCGAACCCGACGAAGGGGTTTGCGCTATCGGCAGCGGCGGCAACTATGCCCTTGCGGCGGCGCGCGCTTTGTATGCGGAAACGAATTACGGCGCGGAAGAAATCGCGAAAAAGGCGTTGAAAATTGCATCGGAGATTTGCGTTTTCACCAACGGCAATATCCGTTGTGAAACGGTAGGAAATGAGGTAAACTCGACCCTGCCCCCTGCAAAAG
>JAZKZY010000011.1:0-6713 GCA_045612895.1 Candidatus Scatosoma sp. | reverse complement strand
TCTTCCGTTTTACCCAGGTCAAACTTCCGTCCCAAAGTATGCAATCGATAATCGATGACCGGCATCGCCTTATCCAAACATGCCTGGTAGGCATCCGCGCCTTGCTTTGCCACGTCATCAGGGTCTAAACCATCGGGCATCGGCACAACGCGTACGTTTAAGCCCGCCTCTTTCAAAATTTCCAAACCGCGCAAATCGGCGTTTTGCCCTGCAAAGTCACCATCGTAGCTAATGAGGACGTTGTCCGTATAACGCTTTGCCAAACGCGCTTGTTCCTTGGTAAGCGAGGTACCCATGGTCGCAACGACGTTTCTAAACCCTGCTTGATAAAGGGTAATCGTATCCATGTAGCCTTCTACGAAAATCACCTCTTTCAACGCCTGCTCACGCTTCAGTTTTTTCAACAAGTTCACGTTGTACAAGGTTTTACTCTTGTCAAACAGCATCGTTTCCTTGGTATTTTTGTATTTACCAAATTTCACCTTTTCCAGCTGTCTTCCGCCAAAACCGATTACCTCGTCAAAGGCATTGATGATGGGGAAAATCAACCTTCCGCCCAATGCGTCGTACAAACGACCGTTCTTCTCGCTGGCGGCAAGCACACCGCTGTCGATGAGATCTTCCTTGAAATATCCCTTTCCCGCTAAATAGTCGGGTAAGGAATTGAAATCCAACGACGCGCCTAAGCCAAATTTTTTCACCGTAGTCGGCGCTAAGCCGCGGTTGGAGATGTATTGTAAAAATGGATCGGCTTTTTTATCGCCGCCGTAAAGGTTTGAGAGGTAAAACCTTGCTGAATCCAACAAAATTTTTGCCATCGCATCCCTCTTTTTCTTTTTCCTTGCCGCTTCTTCCGTGTCAAAATTGCTTTCGGGTACCGTCATTTTTACCCTTGCCGCTAAGATACGAACCGCCCCCATAAAATCGGTGGATTCAATTTCTTGGACAAACTTAATAACGTCGCCCGACTCCTGACAGCCAAAACAATGATAGAATTGTTCGCCTTCGTTGATCGCAAACGAGGGGTTTTTTTCGTGGTGGAACGGACACCAAGCCCAGTAGTTTCCACCCTTTCTATCCACCGCAACGTAGCTGCGCACGACCTCGACAATATCGTTTTTTTGTTTTAACGCCCTTAGAAACGCAGCAAATTCCGAATCGAATTTTCCGCCTATCACAGATTACCCCCTATCGAAAAGTTGGCAGGAATGAACAACTGTTCAAAGACGTTCACCGCATACCTGTCCGTCATACCCGAAATGTAATCGCATACAACGCGGTCCTTGCCATCTCTCTCTAAATTTGTTAAATAGCTTTTCGGCAGCTCGTCCACGTGTGACATAAAATATTCAAACATCTGCGTCAACATACGTTCTGCCCTATCCTGCATGGATTTATTCGTCAACGCATACACGTTTTCAAACATGAAATCACGCAGTTCATTGATCGCCGCCATCACCTCGTCCGACATACGAACAAATGGTTGATCTAACGAGTTTTTCCAAATATCCGCAATCGCGGTATTGATTCGCACTTTGGTGCGGTTGCCCAGCACTTTCACGGCGCGTTTCGGCAAATCCTCTTCCTTGATGATACCGCCGCGAATGGCGTCCTCAATATCGTGGTTGATATAGGCAATTCTATCGGCGAGGGAAACCGCTTCCCCCTCCAAAGTCATCGGCTTGCCCGAGCTCTTGTGCTGTATAATCCCGTCGCGCACCTCAATGGTGAGGTTTAACCCACGACCCGCCTTTTCAATAACGTCCACTACGCGCAAGGATTGTTCGTTGTGCATAAAGCCGTGTACGGAAAGCTTGTCCAACACCTTTTCACCAACGTGTCCAAACGGGGTGTGCCCCAAATCGTGTCCAAGCGCAATCGCCTCCGCCAAATCCTCGTTCAAGGAAAGGGTACGGGCAATCGAGCGCGCAATTTGCGAAACGTCCAACGTGTGCGTCATACGAGTGATGAAATGGTCCCCTTCAGGCGCGCAAAAAACCTGCGTCTTATTTTTCAATCTCTTAAAGGAATTGCTGTAAATAATGCGATCTCTATCCCGTTGAAATTCCGTACGGAAATCACAGCTCGTTTCCTCGCGCAAACGTCCTTTCGTTTCCGCCGAACGCACAGCATACTTTGATAAAAACAATTCTTCGTTGGCGCAAACCCGTTCGCGCACGGTATTATATTGTTTTTGACCAGCCATTTTTAACCTCCCGTATATTTGCGTAACTCCGCTTTTGCAAAAGTTATATAATTACTTTATAATTATATATTCGACAAAACTTTTTCAAATCCTCTTTTTTTTAATATTTTTTTGAGATTTTTTATATATTTTTACCCAAAATGCATAAAATAAGCCCTCCGCTTAAAAAAACGGAGGGTTTATCTTGCAATTTATATTATTTTTCGGTGATTTCCACAGTGGGTTCTTCTTTTTTTGCGCGTTGCTGTTTCTTTAACAGCATCTTCTTCAACACAACCAGCTTGTACGAGTTATAGCGAAGCACCAAAATGGAGGGCAAATTAAGAAACACGTTCACGATTGCAATGGGAATGGCCAAAGCAAACCACACGTCGGATAACGGATAAAGGAGCAAAACGGTGAACCCTAAGAACAAGGAAAAAAAATGCCCCAGCTCCCCATAACAGCTTTCCAACAAAAAGCGATCTACATACTCTACGCTCTGCGGTTCAGCAATTTTATTTTTGCGGAAACCGGTAAAATGTCCGATCTCGGGAATCTTATCTTTCCATACGCGGATTTTTAACTTTTCGTAGAATTTTTTCTCTTCAACGGATACCTGGTATACCCTTTTTGTATAATCGGCGTATTTTGCAGGCATCAATCTTGCAACCGTTGCCACCAAACCGTCTACCAAAATTTCAAACACAACGCCGATGGCAATCAAGCCGAGCAGCAGCAAAAAGCTTTCCCCCGTACAAAGTGCAACCGTTGCCGCAATCAACAACGAACAACAAAAAATAATCAACAAATACAGTATCATTCTTCTTTTGCGCCGTACGCCAAAGGTACGCCGTAAACCTCCTCGTATTTCGCTTTACAAAGCGCAAACGCCTCGTCCTTCATCTTCTCCGCACCCGCCTTTTCGCCAAGCGTTGCATCAGGGTAAATCGGAGGAAGAATATGGAAAGTATAACGCTGAATGGGATAACCGCTCCCGTCCAAGCGTTCATCGTCCGTCATGGTAATAAAGGTCGGCAATACGGGTACGCCTGCTCGATACGCCATCTTAAAACCGCCGATTTTGAAAGGGCGCGGCTTTCGATAATTCCACCACATCCCCTGCTCGGGATAAATCAAGATACTTTCGCCATTTTTAAGCAGGGCATTGACCGCTGACATAAAGTTCATCATCGTCCGACGGTTGCTCGACAAAGGTAACGTGTTGCAGTTGCGGAAGAAATAGCCGTACAGCCCAGGAAAGTTTGTATAGTTCCCCTCACGGATTACCTTGTAAAGGTACTTTTTCGGCAGAGCCTTGCGGATGCAATGGAACACCGCGTAATTGTCATAAGGGTGGAAATGGTTGCAGGTGACGATTGCGCCGTTTTTCAAAGCGGACAAATACTCCTCACCCGTTACCCCGTCAATCACCAACTCCTTTTTCTTAATCAAGTTCAAGAAGAAATGGTCGGCAACGAAGTTTGCAATTTTTCTCGATACCTTACTGGAAAACTTCTCACAAAGATAATCCACCTGATCGGGCAGCAATTCAGGGGCAGGCGGATCGTTTTCTACGTCCTCGTCAAAACGCCCGTCACGTTCGTATTCCGCTATTCTTTTTAAGACCTCTACACGGTCAGGAGAAAGTTTCGTCTCGTCCATGGTACCCTCCTTTTGCTTTTTTTATCTTTTCCCGTACAGTTTTCCGTACTTCGTAAAATATCCGTCCTCACGCGCAATTTCCCTGCACGCCAAGGCCTTCAAGTTGCTCTCCTGCAACTTATCGTTTTCTTCCATCGCAATCGTGGAATTATCAAAAATATCCTTCAAATAGTCGTAAAATTCCGTTTGCTTTGCATATTCCCAAAAATATTCACCGTAAGGAACGTCCTCGTAACGCCAAGGCTTCCACGTCATCAAATAATGTACGATACGCAAATCCTCGCGAGGCAACAAATCTTTCCCGACGGGCGTCTTATTCCACGCGCGGGGCAAACGCAAAACTCTATCCTGACAAAGCACGTTCAAATAATCTTCGTCTTGGATCAACGAGAATTGATACTTTTTCAAAAGGTCGGCAAATTGACCGTAGAAATTCTCCTCACGGAACGCCTTTAAGTTCATCAAAACCACGCCTGCGTTAAAGAAATAATCGGGATCAAGTCCGTCCACCTTACGCACGTATTCGCGATATACCTCAAAGCTGTTTACCCCTTCGCAGGGCGCGCCTGCGATAAGATTATCCCCTAAATCGTAGTTAAAGAGCGCGCTGATATCCCCCAAAATAACGGTATCGCAATCCAGGTATAACGCCTTGTCGTATTGAGGGAACATTTGCGCAATAAACACGCGGAAATAGGTGGTACAGGTGTAGTAATCACGCAGGTGTAAATGCGCGGAAATTTCCTTTAACGGCTCCGTCACGTCGGTGAATTCCACCTCAAAGCCCTCTTGGGAAAAGCGCATAATCTTTTCCTCAAAATCCTTTCTCACACCCGAATGTAATACGTAAATTTTATAATCGTAATCAAGGGAAGAATTTTCTCTCAGCGATTGTAACGTCACCGATAAAAAGGGCAAATAATTATCGTCCGTTGCAAAAAACAACGGAATCATCCCTTTCTTCTCCCCTGTTTTATTTTTCCCTTTTAAGGATGCCCCTTTCTCATCGCGAAGGGGCGTTTCAATTTGATGATCCGCCTCATTCCAGCCAAGGCGTCTTGGGCGAACACAAATTTGTTGTTGCATAATACCTACCTCATCTTACTTTGTTTCGGCGCAGGTCTTTCCCGCGCCTCGATAAAATTAGTTTACCGCATTTTTCCAAATTTGACAACCTACCTATCCGCTCTTTCCCTCTATTCGCCCAAAATTTTGCTCTACGCAGGGTAGAATTGGCACTCTACTCACAGTAGAGTCCTTTGTTTTCAAGGGATATAGCGTGTTTTTTACTAAAAATCACGCCTTGGTGGTACGTGGCAAGCAACCTCGTGTCGTGCAATACGTCATACGCAAAGCACGTTGTTTTGTAATCGTTTTTTGCAAACTTTTTTATCTTTTGTAAACCGCAAGATCTTAAAATGGTGTTTTTCCCGGTTAAATTTCCAACAAAATTGTAACGGGGCCGTCGTTGTTTTGTTCAATTTGCATATCCGCCCCAAACACGCCCTTCTTTACCGTTACGCCGTAAGAGGAAAGCTCTTTTACCGCATATTCGTATAACGGTTCCGCAAATTCGGGACGTTCCGCCAAGGTAAAGCTAGGACGGTTCCCCTTGCTTGCATCGCCGTATAAAGTAAACTGCGACACGAGCAACACTTCACCGCCAACGTCTTTGACGGACAAATTCATCTTCCCGTTTTCATCCTCGAAGATACGAAGCCCTGCCACCTTCTTGGCAATATACGCGGCTTCCTTTTCCGTATCCCCCGTTTTTACACCCAAAAACACCGTCAAACCAAAGGGAATTTCCGAAATCAATTCCCCGTCCACGCGAAGGGCGGTTTTCTTTACTCTTTGTACAACTGCTCTCATAAAATCTCCTGTAAAACAAACAGCAGGATACACTCCTGCTGTTGTTTCCTCTTTTGTGTTGTGTAGAAATTAAACGCGGCTCATGTATTCGCCCGTTCTCGTATCGATACGGATCGTTTCGCCTTCTTCTACGAACATAGGAACCTGAATGGTTGCGCCCGTTTCTACCTTAGCGTTCTTCATAACGTTGGTAGCGGTGTTACCCTTAACGCCGGGTTCAGCTTCGATAACCTTAAGTTCAACGAAGTTTTCAGGTTCAACGGAGAATGCTTTGCCGTAAAGGAATTTTACGGTTACGTTGTCATTTTCCTTGATATATTTAAGCGCGTCTTCTACCTGATCGAAGGTAAGGTTTTCCTGGTTCCATTCTTCGTCTACGAATACGTAGAATTCGCCGTCGAAGTAGGAATAGGTCATCTTCTTCGTTTCAACCTGTGCGGTTTCAAGCTTCGTGGTGGGGTTGAACGTTTCGTTGGACAAAACCTGACCCGTTACTACGTTCTTCAACGTCGTTCTTACGAACGCTGCGCCCTTACCGGGTTTAACGTGCTGGAAGTCCGTTACAGTGTAAACACCACTCTTGTATTCGAAAGTTGCGCCTTTACGAATATCACCTGCCAAAATCTGTGCCATAATTTTTCTCCTTTATATCCTTATATAAATTTTCTTTTTTTTAGGTTTTGTCGCAACAAGCGATTGATTAGTGATTTATCACGCTTTCACGCGAAAAACACAAGAAAGTCAAGTGTTACGTGAGGGCGCATACCCCCAGCGGTCTGTAACCGAGCGTAATACACAGAATTTCGCAGTGTTTTTCCGTCAAAAATCAATCGAGTGTTGAGAGGAAACCTTTTTATAAAATAATGAGGTTTTTATCAGTCTTCGACATAAAGCTCATCACTTTTCCGTTTTTCAAGGTTACCGTATCTTCGATGCGGATACCATACTGCCCTGCTTCGTACACACCAGGCTCGTCCGAGAATACCATCCC
>JAZKZY010000010.1:0-2710 GCA_045612895.1 Candidatus Scatosoma sp. | reverse complement strand
CGAGTTTTCGCCAATTTTCTTTTCGCCTATACTCTCAAAAAAACCCCACGCAGGCATTTCCCCTGCGTGGCTAACGTTTTTACCATTATCTATTGTTGATAAGCTTCGTCAATTCAACGGGGTCAACGATTTGGTCGCCCTTGTAAACACGCATGTTACCCGATGCAATTTCGTCGATTAAGATAACTTCGCCGTTGTTGTAACCAAATTCAAATTTGATATCCCACAAATCCAAACCGAGCGTCTTCAAGTCGTCCGCAACTACTTTCGTGATTTTAAGGGTTTGTTCTTTCATGCTGTTGAACAACTCCATGCTCATAACAACAAGCGCTGCAAGACCTTCTGCCGTTACCAAAGGATCGCCCTTTGCATCGTTTTTGAAGGTGCATTCTACGTAGCCGCCTTCAAGCTTGGTACCGTTTTCAATATATTCGCCATATCTGCGGATAAAGCTGCCCGTAGCAACCAAGCGGCAAATTACTTCCAAGCCATGACCGAATACGGTTGCAGGGAGAACTTCCATCGTTGCGTTTTCGATATCAGCGGAAACGTAATGGGTTTTGATGCCTGCTTGCTTCAACAATTCGAAATAGTAAACGGAAGATTTCAAGTTTGCCTTGCCGATACCTTCAATCGTCAAACCAACGGTGTTTTCACCTGGATCGAATACGCCGTCTTTGCCGGTGCAGTCATCCTTGAACTTCAACAATACGTTGCCGTTTTCAAGCTTGTAAACGTCTTTCGTCTTACCCGTGTAAAGTTTTTCCATATATTAAAACCTCGTAAATTAAAATGTACGTATTTCACGTCGACGGCTCATCACCGACCTTCTTTTTCTATTGTAGCAAATTTATTGTAATTTTACAATAATTTGAAAGGGATTTTATGAAAATTTTTTTGTCTTTTTTTATTTTTTCATCTTGCGCAATAAAAAAAGCGAAGGAATGACCTTCGCCTTTTCCATTTTTGATTAGTCTTCCAAACCTTCGTTGAGCTTTGCAAGCAATGCGTCCAAATCTTCGCCGTGAACAGCAACTGCTTCAGCAACCGTTTCACCGTGTGCCATTGCACAACCAAAGCAATGCATACCAGCAGCCATCAAAATTTCAGGTGCATTGGGGTTGATTTGCAAGCAATCTGCAATCAAGGTATTTGCCGTAATTTTAGCCATTTTTTTATTCTCCTTTTTCTTTTATTTCTACTTTAATTATAACGCAAAGAATTGCGTTTCAAACAAGATTTATAGATAAAAACCGAAAAACTTTTTAATCGGTTTTCCCCTTTCAACGCGTACCTGCCTATCAGCAAGCACGTCTTTCATAGTGTTTTCCGCGCGAAGCCACATCTCTTCAAGCCCTGCCTTTTTCACCGCTTCTTTCGCCGCCGTGAAATTGGGCGCGCGTTCGGACATATTGTGCGAATCCGTACCAAGACAATGCACAAAGCCACGTTTTAACAGCGTAAATGCGAGCTTTTTCTCACGTTTATCCAAAAATGCAGGCGCATTAACCTGAATCAAGCACCCCATTTCCATAAACGTGGAAATCAACGAGGGGTTTTTCCTGATTTGCGGATAACGTTCCGCATGCGCGATAATCGGAGTGTAACCCGTTTCTTGGATAAAGTGTTCAAGACGTTTCATCAACTCGCCCGTCCAAGCCACCGTAAAGGGGAATTCTATCAAAATATAATTCGTTCCCTCTATCGCCAGCTTGCACAACTCGTCATCGTCAGGCATATTGATCCCCGTAAAGTGCAATTCCGCACCTAAACGGGTTTCAAGTCCTGCAGGGATTTGCGACTGAATATGCGCAAACATATCGTTTCTACGTTTAATAAACTCCGTCGGGCTACTCCTTCTTCCATAATAATGAGGAGTAAACACTACGGTAGAAACACCCTGCTGTTGCAGTTGTTTTAACATCGCCACCGACATCCGCGTGTCTTTTGCCCCATCGTCTAAATGAGGCAAAATATGCGTATGAATATCAATCATTTTACAATGTCCTTATTTGAAATATTTTACACCGCTTTCAAAAATCTTCATATCGAAGTTGCCTTCTACGTTCTTGTAAAGGTTGTCGCCGATACGTTCGCTGTGACCCATTTTACCAAGCACTCTACCATCGGGCGAGGTGATACCTTCGATTGCCCACATGGAGCCGTTGGGGTTAAACGGGGATACCATGGTCGCGTTTCCGCTCAAATCAGCGTACTGCGTTGCAATTTGGCCGTTCGCTTTCATTTGCTCAAGCGCCTCTACGGGAGCAACGATTTTCCCTTCACCGTGGGATACGGGCACCTTGTATACTTCCCCTACTTTACAAGCGGAAAGCCAAGGGGAAAGGTTGGATGCAACCCTTACGTCTACCACCGTCGAAACGTGACGGGAAATGTTGTTGAAGGTCAACGTGGGCGAATCCGCCGTCATTTCCTTAACGTGACCGTAAGGAACAAGACCGAGCTTGATAAGCGCCTGGAAGCCGTTGCAAATACCGAGCGCCAAACCGTCGCGGTTGTTCAACAATTCTTCTACCTGTTCCGCAATGTAAGGATTACGGAAGGTCGTTGCGATGAATTTACCGCTACCGTCCGGTTCGTCACCGCCCGAGAAACCGCCAGGGAATGCGATAATGTTTGCGTTTTTGATCGCTTTTACAATTTCTGCAACGCTTTCTTCAATGTCAGCTGCGTTGCGGTTTCTTACCAC
>JAZKZY010000009.1:0-3122 GCA_045612895.1 Candidatus Scatosoma sp. | reverse complement strand
GTGCCTTAAAGTTGAGTTACTAATTAGAGTTCGATTGCTTCAACTTTTACAGCGGTGAAGGGTTGTCTGTGACCCTGCTTTTTACGCTCGTTCTTCTTTGCTTTGTATTTGAAAACGATGATCTTCTTAGCCTTGTCCTGCTTTACAACAGTAGCGGTAACCTTTGCATTAGCAACTTCCGCACCAGCTTTAATACCGTTTTCATCAGCAACCATAAGCACCTTGAAGTTTACGGTTTCGCCTTCTGCTGCTGCGAGCTTTTCAACTCTTACAACGTCGCCAACCGCAACCTTATATTGCTTGTTCCCGTTATCGATAATAGCGTACATAGTTTTACCTCCTCTTTCCAGTCTCGAAGAAATTCCCTAGGCGCAGCCCTTATTTTTTGTAAAAAAGTGCTGACTTAAAAAGCCCGTTTCTATCGGCTCGACTATTACTATAACACAAAATTTCGTTTTCCGTCAAGCATTTTTACTTCCTTTTTAATATTTTTTCCTTTTTTTGCAGGGAAAAAGCATAATTTACACCCCTTTTCTCAAACTGTAAAAAAGGAGAGTAACGGATATGGAACATTTACAGCGTAAAAAGACGGAAGAGGCATTGTCGGAAATCTATCGCAATGCCCAGCTTGCCTTGGTGTCAATTGCGGACATTTTACCTGAGGTGGGCGAGGATGAACAAATCAAGACGGAATTGCACGCGCAACACGAAGAATATGAAAAATTCTCGGCAAAAGCATCAATCATGGCAAGAAATATGGGGTTGGAATTAAAAGAGCCAAATCCCTTCAAAAAAGCGATGATGTGGGGATCGATTAAGATGAATACCATGAAGGATAATTCCCGCGCGCACATTGCGGAAATGATGGTACAGGGTACGGTTATGGGGATCACCGCTTTGCGTTCCACAATGGGTGAAATTCCCGAAGAAGGGAATGAGGAAATCAGCTCCCTTTTGAAGGAAATGATTGAGGCGGAAGAAACCTTTGAAAAGCGCTGGAAAGCATATATCTAAATGTAAAAAGAGAGCGTTGCGGAAAAAATGCAACGCTCTTTTCTTTATTCTTTATGGGCATTCGGCTTGACAAGTATCGTTTTATAATCGGTATAAATGACAAACCCTGCCTTACTCTTATTCGGTTTTTTGACGTATTTTTTCTTACAATAATCGACGGGGATTTTATCCGCATCACGTCCGTCGGAGTAGTACGCGCATATCTCTGCGGCGTATAAAAGTAGCTCATCCCATACCTGTCTACCCTCTAACGCGATAATTACGTGGGAAGAATGGTATTTTTGGGTGTGCAACCAAATATCGTCGGGATCCGCCAAGCGGAGCAATCTATCGTTTTGCAGGTTGTTGCGACCAGCGTAAATTTTGACACCATCAAACTCGTATTCGCGGAAGGGAACAACTACCTCTTTTTTCTTTGCGCCTGCCCGTTCTTTTTGCGCGCGGAGCAGGCCCATTTCCGTCAATTCCGTTTCAATTTCCTTGAGGTCGAGCATGGTTTCCGCGGCGGTGATTGCGGACACAACGCTGTCGGTGTAGTCAATTTCCGTCTCCTCCGTTTTCAACATCGGCGTTAAAATTTCCTTCGCTCGTTTATACTTATTGTACGTCTTAAAATACCGCTGAGCATTTTTCGAGGGGGAAAGGGTTGTATCCAAAGAAATTTTCACTGTACCACCCTCTTCAGAGTACCAGTTTTCCAGCTCAATCTCGGACATGCCCCTCTCTAATCGGTACAAATTCGCTGTCAACAGCTCACCTTTTATACGGTAATCTTCCGCTTTATCCGCGTCCTTTAACCTCTCCAAGGTTTCCTGCAATTTCTTCGTTTGCTTTTTCTTCAACGCGCGGACGGTGTTTTCCAGCTTTCGTTTTTTATCGTCAAACCCTTTTTTCGTTTCTCGTGAGGTGTAAAATTCATCCTCCGCTTTGCAAAGGGAGGGCATTTCCACACCGCCGTCCACAGGGAAAGCAAAGAAATCCGCCATACCGCCGTTGATCATTTTTATGCAGGGTTGACAGGGCTCGTTTTCACAAAAATCCCCCACGAAAGACCAAAGGGGTAGATTTGACGTTTTTGCCCGTTTCACAATCTCTCTTGCGGTGGGCAAAGCGAGGCCGTACACGTTGTCAAAAAGGAAGAGGGAAAGGTCCTCGTCTTCCACCCCGTCAGGGCGCAAGGAAAGGTAGTTTTCCAACCGTGAACGCATACCTGCCCCGTCGAAAGGGGATAATTTGTCCTGCGGCGCAGGGTATAAATACTTCGCGCCGGCAAGCAAAATGCGGTGGTTATCGTTTTCCAAAGCCGTCGTTTTTAACGCCCCTAAAATAACCCCTTTTTCCGTCAAAATGACGTTGGAATATTTCCCCATCAGCTCGCAATACAACACACGGTCGCACTCCGAAAAGTCGGACGTGCAATGCAGGGTGATTTCCACAATACGTTCAAACTCGTGCTGTTTAACGGATAAAATTTCCGCCCCTTGCAGGTGTTTACGAAGTAACATACAAAAGTTAGGGGCAACGGGCGCGGGTTCTTTTTCCGTCAAAGACAAACAAACGCGCGCATTTGACGCATTTGCGCTCAAAATGAGTTTAACCGTCGATTTTCCGGTGTATATAATAAAGGTCAGCTCGTCTTTGTTGACCTGGGAAATGCGGTTAATCTTACCGCCTACGAGCATAGTATTCAGTTCGTTGACCAAACGGCGGATGTGAAAAGCATCCTGCGGCATAGACCCCTCCTTTCCCCGAAAACCGACGTTTTTCGGCGGTGAAATTGATTTACACAGTAAATTATACCCTAAAAAACGCAAAATGTAAATAAAAATATGGTAAAAACGCTTTATTTTATTTAGTAAATATGCTAAAATATTGAATGTTAGACGCTCGTTACCTAAAAGGTAACAAGGTGTTGACAATAAAAACGATAAAAAATAAAATAGCAATAAAAGCAGGAGAAACTTAATTATGAAGTACACTACCAAAGCGGCAGAAAAAAGCACGGTAAAAATCACCATCAAGTTTGACGGTGAAGAATGGAAGAACGCATTGCAATCCGCATACATGAAAGCACGCGGCAAATTTGCAATCAACGGTTTCCGTAAGGG
>JAZKZY010000008.1:0-3421 GCA_045612895.1 Candidatus Scatosoma sp. | reverse complement strand
GCTTTCAGCTCGCGGACTTCTTCGTAGTCGTTCGCGTAGGAAGTTTCGATTCTGTTGTTGCGAACGATTTGGAAGGTGTCGATGATGACGAGCACGGTATCGGGATTTTCCAACTTGAATTTGGAAATCTGCATACACAGTTCGTCGCCGATTGTGCCAGCCGTCGTTGCGAAGTGGATCGAGGCAGGCGCTTCGCCTGTGAGTCGGTTGACTCTATCTTGCAATCTTGATTGAGAATCTTCCAGTGCAAGGTAAAGTACCGTACCTTGTTTGGTAGGGAGATTCCAAAGAGGTTCGCCTTTTGCAACTTGCAAAGCAAGGAGCAAGACCATCCAGGATTTCCCGACCTTGGGTGCGCCTCCGAGCATAGAGATGCCCTCGGGCAGTAGTGTTTCCACACAAAAACTGCGCTTTGGCAATCTTGTGTCCATTAATGTTTCGCCGTCTATTACGGCAAGTCTTTTTACGTTTTGTACAGTCATTTTTTTCTCCTGATTTTGTTTTTCTTTTTTTTGTACAATGCGATGTGAAATTATTTCTGTTTCAAATCTGTGTTGTCTTCACTGTTTGGATTTTTTTGAATGTAAAAATAAAGAAAGACGCGCACCCACACATACGCTCACGGCAACCAAACAAAGCGAACGGTTGACGTTCGCTAAAGCTGGATGCACGTGCCTGTATGTATATAAATACGCGTCTTTATATCTTTGGTGTAGTAGCACTTACATCTATTTGATTTTGGGGCTAACGAAAACGTTAGTATATTTATTTTAACACAGCGTTAGGTGTGTCAACGCGAATAGAACAGAAGCTTTTGTCTTGTTTTGGCTTTGCTTGTCGAAAAATGCAATTAAACGTTTGCGGAATATACCTTCACTATGGTTTTGTATCAATTTTTCCTTAAAATATGCTTGCAATATTTTCTAAATAGAGTTACAATGCGACAACATTTAGTAGGGGCAGGTACGAGTTTAATACAAAAGATCAAAGATTTAATGAGGATAGATGTGTATATTCGAGTGTTTGAAAACATAAAAAATCCGACCGAGTGAACTCAGCTGGATGCGCCACGTATGTGGAGAGGAATTATTGATGATAGATAACAGCTTAATAAAAACTGTTATAGTTAGCTCGCAAAGAGTATCAAGGTTTTTATAGCTGATTTGTGTAAGCTATATATGAAATTAAAAAAGTAAAAAATTGCAATCTGTTGGTAAAAAGTTGATATTGACGAAAAGTATTTTATAAATTAAAATAGTAGTATGGAATAGTGGAGTTTTATATAGACTGGCGATTAACGATTTTTAGCCCCATAGGGGATGTATGCCGATCTATAACGAACAAAAATATTTAATAAAAAATAAGGTGGAAGATCCGCCGATAATAAGGAGACAAAAAGATGAAAAAGAATTGGAAAAGAGTAGTTGCTTTGCTTTGTGCGTTCACAACGGGTATTCCGTTTGCGGCATGCGGTGTAAGCGATCCCACTGGTGCGGATAAGGCAGATAAAAGTAAGGCTCAATTGTACGTTTGTAATTATAGCGGTGGCGTTGGTAGAGAGTGGTTAGATAATATTATTAAACGTTTCCAAGAGGATTATGCTACCACGAAATTTACGGCGGATACCGAAGGTGTGGAAGTTTGGGTAACCGATACGGAAAATGATTTGGAAGGCTATTGGGGACAGCAAATCGAAAGAGGCTGTAAAGAAAGCGTGTTCTTTTTAGAAGACGTGAACTATCGAAACGCCATTGTAAAAGGATGGGTTTTAGATATTACTGATATCGTAACGGAAGATTTAACCATGTACGGAGAAACTGAAAGTATTGAGGACAAACTTTACGATGATCAGGTTGAGCTCTATCAAACGTTGGACGGCAAATATTACGGTTTGCCTCATTCGCAATCTCCAACGTTGCTTACATATGACGCAGATTATTTTGATATAAACGGTTTGTATTTCGATTTGGACGGTCAGCTTGGAAAGACCTCGTCTGACGCAGATTTGTCTGCAGGACCTGACGGACAAACGGGTACGTATGATGACGGTATGCCGGCAACGTATGCACAATTTTACGAGCTTTGTGACGCAATTAAAGACTTAGGTGCGGCGCCTATCATTTGGGCAGGGGCTAGCGGGATGGAGTTCTATTCGACTAATTTTGCAAAAACTTTGCGTGCGGATTTTGAAGGGAGTGAAGCTATGATAGGCTACACCTTTAACGGCACGGCAACGCACTTGATTGAAAGCATCGATGCGAATACGCGTGAAATCACCTATAAGGCTCCTGTAGAGATTACAGAAGAAAATGGTTGGGAATATTTCTCTTCTGCAGGCTACTATTACGCATACGAATTCTTTGAAAATATCTATAACAACGGATACTATTCCGACAGTTCGTTCTCTTCGGGGACAAACCATAAGTCGGCACAAAATAAATTTTTGCAAGGCAACCTTGACGATAGTTGGGAAGATATTGCGATGATTGTAGAGGGGACGTATTGGGTAAACGAAGCGAAGGATAAATTCACGGAATTGGAAGGCAAATTCTCGGATGCGTCCTTGAAAGATAGGAACTTGAAGGTAATGCCTTTGCCCAAAGCAACGGAAGCGCAGGTCGGTGAAAAATCGACGTACGTTGATTCCATCAATCAGCTCGCGTTCATTTCTTCCAAAACGCCTACGGAAAAAGTGGAATTGGCGAAGACCTTCTTGTAGTATTGCGAAACGCAGGAATCGCTGGAAGAATTCCTTTTGACGACGAATCTTACCCGCAGTTACAACGTAGACTATTCGGGTATTTACAACCAGCTTTGTCCGTACAGCCAAAGTCTGTTGGATATGTTCTCGGAATCTAATTATATCGTAGCTTCGTCTAATTCGGCGGTGTTCCGTAACGGATACGATACCTTCTTTACCAGATATGAAATGGGTACGCCGGCAAATCGCCATCCGATGTGGGCAATTAAAAACGGTAGCACGGCGGTAGATCTTTGGAATGCAAAGAAATCGCAACATACGGCGGCAAATTGGGCGGAAAGATTGTAATAAAATTTTGTAAAGGTGGTAAGAAATGAGGAATAAAAAGTTATCAAGCAAGAAAATAAAGGATTTAATCTTTTGTTTATTATTGATTGCGGTTCCGATGGTACAGTTTTGCATTTTTTATCTGGGCGTGAATCTCAATTCATTTACAATGGTGTTTCAAAAATGGGTGGAAACAGACTCTGTAACAGGTGCAGGGCAGTATGAATTGGTTGATAGCTTTTTTGAAAACTTTAAGAGAATGTTCGCGTATATCGAAGAAGGCGAAGGCGGTTTCTGGATTGCGATGAAAAACTCGGGGATTTCCTTTTTGGTGATTACCTTAGTTGGAATAAGCTTTTCGTTAATTTTCTCGTTATACATATTCAAAAAAGG
>JAZKZY010000007.1:0-2047 GCA_045612895.1 Candidatus Scatosoma sp. | reverse complement strand
ATCCGCGTGGAAGTAGAGGGTTGTTGCGGGGAAAGTAAATTCTACGCACAAAAGAAGATTCCGTTTAATAAGGGGAATATCGTTTTCACGATAGATAATCCTAAACTTTGGTGGCCCAATGGTTACGGAGAGGCAAACGTTTACGACGTTGTATATAAAATTTATAAGAGTGATAGGCTTGTACATACAAAAAATTCGTCTTTTGGCATTAGAACGGTTGTGTTCGAAGATAGCTATATAACGGATGGTGAAAACGGGCAATTTAGATTTATCATCAACGGCAAAGAAATTATGTGTAAAGGCACGAATTGGTTGCCCATCGATCCATTCCATTGCTACGACAAAGAACGTTATAAAAAGGCACTTCCGCTCTTAAAGGACGTAGGTTGCAATATCGTTCGTTGTTGGGGCGGGAATTTGTACGAGGATACCGAATTCTTTGATTATTGTGATAGAAACGGTATTATGGTATGGCAGGATTTTTCGTTTGCATGCTATGCAAATCCCCAAAACACCGAATTTTTAGAAAAAGTACGCAAAGAAGTGGTGTCTGTTGTTCGTAAGCTTCGCCAACATCCTAGTTTGGTTTTATGGTGCGGCGATAACGAAGTTGATTACGCTTATATTGAAAACGGCAAACTTCCTTCCGCTAATAAAATTTCTCGTGCAATAATTCCCGAAGTTTTATTTGCAAACGATTTTAATAGACCGTACATGGCAAGCTCTGCGTATCATCCTGACGAGGTTTTGCTAAATCCAAACCTTACTCTCTCGGAGTGCCATCTTTGGATTCGTGATTTTTATAAAAGTCCTATCCACATGGAATACAAGGCGCATTTTTTAGGTGAAATTGGTTGGCCGTCTTGTCCTTCCGTAGAGTCAATGAAGAAATTTATTCGTCCTGAACAATTATGGGATTATAGAAATAAGCCCGATTGGAATTTACATACGGGCGAATGGGGCGGTGGTGACGGACAAGTCAATGTTTTAATTGGACAAATGCAAAGGTTGTTTGGTGAAGTGCCTGGCAATTTAGAAGACTTTGTCTTAGCTTCACAAATTTCCCAAGCCGAAGCGTTTAAGTTCACGATTGAACACATAAGGATTCATCGTCCTAATAAGACAGGTATAATTATTTGGAATTTGTTGGACGGTTGGCCTCAAATTTCGCATGGTTTAGTAGATTACTATTTCAATAAAAAGCTTGCTTATTATTATGTACAACGCTCCATGAAACCGTTTATCATTGCATTAAGCGAATATAAAGACGGAAAACGCAAAGTTGTTGCTTGTAATGATACCTTGGTTTCAAAAAAGGGTCGGTGTTGTATTTATGATGCTGAAACAAAAGAAACGGTATTTTCCTCTGATTTTTCCGTTGGAGAAAACGGCGCGTTTGATATTGGTTTTGTGGATGTGTCCGATGAAAAGCAACGCTTGCTTATTATTGAATGGGAGATAGACGACGAAAGTGGATTTAATCACTATTTGTGTGGGAAACAGCCTATTTCGTTGGAAAAATATAAGAGTTACCACATTATTTTAAAGGATAATTAAAATGATTCGTTTTATAACAAATAATGATACCATTAATCGGGCCTATAAAATTGCCATAGGAGATTTATATGCAAATATTGGGGAAGCGGATGTGTTTGGCGAAACAAAACCTGTTATTTGCGCTGGATTCGATTATAATACTCCGTGGACAAGGGATTCGGCAATTAATACAATAAACGCTGGAATGTTTTTAATGCCCGACATCGTAAAAAATACTTTATTATCCATTTGCGAAAAGCAAGGGGAAGAATATTACATCGGCGACGGTGGACAATACTGGGATAAAATCATTTGGGTATTAGCAGCAAGATATTACACGCAGCTTATTAAGGATGAAGAGTTTGAAACTTTTGTTTTTGATGTGTCATTGCGCACGTTAAAATGCATGGAAGCGGAATTTAATGAGGAAAAGGGATTGTTTCGTGGCGCAGCTGTGTATGGAGATGGGATATCTGCATATCCCGATTGTTATGCATTGGATATCAAAAAC
>JAZKZY010000006.1:0-9632 GCA_045612895.1 Candidatus Scatosoma sp. | reverse complement strand
AGACCGCTTGGCCTCCGACTTCCCTACCCCGCCTCGTTTCGTTTTCACCTATACGGACAAGCCCTACGAACGGGTGTTAGAGGTGGAAAACCTGCGCCTTACCGCAGGGGAAAAGACCCTGTTAAACGGGGCAAGCTTTGGCATGGTGCGCGGTGAAAAGTGCGCCGTTGTCGGGGATAACGGCACGGGTAAATCCACTTTAATCAAAGAAATTGTCAAGGGTAAAAACCCTGCCATTCGCCTTGGGCGTTTTGTAAAAATCGCTTGCTACGACCAGGAAAACGCCAACCTCGACCTGAACGCTTCCGTTTTGGAAGAACTTTGGGGGCGTCACGTAACCTGGGATCAAACGCGCGTGAGAAATATCCTCGCGCAGGCAGGCTTGGTTGCGGAAGATATGGATAAAAAGGTGCGCATGCTGTCGGGCGGTGAAAGAGCCAAGCTCGCCCTTGCCGTATTTGAGTGTGAAAACGGGAACTTCCTCATTTTAGACGAGCCGACCAATCATCTTGACCTTCCTGCAAGAGAATCCCTGGAAAGCGCCTTAAAGGAATTTGACGGCACGGTATTGTTCGTGTCGCACGATCGCTACTTTATCCGCGCCTTGGCGGGTAAAATTCTTGAATTAGAGGACGGAAAAGCCACCGAGTATCCTTGCGCCTACGAAGAATACAACGCGCAAAAAATCGCGGCGAAAGAGGCGGTAAAAATGGCGCAAAAGAGCGTTCAATCCGCACCTGCCCCCTCTCTTACAACAAATTCCGACAAAAAATCGGGTTATTACCGTTCCAAAGAAGACCGCGCGGCGGACGCGCGCAAGAAAACGCGCATCAAGAAAATTGAGGAAGAAATCGCCGCCTTGGAAACGGAAGACGGAGAAATCAACGCCTCCCTTTCCGACCCTGCCGTGACGGGCAATTTCTCCCTTTTGACGGAAAAGTGCAACCGCTTGGAAGAAATCAAAACCAAACTCGACGCGCTTTACGAAGAATACGAAACCCTCATTGATTAAAAATACGCACAATTTCACCAAAAACCTCTTGACAAGGATAAAATAATATGATATCATTTTAATATCAAATCCATTGTGGAGGTTATTATGACTGAAATTTTATTAACAAATAAAAAGCACGGTATGCGCACCCTTTTGCTGTATACTTTCTTGGAATTGCTTACGCTTGCAGGCGCGATTGCACTTGGCGTAATGGCGGAAGAAGGCATGCTCGGTAATATGGCAACCCTCGGCATCGCAGGCGCGATTATTTGCATTGTGTTGGCATGCGTTGTGTGGATTCCCCTTTGCGGTTTGCGTGTATTGAAACCCCAAGAAGCGCTCGCATTGACTTTGTTTGGTAAATACATCGGTACGCTTAAAGGCGAAGGCTTTTACGCAATCAACCCCTTCTGTGTGGCGGTAAACCCTGCGGCAATGACCAAGCTCAACCAAAGCGGTGACGTTGGCAAACACAACGGCGTTACGGACAACGAATTGAAAATCAATATCAACGCAATCCCCGACAAAAAGATTTCGTTAAAAATCATGACCCTCAACAACAACCGTCAAAAAATCAACGATTGCTTGGGTAACCCCGTAGAAATCGGTATCGCGGTTATGTGGCGTGTAGTAGACACAGCAAAAGCGGTGTTCAACGTAGATAACTACAAGGAATATCTTTCCCTTCAATGCGACAGCGCGTTGAGAAACGTGGTACGCATTTACCCCTATGACGTTGCCCCTGGCGTAGATACGACGGGTGACGGCGTAGCGGACGACGGCAGCTTGAGAGGTTCGAGCGACCTCGTTGCTTCCCGTATCCGCGACGAAATTCAGGCACGTGTAGACGAAGCAGGTATCGAAATCATCGAGGCGCGTACCACCTACCTTGCGTATGCCCCTGAAATCGCAGCGGTAATGTTACAACGTCAGCAGGCATCGGCGATTATCGACGCAAGAAAGATGATCGTTGACGGCGCGGTTGGTATGGTAGAAATGGCGCTTGAACGCTTGAACGACGGCAACCTTGTAAACCTTGACGAAGAAAGAAAAGCAGCCATGGTTTCCAACCTCTTGGTGGTGCTTTGCGGCAACCACGACGCGCAACCTATCGTTAATACGGGTAGCTTATATTAAACATTCCCTCACAAAATTTATAAAAAGGACAGGAGCAGGTACGAGATTATGAACGAAAACGGCAAAAAACAAATCCCTTTACGTTTGTCGCCAAAGCTGTATGATGCCATCGCGGCTTGGGCTGAGGACGATTTTCGTTCGGTAAACGGTCAAATCGAATATTTGCTGTCGGAATGTGTACGTCAACGCAAGAAAAACGGCAAATACGTATCGGACGAAATCGACATTCCGCCCGAATTAGACATTTAACAAACCTCTCTCCCCTTCTCGGGGAGAGATTTTTTATATAAAATAGCCCAAGTATCTTGACTTTTCCCGCAACTCCCTTTATACTATGAATATACCCATTTTAGGAGGGCATAATGTCTAAACGTTCTTTTATAAAGAAATTAACCGCTCTTTCCCTGTGCCTTTGCAGCACGCCTGCCCTTGGCTCGTGCGAGATCCCTTTCCTTTCGCAAAATGCAGGGATTACTGACGTGCAAAATCAGTTTTCCGTCAAGGTTACCCCCTTTACCGAGCCCGTTTCTTTAATCGGTGAGCCTATACAAGCCTACTTGCAGGCAAGCCCTGACCAGCTCGTTACCAATTTCTTACCGGATAACAGCTTCCGTTACGACCAAGGTCAGCCCGTTATTTTTAACTACAACGTGGATAACCTCCCGCAAGCGACAACGATCAAACGCATTGTTATCGAGTTTTCTTTCACGGAAAATTTTTCAAATATCACCCATAAAGAGATTTTCACTCCGCAAACCACGGATGAAGAGTTGGCGGTGTACAACTTACAAACGGGAAAAACCTATTATTTCCGCTTTACAATCACCTTGGAGGACGGCAGTAAAGCCACCGATACGGGCGTTTTGCAAACGTTGGCATCCCCTCGTTTCATTCGTTTAGAGGGCGCAAGCAACGTGCGCGATATCGGCGGTTGGAAAACGGTAAACGGTAAAACGATTCAGCAAGGTCTACTCTACCGCGGCAGTGAAATTGACGGCGGTAAAAACACGGGACACCCCGATTTTTGCTTGACCACAAACGGCATTCGTCAATTGCGCGCGTTGGGGATTAAAACGGACTTTGACCTGCGATCCGAAAGCAATAAAGTGTCCGAATACAGCGCCTTGGGCGAGGACGTTCAACGTACTTTTTACAATGCAAATCAATATGAAACGATTACGGTGAAGGCAAATGCTGGAAAAGTGAAGAAAATCTTCTCCGACCTTGCAAAACCTGAAATTTATCCCGTATATTTGCATTGTACCCACGGCGTAGACCGCGCTGGCTCTACCACGATGCTGTTGGAGGCGCTGCTCGGCGTACCCAAGGAAGATTTGATACGCGATTACGAGTTGTCGGCATTCTACTACAATTATAAGCAAGTCAACCGAAACGTGAATACTGGCGGCAACATTCTTACCCTCATGGAAGAGCTGGAAGAATATCCCGGTGAAAGCTTTGCGGACAAAGTGGCAAGTTTCCTTTTGTCGACTGGGGTTACGCAGGCGGAAATCGACAGCATCCGTAACATTTTCTTGGTGTGATATTATTCAAAGGCAAAAATAATATAAATGGTATATATTCCAAAAAGAAAGGACGAGCAAATGCCCGTCCTTTCTTTTTGTGAAGAGTGGACAATTTACACCCCTACCTAATTTTAAGGGGTGAGTTGAACTCTCGTGTTTAATCACGCTGTTGCGTGTATGTAATCCGCAAAGCGGTATGCAATCAATTCGATAGAATTGCATGGCATCAAGCCGAAATGACATACACCTGACGGCAATTCCATACACGGCAAGCCGTGATTACATGCCAAGCCTTTCGGCTTGAATAAAAATCGACAAATTTCTTGTCGAAACTTGTCGATTTTTTGGCGCAGAGAGAGGGATTCGAACCCCCGGAAACTCTCGTTTCAACGGTTTTCAAGAAATTGACACAACTTCCCGTTTCGTCCCTAACACTCCCTAAATCACTCATTTTTACCCCAAAAATCGTCCTTTTTTGCACGTTTTTTGCATTTTTGCGAGAAAATTGCGAGAAAAATGCGAGAAACCCACCCCAAGAATTAGCCATATTTTCTTCATTTTTTCTTCCGTTTCGTCATCGGCAAATTTTGAATAAGGAAGATAGAAAAATGACCAAAGAAGAAAAGATTCAAGAACTCGAGCGCATGTTCAAAAACTGTCCCGAAATTTTAACTCCCATAAAAGCAAGCCGTTTCGCTCCCATCGGTAAAAACGGCATCTACGAACTCATCAAGAAAAAGGAGCTTCGCGCGTTCAATTACCGCGGTTCGTACCTGATTGCCAAGGCTGACCTTATCGAATATCTTGCCGACCACAGCGACGACGAAAGCCCCAAACGTTTCTCTATCGGAAAAGGCAGGCAATCAAAATGACGGCAGAATAAAAGAAGACACTGCGAGCGCAATATCCTAAAAAGCTCACCCTTGATAACGTCCGTTGCATTTTACATATCAGTAAAAGAAAAGCATCTTGGCTGCTCGCAAACGGTTATATCAAATGCAAAAATAACGGAAAGAAAACTCGGCAGTATTCCATCGACATTAAGGATTTATTCGAATACATAGACACAGCAGAAACTCTATGTCTGCCCTGCGGTATATTTTCAAGCCGACAATCAGTCAACCCTGCATTTCACTTGCCACCACCTGCCAATTTCTCGCAATGGTTGGAAAATGAATGGCTTTCCGTGAACGACTTGCTACGCTTAGACGAAGTCGCCGTGATAACGGGCTACGCATTATCGAGCGTACAAAAATGGACTTACAAGAAAAAACTGCAATGCCTATGGGCGCAAGCAAAGGTTCTCACCACCAAAGAATGGCTCATCCAATTTTTCGTCAGTCACGGACACCATATTATCCGCAAATCCGACGTCCATCTACGCCTACTGCAAAAATACTATTCTCAATCCTAAGCAAAAAGCATCTGCAAAGCTCTCGCTTCGCAGATGCTTTTTATTGCAAATCCCTATACCATGTCCTTGATGAACGGCTATATATAGCACGATTCTATAATAATTTTTAGCCTTTATGTTTGTTCTTTTTGGTTATTAAAAACAACTACAAGCGTATAATTTTTAACATTAACAACAGTTTCTGTTTTACACCACGGACAAAACAAAGGGAAATTTTCCATTTTTGTCTGTTCATATACTTTTACTCTTGTCTTTTTATTGCACTTAGGACAATACAGCCATTTCCCTTCATCCATATTTATACAACATTACTCCATAGGTGTTTCTTTTATTCACTTCGTTGCATTCCCATCAGCCAATGATTACTGCTTTGCACGAGCAGCTCCACGCGGTCTTTCTTCCACCGCAATTTTATTTTTCTCCTTATCAACAAGTGTATTGCTTTTGTTATTATGAAAGATTAATCAAACCCCGCTATACGCTGAGAAGCCACCGTCAACAGGAATAATCGTACCCGTAACGAAACCGCTTGCATTGTCATCCGCGAGCCACATCAAAGTACCGATAAGATCGGAAATTTCGCCAAATTTCTTCATGGGGGTTGCCGCAAGGATTTTACCAGTTCTCGCCGTAGGCGTGCCGTCTTCGTTGAATAAAAGGCTTCTATTTTGGTTGGTTACAAAGAAACCAGGTGCAATCGCATTACAACGAATATTACAGGGTGCAAAATGCACCGCAAGCCATTGCGTAAAGTTGGAAATGCCAGCCTTTGCAGCGCTGTATGCAGGGATTTTCGTCAAAGGTCTATACGCGTTCATAGACGAAATATTGATAATATTCCCGCCCGTTTTCACCATATCCTGCGCAAATACCTGCGTCACCAAAAAGGCACTTGTGATATTGAGGTCAAATACGAATTTCAATCCGCTTTCTTCGAGAGCAAAGAAGTCTTTTACCCCATCTAAATCAGGTGTCATCGTTTCGTTATCCGTGCTTGCTCTGGGGTTGTTGCCGCCTGCGCCGTTGATAAGAAAATTTACGCTTCCAAAGCTCTCGTTGATTTCCTTTTTCGCTTGGATAATGCTTTCTTTATCCAAGCAGTTGCAACGGATTGCTATGGCGTTTTCGCCGATTTCGTCGGCAAACTGTTTCGCTGCATCGTAGTTGATATCAAGAAGAGCCACCTTTGCCCCTTCTTTTGCGAGTGCCTTTGCAAATTCACTGCAAATAATACCGCCTGCGCCCGTAATGGCAATTACTTTATTTTCAAGTTTCATATTACTTTTTCTCCGCTTTTAATCTATCCAACATATCCCATACGCCAAGCATATACATTATGCCTAATGCGCGATCATAAAGCCCATACCCAGGGCGCACTTTTCCGGGACCTTCATCCCAAAGGTGCCTACCATGGTCGGGACGAACGTAACCTTTGAACCCACAATCGTGGTATGCTTTCAAGATTTCAAGGATACCCGTATCCCCGTCGCAATCCCTATGACTCGCTTCGCTGAAATCACCGTTTTCAAAATGCTTTACGTTGCGAATATGCGCAAATGCAATACGATCACAATGCTTTCTTACGATTTCCGCTACGTTATTATCGGGATTGGCATTCAGCGAACCCGAACAAAGAGTAAGACAGTTGTATTCATCGTCCACCATTTTCAAGAAACGGTCAATACTCGGCTCGTCCACCAAAAGTCTGGGTAAGCCAAAAATATCCCAAGGCGGATCGTCCATGTGGATTGCCATTTTGATATCGCATTCTCTACAAGTGGGCATAATCGCTTCTAAGAAATATTTGAGATTTTCCCAAAGCTTTTCTTTGGTTACGGGCGCATAAGCTTTGAACAATTCGTCAAGCTTTGCCATACGTTCGGGTTCCCAACCTGGGAACGTCATATTGTACTTTTCCGTGAAATCCAAGATATACTTCGCCATCGCGTTATAATCGTCTTGAATCATGTTCTTTTCATAAAACAGCGCCGTCGAGCCGTCGCCAACTTCATGGAAAAGATTGCTTCTTGTCCAGTCGAAAATGGGCATAAAGTTATAACAAATTACCTTTACGCCGTATTTGGAAAGGTTGCGAATGGTTTGCTTATAATTTTCTATATATTTATCGCGCGTAGGCAAACCGATTTTAATATCGTCATGCACATTTACCGATTCTACAACGTCGATATTAAAGCCGTATTCGTTGCATTGTCTTTTAACTTCTGCGATTTCATTCTCTTCCCAAATTTCGCCTGGCATTTTATCGTGTAAAGCCCACACGATACCCTTTACACCAGGGATTTGCTTGATGTCCGATAATTTGATACGGTCGTTTCCCTCACCGTACCATCTAAACGTCATTTGCATATTTTTCTCCTCTCCTTAATCGTAAGGAATTAATGGAAGCTCATTGGTATTATCTTCAATATCCTCTCGAATAATGACTTCGCAATATAAAACGGTTGTCCCTATTTGCGCCGTTACGCACGCAACTCCTGGTTGTCTTGCGGTGATTTTACCATTTTTATCAATCGTTAATACGCTATCGTCATTCACGCTCCAAACAGCAACATAGTTTTTCACACCCGACAACGTAAGCTGGTAAACACTGTTTTCCCCAAGAATAACCTGTCGTTCCAAAGTTTTTACTTCATCTACAAGAGCTGTATCGACATAAGTATATAATACTTCATTTGTGTAGCCATCCTGAATTGCAAACGCTGCGACCTGCGCAATGGAGCGTTCAACTTCTTCAGAATAATAATACACACCGTCGAAATAAACATAGCTACGCGCTACAATCTCTGTCCCATAATGTTCAGCTGGAATATCCGTCAAAACAGCGTTGAAATATTCATAACCTTCTTCGTAAGCAGCAGGATTATTTTCTTTTACGATATCCGTTGCCCACTGTGTTTGTTCAATATTCTCAACCATTGCTGTTTCCACCGTCAATTCTCCTTCGCCTAAAACGGCACGCGGAATAATCAACGTACCAAATGTTGCGCCCATTTCCACCATTCCGTCCGACACCTTCGATTGAAAACGAAGTCCCGCAGGCGTAGAAAGTCTTACGCTCCCGCCTAAAATGGTAGGCGCTTCTATGATAGTGAACGTATCCTCTATCGTTTGATCGCCAATAGATACAGAACACGTCGCCACGCCGCCTTTCTCATTATTTTGATATACAATTTCAGGTTGATCGTATTCCCAATTTCCGCTATACTCCAAAGAGGCAGGTTCTAACGCTACGCCGTTATATACTTCCACCAAATTCTCTTCGAGGGATAATGTCGCCGTCGCCGAATGCGTGTCGTGATACACACAAGTTTGTGTGATTAGGTTTTCATTTCTTGTATATTCGTAATAATGCAGTTTATCTTCATCAGCAGCAGAAATATTAAAAAAAGATCCACTGTAATCGCCACCCAACTTATTTTTATAAGAATTATAGGCAAACTCACTGGTAAACACCAACTGCGCATTTTCAACATCTTCATCATAACGCGAACGAGCATAAATTCCTTTATCCATTTCGCTTGACGAAAAAGAAATATTAACATTTCTTCCAAGTTCCAGATTAACTAACCCGCTTACACAATAGTTACTACTCCAACCGCTCCATCCATAATCGTTATAACAACCACCATACACACGACGAGTAATCTCCCCGCCCAGCAAGCGCATATCAACATCGCCCGTCATCGCAGCTCTTTCATTTGCGCCAAAAACTTGTTCAAACGTACCGCCTGTCATCGTAAAATTTGAGCCTATGCCACTATCAACGTTACGATTGCCCCCATATGCGCTCATGCCTTTGCCGCCCGTTATGGTAAGATTTGAACTTCCCGTGATTTTCGCACCCGCATTATTAGAGCCGCCAAACAAATAAACAACTTTTGCGTTGTTACCAAACGTTACGTTTGTGCTTCCCTTAATAGTATCTCCGTTGCCGCCGCCAAACACGAAACAGTCGATTGCGTGGTCAGTTTCATCCACGTCAGAATTCACCGTTCCACCTACAAAAAGATTCGTATCGCCTAACACCGTACCGCTCTTACTCCCGCCAAAAATACTCTTGTACGTACCAGAAAGCACGGTCAAATCCGTCGAGGCAACCGTCGTCCCAGCCATACCGCCGCCATGTAATTCTATCGTAGGAGAACCCGTCCATACAACGTTTTCGCCAATGGTTACGCTATTCCCGTTTGCATACACGTTTGTTGCACCATTTACAAGCAAATTGATATTGTAAAAGTTTACGCTATCATTAATAACGATATCGTTTGACCAAGTCATTTGCAAAGTACCACCTGTAATAGATACCTCTTTATTATGTTTTTCCCAAGTATCTATCGTTACCGTATCTTGAAGAACTATTATGCCCCCGTCGACAACTTCATCCAAAGCCTTTTCGAGAGTTTGGAAGGGAGCGCTGATAGTGCCGATATTCGAATCAACGCCGTTAGTAGAAACGTAAACAACTTGCCCGTTTTCTTCTGCATTCACAATCGTAGTCATTTTATTAACAGCAAACAAAGTTAACGCCATTGCGCATACC
>JAZKZY010000005.1:0-2247 GCA_045612895.1 Candidatus Scatosoma sp. | reverse complement strand
TACGAATGCGGTCAAAATACCGATGATGACAAATAAGAACCACGAAAGTGCGCAAGCATAACTCAAGTCGCCGCTTACGTACGCGCTCATATATATTTGTACAACGATAAATTCTACTTCTTTCCCTGCAACGTCAATCAAAGGATATACGTTACCAAACGCCTGCAAACCACCAATCGTGGACATAATGAACATATAGAACAACATCGACGTCGTCATGGGAATGGTGATGAAAAACAGTTTTTGGAAGTAGTTTGCGCCGTCCAAATCTGCCGATTCGTACATTTCCGTCGGGACGTTTTTCATCTGCGCCAACCACATAATGGTACTGCCGCCCAACGAGAATAAGCTGATAAACAACAGCGTAGGAAGTACCGTTTCTTTTGCCTCATAGAAGGTGTACGGATTCAGCCCTGCCCATTCGAAAATCATATTCAAATAACCGCCCTTTACCGCCGTAATATCCTTCCAAAGCAAGGTGCCTGCTACACCAGGAATCAATACTGGCAGGTAATATACCACGCGGAAAACCTTAACACCTTTCGTGTTTTGATTGAGGAACAACGCCAACATGTACGACCCAACGATACCGATCAAAATATTCAAAATCGAATAACGGAAGGTTACGTACAAGGCATACATAACCGATTCGAACGTACCCCCGTTTTCCCCTTTCGTGAAAATCTTTTCAAAGTTTTGAAAGCCGAAGTTCAAAAGCTGTTCGGAAGGATCACGCGCATAGGGATTATAATCATGGAAGGCGTAATTCAGCGAGGTCAACATGGGTACAATGGTAAAGCCCACGATACCGATAATAACCGGTATCATGTACAATATCCCTGCGTGGTCATACCACAGCTGTTTCCAAAAGGAACGGGTCCTTTTTATTTTGTATGAATTTACTTTTGCCATAAAAAACCTAATTATTTACCCAAAAGATGACTGTTAGGGTTTTGGTTGTTAAAATTCTTTTGTGTCTTTTCAAGCAATGCAGCCAACGAACCTTCGTTGTAGGTTTCCATCTGGAAGTTTGCAAAGAAGGTGTACATCGTATTTCTCATGATCATTCTCTTTTCGGGCTTGAAGATGTTGTAGGTCTTCTGTTGAAGTTCGCCACCTGCAACCCAAGCATCGTGGTCCATAGAACCAAGCGCTTCTACCTTTCTCCATTCGCCGTCGTCATAAAGGCTCTTCAATACAGGGATATTAAGACCCGTCTTACCAGCTTCTTCTTGACCTTCTTCGGTGATGATGAACTTGATGAAATCCCAGCTCAAATCATTGTAGCTCTTATAAACGCCGTTTACCGTCATACCTTTGCCATCCCAAATATTAGAGATTGCATAACCAGAGTTACCTGCCGCGATTTCTTCTACGGGGAATTGAATGGTTTCCAAATAGGTATCGCCATACGAACCCTTGAAGGTGTTGCTGTAACCCAATACAACAGGTCTGGAACATACGGACATCAACAAGTTACCGCTGGAGAATTGAACGCCACCGTTGGTGGTCATCATGTATGCCTTGCTTGCATCATCGGGAAACAATGCTTTGTGCATTGCTTCCAACTGCGTTTCATAATTGGAAAGATTCAAGGAAACTTGACCATTATTTACCGTCATAAGCTCTGCGCCCATTGCGTTCAAAATCGTCGTATAGGTAGGTTCCCATTCAAGGAAGAGGTTCAAGGCAACTCTCTGTCCCCAAACACGACCAAGCTGTCTATCACCCGTAACGGACGAAGCGTTGGTAACAATGTAAGCGATTTTATCTGCGATAAATTTGGTGAACGTGGACAAATCGTTCAATTCATCCCAATCAGCGCCATCCACGATTTCGTTCAAACGTGCCGTTGCCGATTTATATTCTACAGGCATTTCGGTAATCCCTTCTTTGCCCTTATATACTCTTTCATATACTTCGTCAAGTTCTGCAAAGAGGTGGGTATTGCAAAGGATTGCGGGTTTGTTGTAGTCACGAGGAGCGTAATACAAACCGTATTCCGAATGGTTTTTGTAATCTTCTTTACCGTCGGAGTTTGCATCCTTTTCACGGTTAAAGTTACCCGTAGGGTTGGTGTAGTTTTTGGTGGGCTTGAACGTACCGTTGGTGGATGCCGTATCCAACATGGTTTCGTAATACAAGCTGTAATCCGTTTCAGGAGATGCTTCGTAATAAGGTCTCAAGTCCGTGAAATACTGATCCCATTGGCTGTGATAGGTATCTGCCGTCCAAATGATGTTGGGT
>JAZKZY010000004.1:0-4267 GCA_045612895.1 Candidatus Scatosoma sp. | reverse complement strand
GTAATCGACGCGATTTCTTGTTGTCTGTTTTCACTGCCAGCCATGGCGGAATCACCGCCCGACATAAGCTGGATATAGTCGATCATGATCAGGTCAAGCCCATCCGCCGACGTCTTTAAACGACGGCACTTCGACAAGATTTCACCGGGGGTAATTCTCGGCGAGTCGTCGATGTGAATTTTTGCTTTCTTGAGCTGGTCGCCTGCAAGCATCAACTTTTTCCATTCTTTCGCGCCCAAATTACCGTCCTGCGCCTTTTGCATGCTTACGTTTGCGTAAGCGCAAATCAATCTTTCTACGATTTCCGTACGGGGCATTTCGAGGGAGAATACAGCGCAAGTCTTTCCTGCGCGCAAGGATGCGTTTTCTACAAGGTTCATTGCAAGCGAAGTCTTACCCATACCAGGACGGGCAGCAATGACAATCAGCGCACCTGCCTTCAAGCCGTGCGTCATCTTGTCTAAACGTTTGTACCCCGTCGGTACACCGTGGAAGGAATCGGGATTTGCCTGCAACTGCTCAAATTTATGCAAAACCTCCCCGATGATATCCCCCTCGTCCATACGGAGAAGCTCCGAACGTTCCGACTGCTGGGAAATATCGTAAATACTCTTTTCCGCGAACGCGAGCGAAGTCAACTCGTCCGTGCCTTTCATTGAGGTTTCAATGATTTTTCTCGATGCACGAATAAGTTTACGATTGATACTATCACGGGAAATGATTTCGTAGTAGGATTTGTAGTTTGCCGCGGAGGGCGTGATTTGGGTCAGCTCGGTCAAGTACGCGATACCGCCAGCCTTTTCCAACGTATTTTCCCCCTCCAACTCGTCCGCAACGGTTACGAGGTCGATGGGCTTACGGCTGTTGAACACCCTGTGCATTGCGCGCAAGATGTATTTGTGCGATTCCTGATAGAAATCGTCTTCCGTCAGCTTGTCTACGAGTTCCCCAGCGATGTCGGTGTCAATCAAAAGACAGCCAAGAAGCGCCATTTCCGCATCGCGGTTATAGGGCATGGTATTGATTTCGTTTGCCATAATTTTATCCTTTTTTCGGGCAAGTACGCATTCAACGCGTACCTGCCCCTTTTATTTTGTGAGAATTAGAGAAGAGATTTGAATTCTTCCAAGGTATTTTTGAACTCTTCCATTGCCGCTTCGAAAGGCGCGTTGGTGGTTAAATCGATACCTGCCCCCTTCAAAATGGTTACGGGATCGGTGCAACCGCCCGAGGAAAGGAATTTGAAATAATCGTCCACAGCGGGCTGGCCTTCCGTCAAAATACGCTTTACAATCGAGATTGCGGAGGTGATACCCGTCGCATATTTGTACACGTAGAATGCGTTGTAGAAATGAGGAATACGCGCCCATTCGTACGCGATTTGCGCATCGTGAATGATGCCGTCGCCGTAGTATTGTTTGTTGAGCTTGTAATATACGTCGCAAAGCACCTCTTTGGTCAAGGGCTCGCCTGCCTCCGCTTTCGCATGCGCAATTTGTTCAAATTCCGCAAACTGCGACTGACGGAACAACGTTCCGCGGATCATATCCATGTAGTAGTTCAACAAATATTTCTTAAGGTTTTTATCTTCCGTCTTTTTATAGAGATGCTTTAAGAGGAGCACTTCGTTTACCGTACTTGCGATTTCCGCAAGGAAAATGGTGTAATCCGCCTTCGCATAGGGTTGCGTTTCGTTGGATTTGTAGCTGTGCAAAGCGTGACCCATTTCATGCGCAACCGTGAAGATGTCGTTGGTGCTTTCTTGGTAGTTGAGCAATACGTAAGGGTGAGTATCGTAAACGCCCGAGGAGTAAGCTCCGCTGCGCTTGCCTTCGCTTTCACATACGTCAATCCAACCTTCGTCCTTACCCTTTTTCAAGAGCGCCTGATAACCTTCGCCCAAAGGAGCAAGACCTTCAATTACCAAATTGTACGCCTCATCGAAAGGCAATTTGATTTCCGCATTTTCCACCAAGGGAACGTAGACGTCATACATGTGTTGTTCCGCAAGCCCCGTTACTTCCTTACGCAAGGAAATGTATTCGTGCAAGATAGGGAGGGCACCATGTACGGCTTGAATGAGGTTTTCGTACACGATAGGCTGAACGTCTTCACCGTCCATTGCCATCGCCATACAGCTTTCGTAGTTGCGTACCGTCTTGTAGAATACGTTTTTCTTTACGTTGCTGTAATAGGTTTGAGAGATCGCATCAATCAATTTGATGAACGCATCGTAGTACTTTTCAAACCATTCTTTACGCACCGCGCCGTCCAAATCGTGGAGCGCAACGCCGTAAAGACCGTGGCTCATTTGCACCTCTTGACCGTTTAAGGTTGCCTTGGGCAGGTTGAGGTTTGCGTTGTTGAGCATGGAGAATACGCCTTGGAAATCGCGCATAACGTCACCGCCGAGGGTGAGGAGTTTTTCTTCCGCTTCACTCAATACGTGCGATTTCGCGCCTGCGATTTTGCGGAGCTTGTAGTCGTATTCCGCAAAGTCAGGGTCGGCAATAAAGCCCTGCAAAACGCTGTCGTCCAGCGAGGTCAATTCGGGTTCCACAAAGGAAAATTCCGCGAAGATTTTGGAAATCATCGCCCCTACCTGCGCGTGCGCGGAAGTATATTGAGATACGCGCATATCTTCATCGTGACGAAGGTGGGCATAAATGTAGAGCTTTTCAATTCTACGAGAAATCGTGTCGATTAAACGGAAGCAGTTCAAAAGAGTTGTCTTATCGCCAAGTTTGCCCTTGAACACGCTGAAATCGTAGTTTGCGTATTCCGTTTCCACCGCCTTAAATTCCTTTTCCCATGCCTCATCGGTAGGGAAAATGTCGGTGGTCTGCCATTTTAATTGTTGTGCAATGTCTTTTCTTTCCATATTTATATCCTTGATTTATTGTTAAATTTAATGTTCCCCCACATATCACTTCGATACAGTACGAAGCCTCCTCGTAAACGCAGAGATGCGAGCAAGCGTTCCGCTTGACCTTGTAAGGTGTGCTTTCTCTCGTTTCTTAAGCATACTTCGCATGTCACCACGATTCAGTACGAAGCCGTAAACGCAGAGATGCAAGCAGTTCAAGGAGCGCGCGGATTTGTTGCAGGGAGCGTACAAAGAGGTACGTGACCAAAACAAAACGCAAGTGCAACGAAGAAATGCGACGCATATATGCGTTTACATTAATTCTTAAAGCTGTGGATGGGCGCAGGAATGTTGCCCCCTCTCATAATCAAGCGAGAGGAGTCGCAATTATGTACGGGCATGATAGGCGCACGGCCTAACAAACCGCCAAAGTTGACTTGGTCGCCCACTTTCTTGCCGATCGCAGGGATAATACGCACCGCCGTCGTCTTGTTGTTAATCATACCGATCGCCGCTTCGTCCGCAATCATCGCCGCAATCGTCGTCGTAGGCGTATCGCCAGGGATAGCAATCATGTCCAAACCCACACTGCATACACAGGTCATCGCCTCTAACTTATCCAAGGTGATTTTGCCTGCTTCCGCCGCACGAATCATCCCGATGTCTTCCGATACGGGAATGAATGCGCCCGACAAACCGCCAACGCGCGAGGACGCCATTACGCCCCCTTTCTTAACGGCATCGTTCAACATCGCAAGCGCCGCCGTTGTACCGTGGCCGCCTACCGTTTCAATGCCGAGCTCTTCCAAAATTTGCGCAACCGAATCCCCGATTGCAGGGGTGGGAGCGAGGGACAAATCCACAATGCCGAATTGCGCATTCAAACGTTTTGCCGCTTCCTTTGCCACCAACTGACCTGCGCGCGTAATCTTAAACGCTGTGCGTTTAATCATTTCCGCCGCCTCCGTCAAATCCGCATTCGGGATTTGTTCAAGGGCATGTTTTACTACGCCAGGGCCGGAAACACCCACGTTGATGACCGTATCCGCCTCCCCTACGCCGTGGAACGCACCTGCCATGAAGGGGTTATCCTCTACTGCGTTACAGAATGCAACAAGCTTTGCCGCGCCGATACCGTCTTGGTCTTTGGTCAATTCCGCCGCGCGTTTGAACACTTCGCCGAGCATACGCACCGCTTCCATATTGATACCCGATTTTGTCGAGCCAACGTTGACGGACGCGCAAAGGCGTTTCGTCGTCGCCAAGACTTCGGGAATTGTTCGAATGAACACTCGTTCATAGTCCGCCAAGGACTTATGCACGAGCGCGGAATAACCGCCTAAAAAGTCGATACCAAGCGTTGCCGCCGCGTCGTCGAGCGCTTTACCGACAAGGGGTGCT
>JAZKZY010000003.1:0-12660 GCA_045612895.1 Candidatus Scatosoma sp. | reverse complement strand
CGCCTTTCTATCTTGTCTTGCATAACCGAAATAAGGAATCACCGCCGTGATACGACCAGCCGAAGCACGCTTCGCCGCGTCGATCATAATCAACAGTTCCATAAGGTTATCGTTAACGGGAGCGCAGGTAGATTGAATGATAAACAAATCTCTACCACGTACAGTTTCAGCGATATGTACGTTAATCTCGCCGTCAGAGAACTTGGTTACCTCGATTTCGCCAAGCTCGGTATTGAGCTTTTTCGCAATCGCCTTTGCAAGTTCTACGTTGGAGTTACCGGAAAACAACTTAATTTCATTGCCGTGAGTTATCATGCGTAACCATCCTTTTATTTTTGTCCGCTCGTCCTATGATTTTCCCACCGATAGGCGCAACGGATTTATCGTTCGTCTTTTCACTCATCACGGGCCAAACCGCCCATTTCCCTTAAATTATCCTTACCTTATTTATAATACCTTATCACATACGTGAAAGTCAAGCGAATGACCGCGGATTTATTCATCTTTTTTTTCTAAAATTTCCGCTTCCGCTTTCTTGCGTTCTTTCTCTTCCTTTTGCTTTTGGCGCATAGCAATGAAAAAACCGCTTAAAACCGCCGCGCATTCTTCCTCTAAAACACCACCGACTACTTCAATTTTATGATTGAGCAGGTTTGCATCCGCCAACTCGTTGGTGAGCGATCTACCCTTTTGTTCATACGCGCCAAAATACAGCTTGTCCACGCGAGCATTCAAACTCGCGCCCATACACATCGGGCAGGGCTCTAACGTCACGTACAATTCGCACCCCTCGGGCAAACGCCAGGAACCAAATTTTTTGCAAGCCTTGTCAATCGCCATCATCTCCGCATGCGCCGAGGCAAGTTGCAATTTTGCACGGCGGTTGTAACCATGGGATACCACTTTATCCTCGTAAACGACCACCGCGCCGATAGGGACCTCCCCTTCACTCAAACCGCGTTTCGCCGCCTTGATTGCCGCGCGCATAAATTTTTCTTCTCTCGTTAAACGTTTCATATTTCTATTTCCTTGGACAGCGCAAACACCGTCCGTCCATTTTTTTCAATAATATCCGGTAAAGCCGTTTTCCCAAGCGGATGAGAAAGACAATCTTGCCCTACCTCCACCGTAAAAGCAGGGATACCCAGTCTTGCAATACACCAGTCCTTATAACCGCCTGCGCTCCCTTTTGCCGTCGCCAAAGGATAGCCCGTCACGGTTGAAATCACCTTTGCCAAGCGTAAATCACGCAGGCAGGTACGCGATGATTGATCAAAATACCAGTAAATCTCCTCACCTTTCGTATGATAGCTAATCGTATAATCGGGTTTGATTTTTTCGGTAAAAGTTTTCAACGCCCTTGTTTCAAGCTCTGAAAAGGGATATTCACCGATATAGTTTTCCGCGCTCGGTTTACGGATATTTTTGATTCCCGTACCCCATTTTGCGTCAAAGTTGACATTCAAGTCCACTCCTCGACCGTTGGCTTTCCAAAGAGAAAAGTCTTCGCCGCCGTTGAGGTCTGTCAAGTAACCGCGAATCCAAGTCGGCGCAGTCAAAATACCCAACTCTGATAAAAGCGCACCGTCGGGATTGACAAGGGGAACAAACCAGCAACTACCCCTGCTTACCCCTATGCGATATTGTTCAATCGCAAGGCGCGCGGTGACAAATTCTCTACCGTGCATGGCGCATTGTACCAACCCAACAGGCGCGCCCTCGCCCACCTTTACCGCGTACATGGTACGTCCAAACAGCGTTTTGCCTATCTCCGTCTTTTCCGTTTTTACCCGTTCGTAAAAGCTTGTTATCCATTCATAGATATCCATAGGATATCCTATGCAAACGTCCTTTTATTTGTGATACGTAGCGCCGGCGTTAATCATAAACGCGCGGTAAACCTGTTCCGCAAGGATGACACGCATCAACTGATGAGGGAAGGTCATATCCGAAAAGGACAAGCGATAATCAGCCGCCTTTTTCACCCGATCGGACAAACCGCAGGACGAGCCGATGACAAAGGTAACGTCTTTCCCCTCGTCCGTCAATTTTGCAAGCCGTTTGGCGAGCTGTTCACTCGACTGCTTTTCACCCTCTACCGCCAAAGCGATGATATACCCCTTGCAAGCGCGTAAAATTTCATCCGCCTCCGCCTCGGGGTTTGCGCCCTCGGCAAGCTCTTTTACCTCTACCTTAGCAAAACGCGACATACGTTTCACGTATTCCGCAACCGCCTCACGATAAAAGCTTTCTTTAATTTTTCCAACGACTACAAAGTAAATTTTTTGCATATCAAAGCCCCGTCAACAGCACGCTTATCCAAGTAAGCACATACATCGCAATCCCCACCGATGCATAGGTGAAGAAATGTTTTATCTCTATCTTATCCCCTTTCTCGCCATTGCCTTTTTCAGCCTTATCAAAGAACAACAGCCATACCAGGGATGCGATTAAGCACAAAATTGACACAATCAATACCACCACCAAAGCCGTACCTTGGATGTCGGCGGCGTTAAATTTCAGCAAAACAATGATGAGGGCGTTGTTGATAAAATGGGAAAGAATGGTCGGTAAAATACTGCCTGCGCGGATGTCCACAAAAGCAAAAGCACACCCACAGCAAAATTGATACATCGTCTGCGCAGGATTTTGGTGATAGAGCGCAAACAACGCGCCGTTTAATAAAACTGCGCCTACCGTCCCAAAGGATTTCATTCCTTTTAACAGCAAACCGCGGAAAATGACCTCTTCAAAAATAGCAGGCAGGAGGGCAACTGTGATGATGACACCGACAATCCCAAACCCGTCCAACGAAGGGATTTGAATGGGCGTGTCCACATAGCCAAATTTTGCGAGCCAATCTAAAAACCAGGTATTTAACTGCGACAAGCACAGCAAACCGCATTGTAATAGAATGGCAATCACGAAATACCTTGCAGGACAAGCCCGCGCACGGATTTCCGCGCCTACCGATTGACCTGACCAACGTAAAACAAGCCACGCAACCAAGCCAAAGGTAAGCGGCGTTAAGAGGTAAGCGCAATACAAATACCAGTCCGTTTCGTCGTACCCCTCCTCCGTCAAACCAAGCATACCTATCACAATCATAAACAAAAAAGCCACGACAATCGAAAGAGTTGCCGCAAGCGAATAGGTCAACCCCGATGCCTTCGCAGGGGTTGGCGCGCCGATGAGGGAAGTTAATACTCCGTTTTTGCTCGTTTGTTTACGTTCCATACCCCTATTATAACAAATTTTTTCCACTTTTGCAAAGCATTTGCAAAGAAAAAACGCGCCAAGACAAAATATTTTGTCTTCATGCGCGTTATCCACTCAATTTTTCACGAAATTCTTTGATAATACGGCTTTCAATCCGAGACACCTGCACCTGACTAACCCCGATATGTTTCGCCACCTCACTCTGCGTCATATCACGAAAATACCGCAACACAATGATACGCCGTTCCCGTTCGGGAAGGTTGTTAATCGCACCGCGAAGGAGCATTCGATCCAACCAGTCCTCCTGCTCGTCCCCCTTGGTCAACGTTTCAATCAAATCCCGTTCCTTACCGTCCTTATAATCCGTTCCGCCATACAAGGAAAGGGGCATTTTTGACGAGCCCATTACGAACACCGCCTCCGCCTCTTCCATGCCAAATTTTTCCGCAATCGCGGACATGGGTGGCTGCTTTCCGTTGTTTAGGGTATATTCTTCAATAAAAAGATTGATTTCTTTCGCCGTTTGTTTCATCGTTCTCGACACCTTCACCGAGCCGTCGTCACGCATGAAACGTTTGATCTCCCCGGCAATCATAGGTACGGCGTAGGTGGAAAATTTCACCCCAAACTCCTCGTCAAAGCCCATGATTGCTTTCAAAAAGCCCATACACGCAATTTGGAACAAATCATCATAATCTACCCCTTTGCCAAGGTAACGTTTCACAATACATTTCACAAGAGAAACGTTATGTTCTACCAGCGCCTCCTTTGCTCCGTTGTCCCCGTTTTTTGCGCGGCGAATATATTCAATCGTCGATAAATCGTCAAGCATCCAACCTTTCCTTTGCGGCTTGCGGCGTGATTTCGCCACCGATAGCGCGGAACATAGAAACCGTCGTACCCTTTCCCCTATCACTCGTCAAAGAAAAACCGTCCATAAAGGTTTGCATCACCGTAAAGCCCATACCCGTCCGTTCTTCGTTTTGCAAAGTGGTAAAAAAGGGCTGCACCGCCATTTCCACGTCCTCAATACCGCAACCGCTGTCCGTAATATTGATATGTAAAACGCCCTCCGACACACGGCACTCGATCCAAATCCTTTCCCGCGCGTTATCTCCGCCGTAAGCGTGTACGATACTGTTGGTTACCGCCTCGGACACCACCGTTTTGATGTCGGACAATTCCCCTAAAGAGGGGTTTAAGCACAGCGCAAACGCCGCCACCGCATTCCTTGCAAAGCCCTCGTTTTCTCCCAACGCCGCAATCTCTAACTTCATATAATTTTCCATAATCCACCCCCCGTTAAATTTTAGGTATCAACGTATAAACGCCGCTCATTTGTAGAATTTTATCCGTACTCATAGACGGATTCGTTACGTACACGGGTATGCCGTATCGGTGAAATTTCTTATATCTACCTATCAAAAATCCTATCCCCGTAGAGTCCATAAAGGACACCCCTCCAAGGTCAATCACCGCCCGTTCGCTAGCCGCATAATCCTCCACGAGCCGATCCGCCGCGCGCCTTGCCATAGCGGCGTTATGCTCGTCCATTTCACCGCTTAGGCGCATATACAAAACTTTATTGTTATAATTGCTTTGAATTTGCATACTTCCCTCCTTTCGCCTATCTATTGTACATACCAGCGGAAGAATTATTTTGACTGATTTTCTCGAAATACCATTGATTTTGTTGAAAAAATTTTCAAAAGAATTTTCACTTTTTACAAAAAAATACTTGACTTTTCAGCGGAAATCGTTTAAGATATATAAGCGTTGTGTGTTGACACGCTTCACGACGGGCCTTTAGCTCAGCCTGGTTAGAGCTGTCGGCTCATAACCGATTGGTCCGCGGTTCGAATCCGTGAAGGCCCACCAAAACCCGTTTATTACATTATTTATATATGGCCCAATAGCTCAGTTGGTTAGAGCGCCAGCCTGTCACGCTGGAGGTCGACGGTTCGAGCCCGTTTTGGGTCGCCAAAAGAAGCAAGCGAAATCCGCTTGCTTCTTTTTTCATGCTTTTATAAAATTTTTTCTCGTTTTTCACAAAAAAATCGCGTAAAACCCTTGACAAACCATATACTTCGTGATATGATGTATTACACAAAGTGAGGTACACCATGGACATTCAATTAAAGCGCGGTCTATTAGACGTTTGCGTCTTAACCGCCATTAAGGATCAGGAATCGTACGGATATAAAATCATCAAAGATTTGAAACCCTACGTGGAACTGTCCGAATCTACACTATACACCATTCTCAAACGTTTGGAAACGGCAAAAATGCTGACCGTCCGCACCGCGGAACACGACGGAAGATTGCGCAAATATTACCGCATCACCCGTGCAGGCGCAATGCGAATCCAAGAGTTTAAGGAAGAATGGAAAGAAGTCATGACGATTTATCAATTCGTGACAAAGGAGTAAACATGACGAAGAATGAATTTTTAATCAAGTTAATACAGGGTTTATCCCGTCTGCCGCAAGCCGAGGTGGAAGAACGGGTTGCTTTTTACGGTGAAATGATTGCCGATCGCATGGAGGACGGCCTTTCGGAAGAAGAGGCAGTTGCCTCGCTCGGCTCCGTACAAGAGGTTATCAACCAAATCATTTCCGAAATCCCCCTCTCGTCCATTATCAAGGAACGCATCAAGCTCAACCGCAAGTTAAACGGTTGGGAAATCGCCCTGCTCGCCATCGGTTCCCCTATTTGGATCTCCTTAATTGCGGCGGCGTTTGCCGTTGTGATTGCCGTTTATGCAAGCATTTGGGCAGTAGTTGTTTCCCTTTGGGCAGCCTTTACCGCCCTTGTCGGCGTAGGCGTTGGCGGTATTTTAGGCGGTTTCCTCTTTATGGGTTTAGGAAAAATCCCTGCAGGGTTTGGCGTGCTTTCCTGCGCGCTTATTTGCGGCGGTTTGGCAATCCTTATGTTCTACGCTTGTAAATACACCACCGTTGCCATGACTGTCTTAACCAAAAAGATTGCCCTGCTTCTCAAAAAATGTTTTACGAAAAAGGAGGAAAACTAAATGCGTGACTCTACGAAAAAGTGGCTTTTAGCCGCCGCTGGATTGATTGTAACCGGTTGCAGCACTTTTACCGTTACCGCCGCCGCAGTCGGTTGGGATTTCAATAAATTCAGCACCGTTACTTTGGAAACGACTACCCACGATATTGAAGAAACCTTCCAAAATATCTCTATCAACACAAAAGCAACGAATATTACCTTCCGTCCCAGCGACAGTGCGCAAAGCAAGATCGTATGCCACGAGGACGTCAAGCAAAAATCCGCCGTCACCGTAGAAAACGGCACCTTAACCATTCAATCGGTGGACGAAAGAGCATGGTATGATTATCTTACCCTTACGGGAAATAACGAGCCGACCATTACGGTATATCTTCCCCAAACACAATACGCCAACCTTTCTATTGAAACGACTACGGGTGACGTCAAAATCCCCAACAATTTCCTCTTTAACAGCGTGAATATTTCGGGCAGCACGTGTGACGTGGAATGCTCCGCATCCGTTATAAACGACCTTACCGTAAACATCAGTACGGGGGATATTACGTTGGAAGAAGTAACCGCCTCCTCTATTTCCCTCACCGTTTCCACGGGAGATATTGATCTGAATAAGGTTGCCATTGCAAACGATTTAACCGTCCAAGCAAGCACGGGAAAAACGGAATTAAGCCACGTTACCTCTAAAAATTACACCCACAACAGCGGTACCGGTGACGTTGAAATGGAAAACGTCTTTATCTCTGGAAAAATGCAGATAAAAACCTCTACGGGCGACGTTGAATTTGACCATTGCGACGCAGGTGAAATTGACGTCGAAACGAGTACGGGCGACGTGGAAGGCAGTTTGCTTTCCCCTAAAGCCTTCGAGGTTGAAAGTGACACAGGTGAAGAAAACACCCCGCCCTCTTCCAACGGCGGCAAATGTAAAATCCGCTGTACGACGGGCGATATCCGTATCACCATTGTATCTTAATCCTTTTAACAACAAAAAAAGCAAGCCTTTGGGCTTGCTTTTTCATTTATACAAGATTTAGTTATCTCTGCTGTGCGCGATGAAGTTCAAGTGGTCGCCGATACGTTCCAAATTGCAAACGAGGTTGACGAAAATGGTATTGTTTTCAGGACGGCACTTGCCTTGGCTCAAACGATTGATATGTTCTGCAACCAAATCGCGGCGCATCGTATCAATTTCGTCTTCCAACGCATCCGATTGAGGCATTACACTGTAATCCTTATCCAAAATGATTTGTTTTACCAACAAATGCTGCTGCTGTAATTTTTCATGCATTACCGTCAACTGCTCGTTGATACCTTCCGAGAATACAAGGTTATCCGCTACCTCTTTCTTCGTGTATTTTGTCAAGTTATCGGCAAGCTCTGCAATACGCGCGATATCACCGATATTGCTATGCAATGCGCTTACTCTCTTTTCGTCCGCCAAAGAAATACCGCTTGCGGAAACTCTTACAAGATATTCACTGATTTGTTCGCTGATTTTTACAATATTTTCGTTGTTTTCAAACACTTTGTCAAGCGCATACACGTCTCTCTCGATAAATGCGCGGAAAGCAATTTGCAAACTTTCCATGGACATATCCGCCATACGGAAGGTTTCCTTTTTCAACTGACCAAGTGCAACGGGAGGCGTCGTCAAGAAACGCTTGTCCATATATACGAGTTCCCAAGGCTCTTTGTCCGTCGTTGCTTTCTTTTCGGGAACAATGATCTCCGAAAGCTTTACAAGCAACTTCGTGAAAGGCAAGAAAATCAAGGTACAAGTCACGTTGAAGAAGGTATGGAACATAGCGATTTGCGTACCTTCCGCACCCTCGCCTGCAAACCAAGTTCTAAAGGTTACCTCGTAGAAATCCGACCCAACAACCCCTTTCGACCAAACGAGCAACAAAATCGTAAACAGTAGCGTACCCGTAACGTTGAATAAGAGGTGCATAATACTCGCGCGGCGCGCATTCACCGAAGTACCGATGGACGAAATCAACGCCGTCACGCACGAACCGATGTTCGAACCTAAGATTATGTACAAAACTGCGTTGCCGCCACCGCCGATGAGCAAGCCCTGCGTTGCCATTGCAATGATAATGGTCGTCACCGCGCTGGACGATTGCAACAAAGCCGTAAATACAATACCGAACAAAAGAAGCAGGAAGGGATTTTTCATCGAGGTCAACAAATTGATAACCGCTTCCGATTCTTTATAACTACTCATCGAATCGGACATAATTTCCAACCCGAAGAATACAAGCCCCAAGCCGGCAAGGGCAAGACCGATGGATTTTACCTTATCGTTTTTGGAAAGCATTTCCATCATAACGCCGATAAACAACAAGGATATAAATGCAGGCGCGATATCAAACGAGCTGAGCGCGGCAAGCTGTGCCGTAATCGTCGTACCGATATTTGCACCCATGATTACCGTCGCCGCTTGATACAACGACATGATCCCTGCATTTACAAAACCGACAACCATGACGGTGGTTACACCGGAGCTTTGTACCACAGCGGTAGAAACCGCACCGATACCAACGCCCACCGCTTTATTGTCCGACGTTTTGTTGAACAGCTTTTTCAGGCTGTTACCAGCCAGCTTTTCCATATTGTCGCTGAGGAATTTGAAGCCTACCAAAAACGCCCCGCAAGCCGCCAACATCATAATGACGTTCACAACGTGTACCATTGCGCCTGACGCCAACAATATGCCTATATTCATGCTCAATCCTTTCATTTTTTTGCTCTCTCCTTGTATTATTTTCAATGAAAGTGCCACATTCCCACAAATATATTATATAGTATTTTTTGGCAAATGTCATCTAAATGAACAAAAAAAATAGACATTTTTCGCAAAAAATATCCTCGATGCGCATCTTTTACAATTTTTCCACATAAAATCCTCCTAAAACCTTTACAAAACCCAACGTTTATGATACAATTATAAGGTAAAATCAGCCGAACGGCAAAATGAGGAGCGATTATGATTTACAGCATTGAAAATGATAAATTCCGCGTTTCCGTAGACACCTCGGGCGCACAGTTGCAGTCCATGTATTCCAAGGAAACCAACACCGAATATATTTGGCAGGGCGACTCGAAATACTGGTCGGGCAGAGCCTACAATCTTTTCCCCTTCATCGGTAGAATGTATAAAAACGTGTATTCCTATCAAGGGACTTTGTACACCGCGCGTTCGCACGGTGTTGCGCGCTACAACGTGTTCCGTTTGGAAGAACGCTCGGCTACCCGTCTTGTCATGTTGCTCACCGACAACGTGGATACCTTGCAGGAATATCCTTTCCACTTTGAATTCCGCGTTATCTTTGAATTGAAAGACAATATCTTAAACGTTCGTTACGAGGTAAAGAACACCGATACCAAGACCTTGATTTGCGCCTTTGGCGGTCATCCTGGTATTAACATTCCTTTCGGCAAGGGCGAATTTGAAGATTATTACGTGGAATTTAGTGAAAAAACGAGCATACAACGTCAGTTGTTGTCCGACAGCGACCGTTTTATGGCAGGAAAAGCAATCCCTTACGCTTTACAGGACGGTACAAAACTGCCTTTGATTCACGATTTGTTTAACCACGACGCCGTAATTTTGAGTAACACCTCTCGTTACGTTCGCCTGAAATCGGACAAGGAAAGCCGTTACGTAGCCATGAATTTTGAAGATTTCAAATACCTTGGTATTTGGCATCCCGGTGATACGGACGCGCCTTTCGTTTGCTTAGAACCTTGGGGCGCTTTGCCTGCAACCGACGGCATCATCGACAACCTTGAAATCAAGGCGGATATGATTCACGTACCCGTTAATGAAACGGCGAAGGCATCCTATACCGTGGAAATTTACGAATAATCCTAAATAGGATAAAAGCCCTGCAAACGCAGGGCTTTTTATTTTTCAACTCGTACATGGTACGCTCATTTTACATATATCGTTCGCCAACAATCACGGGTGTTGCCTTATCTTTATTGATAACAAGATAACAATAACTGCCGCCCTTTCCCATAGAATAACGAAGTGTACCAGGGTTAATCAAGGTCACCCCGTCCACCTCCGTGATTTGCGCAATATGAGTATGTCCATACAAGGCAATGTCACAACCGCGACGTTTCGCCTCTGCCGCAAGGGAATACAAATGGCTCTTTACCCCATAGCGGTGACCGTGGCAAAAGTAAATTTTTACCCCCTCCACCTCAAGCTCGCCGTCCTCAGGCAACGGAGAAAAGAAATCACAATTTCCGCCGCAGGCATACACTTTTTCGGGATACAGCGAACGGGCCTCGCGCATATCCGCGCCCCCGTCACCAAGATGTATCACGTAATCGTTTTCGGCAATCAAGGGCAACAAGTCGGACACGCCTTTCGCGTTGCCATGGCTGTCGGAGAGTATAATCAACCTTTTCATTCCGCCTGCCCCTTCCATTTTTTTAATAATTCCTGCAAGGCGCGGAAACGGTGGGATACCCTATTCTTTTCCTCCGCCGTTGCTACGCCGAAGGATTTTTGCAAATCATCATTGAAAAACAAACAATCGTACCCAAAGCCGCCGTCACCCGTTTCTTCGTGTAAAATTTCACCATAGGTATGCCCTTCCGCGAGCAATTCTCGTCCGTCGGGATATACAAGCGCAATCGCGCTGGTGAAATGCGCCTTACGGTTGGTAATACCCTCCATATTTTTTAAGAGGGTCTGACGGTTTTTCTCATCGTCACCATGATACCCGCAATAACGAGCGCTGTACACCCCAGGCGCGCCGTTTAATGCGTCCACACACAAACCGCTGTCGTCCGCAAGCACCATTTCGCCGAGCGCCGCACACGCCGCGCGAGCCTTAATCAAGGCGTTTTCCGCAAAGGTTGTACCCGTTTCTTCTACATCCTCGTCAAAACCCATTTGCTTTTGCGAGCATACCTCAAAATCGGTAAAAATCTCCGCAATTTCACGCAATTTATTTTTATTACCGCTTGCTACAACCAAGCGGATTTTTTCATTTCGTTGCATACCTGCCTACCTCTTTTATCTTTTACTATACCATTATATCATATTTTTGAGAAAATGAAAAGCGTTTGAAAGAAGGTTTTTATTTTCCTGCAAGACGAACGCAGAAACTATTTAATACCGCCAACAGCATAACACCAACGTCCGCAAAAACCGCCAACCATAAGGGTAAAACCCCCACTACTCCAAGCGCCATAAACGCAAGCTTCATCACAATGGAAAATAGGATATTTTGCAACACTACTTTACGGGTACGGCGCGCAATTTTTACAGCCATAGGCAACGCTGTCAACGCATCCGAAATCAGCACCATATCCGACACCTCAACAGCCGCCGCGCTGCCCAGTTTTCCCATAGACACCGAGCAATCCGCCTGCGCCATTACGGGAGCGTCGTTGATCCCGTCACCTACGTACATAACCCTGCCTTTTGCCTGCATTTCCTCAACCGCAAAGAGTTTATCCATAGGCAACAATCCGGCCTTAAACGCGAACATGCCCACCTCATTTGCAATTTTTTCAGCACGTTCAGGGCGATCCCCCGTCAACATTACCACGTTGGATATACCCAAGCTTTTCATCGCAAGAATACTCTCTTTCGCCTCTTTACGCAAGCGGTCGCCAACCTCAACCGAGCCTATATATTTCCCCTCTTCCGCAACGTGGATTAGGGTGTAAATACTCTCGCGCGCAACCACTTCCACACCATACTTTTCCAGCAACCTTTCATTGCCGACCAAGACCGTTTTGCCATTCACCTCGGCAACCAAGCCACAGCCAGCCACCTCTTGAATATTTTCAGCAACAACGTCCGTTTTCACCTTTTTAAACGCCCTTGCAATCGGATGTGCGGAGCCGCGTTCTACCGCCGCAACGAGTTGCAACAAATCTTCTTGATCCGAATATACGTTGCAAATGGTAAAATCCCCCTCCGTCAACGTACCCGTTTTATCCATAGCAAGCGTTTTTACCTGCGCGACAATATCCAAATAGGTTGCGCCTTTCACCAAAATACCACGCTTTGCGCATGCGCCTATCCCTGAAAAATAGGAAAGAGGCACGGAGATCACCAACGCGCAAGGACAGGAAATAACAAGGAAGGTCAAGGCAGATTTCACCCAACGCGCTACATTGTAGAAACCAAACGTCTTGGCAACAAGCCACCCCTCTAACAAAGGCGCGCAAATCGCCATTGCCAACGCAATACAACATACAAGAGGCGTATAGATACGGGCAAACTTGCTGATGAATTTCTCGCCGATGGCGAAGAGAAAGAATAGTGCCATCTCCAAACCACCAATGCGCACACGCCAGATATTGAACGACACGCCTCGGTTGATTTTGCGTAGCTTTTGTATTAGGTTATTTATCTCCATCGGTTTTCTGTTTTTGGTTCTC
>JAZKZY010000002.1:0-18811 GCA_045612895.1 Candidatus Scatosoma sp. | reverse complement strand
GACTCTTGTAACGGATGAAACGATTGCACAAATGGAAGAGCTTTGCGATTTAGCGCCCTTGCATAACCCTGCGGCGTTGATCGGTGTAAAAGCTTGCCGTGCGGCAATGCCCAAAACACCTATGGCGTTTGTATTTGATACCAGTTTCCATTTTACAATGCCTGATTATGCGTATATGTACGCGATTGACTATACCGATTACGATCAGTATAAAATTCGTCGCTACGGCTTCCATGGCACCAGTCATAAGTTTGTTTCGCAGGAAGCGGCAAAATATCTTGGTAAAAAGCCTGAAGAATTGAAGGTAATCACTTGCCATTTGGGCAACGGCTCTTCCATTACGGCTGTTGACGGCGGTAAGAGTGTGGATACCTCCATGGGCTTTACTCCTTTGGCGGGTGTGCCTATGGGTACGCGCAGTGGTGATTTGGATTATGCCGCAGCGGAATACTTGGCAAAGAAAAAGGGCTGGGATATTTCTGAAACTTTGACCTACCTTAATAAAAAATGTGGTATGACAGGGGTATCGGGTGTGTCCAGCGACTTCCGCGATTTGACTGCTGCTCGTGACAATGGCAACGCGCGCGCAAAGCTTGCGCTTGATATGTTCTCGTATACATGCAAAAAATACGTAGGCGCTTATGCTGCGGCTATGAACGGTGTAGATTGCATCGTATTTACGGCAGGGGTTGGAGAAAATACTCCTTGCGTGCGTGAAGCTATTTGTCAAAATATGCAATATCTCGGTTTGGAAATTGACAAGGAAAAGAACTTAGAAAAGAACAATGGTACTATCCGTGATATTTCGGGCGCAAATTCGAAAGTAAAAGTTTTAATCATTCCTACCAACGAAGAGCTAGTAATCGCAAGAGAAACGGTAGAATTATTATAAAAAATCGGAAAATTCCCTTGAAAAAAAGTTGACAAAGTCAAAGAAATATACTATAATTGCTTAGTCGGTTTTAAGATGATAATAGATATTAGGAAACTTAACGCACAAAAAAAATATTCGGGCAGTATGGAATTTGAATATCCTGCGCCTGAAACATTGATCGAAATTCCGTTTGTGAAATTCGTAGGTCCTGTCAAAATCGCGTTTGAATACGATTTATACGAGGACGATTCCTTGGAAATCCGCGGTACGGTGGCTTATAAGTTGGAAGGACAATGTTCTAGATGCTTAAAAGCAGCCGAACAAGATGTGGAAGGTGAGCTTGATGCTTATTTTGAACCACGTAAGGATTATGAGGATTACGGATATACCAACGGCGTGGTTGATTTGAAAAAGGCCGTAGAGGATGCGATTATGGCGAGTATGCCGTTTTCCATTTCCTGCGGAGATGATTGTGAAGCGATTTCCTACAACGGATAACCGATATTAAAATTGAAAGAATTAAAACAGAGGTGTTAATATGGCAGTACCCAAGAACAAACAATCTAAGAGCAGAACGAACAAAAGATTTGCAAACTATAAAGCAACGGCAGCTACCCTTGTAGAATGCCCTCATTGCCACGAATTCAAAGAGGCACATAAGGTATGCAAGAGCTGCGGTTACTACAACGGCGTAGAAGTTGTAGCAGCTAAAGAAGAAAAGCAGGACTAATTTCGTCTAACACAAAATGTCAGGCGGGTGGCTTTTAAGCACCCGTCTTTTTGCGTTACGTACATATTTATATAGCAATCGTTTACTTGACAAAATAGCGACATTATGCTATATTGATAGGAAAGGAGTTCACAATGAAAGAAAAGTTTTCCGTTTCCGGGATGTCTTGCGCGGCTTGCTCTGCTGGGATTGAACGAACTGTACAAAAAATAGAAGGGGTTTCTTGCGTAGCAGTATCCTTAATGGGCGAACATATGCAGGTGGAATACGACGAGCAACTTGTATCTCAATCTACGCTTATGCAAGCAGTTATGGGGCTTGGCTATGGTATAAAGCCTTTTGAGGACAATCCCTTAAAAAAAGAAAAAGCGCAACCGCAGCGGTTGAAAAAACGCTTTTTCTTATCCTTGATTTTTTTGCTTCCCTTGATGTATTTTTCCATGGGTGGAATGCTCAATTTACCGCAACCGAATGAAAAAATCAGCATCACTTTACAAATGTTGTTGGCGCTTGCGGTTATTGTGATCGATTTTAAGTTTTTCACTAACGGAACGAAGGCGTTGTTCAAGGGTGTGCCGAATATGGATACCCTGGTGGCAATGGGCTCGGCGATTTCCTTTGTATACAGTCTTGTCTATACGATTTTGGTGTATATGAATAAGCTTAGCCACGTCCATATGTTTTACGAGTCGGCGGCAATGATTTTGACGTTGGTAACGTTGGGCAAGTGGTTGGAAGAAAAATCCAAACGTAAAACGGGTGATGAGATTGAAAAGTTGATTCAATTGATGCCGAATACTGTGACGGTAGAACGCAACGGCGCGCAAGAAAAAATTGCTTTTTCCGACGTGGTTGCAGGGGATATTTTACTTGTAAAGCAAGGGGAATACATTCCCGTAGACGGTAAAGTAGTAGAAGGCCATGCCTTTATTGATCGTGCGGCAATTACGGGTGAAAGTATGCCCGTCGAAGTACAGGAGAACGATAAGGTTACGGGCGCGGATATTGTAAAAACTGGGTTTATCAAGGTTTTGGCTGAACGCGTTGGCGCGGAAACAACCCTTTCTCAAATCGTAAAAATGGTAAAAGAGGCGGGGGCGAGTAAAGCGCCGCTTCAAAAAATTGCGGATAAAATTGCAGGGGTGTTTGTACCGATTGTCACTTTACTTGCGCTGATTACCTTTGTGGTATGGTTTAGCATATCAAAAGACGTTGCAATTTCCGCAAATTACGCTATTAGCGTTTTGGTGATTTCCTGTCCTTGTTCCCTTGGTTTGGCTACACCTGTGGCAATTATGGCGGCAACAGGCAGGGGCATGTCCTTAGGCATTTTATATAAAGACGCCGAAGCGTTACAAAAAGCCAAGGATATCAATTGTGTTTTGTTGGATAAAACGGCAACCTTGACGGTGGGACAACCGCAGGTAACCGATTTTGAAGTTTTTCATGGTGAAAAGCAAGAAATTTTGAGCATTGCCGCAGGTCTTGAACGTCCTTCTAATCATCCGATTGCGGAATGCATCTTGGCTTTTGCTGAAAAAGAGCTTACTCAAAATGTGGTAGAAATAACCGATTATACGTATGAACTTGGCAAAGGAGCAATCGGTAAGCTTAAAAATACAACCTATCGCCTTGGCAATCGTCGATTGCTCGGCAAAATCAATGAAAAGAGAAGCTACCAGCTTGAAAAAGAGTATTCAGCACAAGGCAAAACGGCGATTTTCTTTGCAAACGACGAAGAATTGTTGTCTGTGTTTGCCATTTCGGACGTATTAAAAGAAGGAAGTAAGTCGGCGGTTGCAAACCTGAAAAACAGCAATATCCGTGTGGGAATGTTGACGGGTGACAATGAAAACGTTGCACAGGCGATTGCAGGAGAGGTCGGTATTGAAGATTATTTTGCGGAGGCGTTACCTGAAGATAAGGTGAAAGCAGTACAACGTGTACGCAGTGTCGGTGGTTTTGTCGCTATGGTGGGAGACGGGATCAATGACAGCCCTGCATTAAAAGAGGCGGACGTCGGTATTGCAATGGGAAATGGTACGGATATTGCCATTGACAGCGCGGATATCGTTCTTTCAAGAGGAGACTTGCGTTTGGTTGGTAAGGCGATAGAGCTTAGTCGCTCTACGGTAAGAAATATCAAGCAAAATCTATTTTGGGCGTTTTTCTATAACTGCGTGGCAATTCCCGTGGCGGCAGGTGTATTTGCTTTTGCTGGTATAACACTCACCCCGATGATTGCGGCGGCGTGCATGAGCGCAAGCTCGTTATTTGTGGTAACAAATGCGTTGCGCTTGATGCGTTTTGATAAAAAACAAAACATAGAGGAAAATAATATGAAGAAAACTTTGAAGATTGAAGGAATGATGTGCCAGCATTGTGTTGCCCATGTAACCAAAGCGTTGCAAGGTGTAAATGGCGTTGCTTCGGTAGAGGTAAATTTGAAAAAGAAGGTAGCCATGGTCGAGTTTACCGGAAATATTTCCGATGAAACGCTTATTTCCGTAATTGCGGAGGCAGGCTATGAGGTTCAGAAAATTTCCTGACAAAATAAATAAAAATATGACAAAATAAAGCAGAAAACATATATGCACGTATGCTATGATATGATCAATAAACATATCAGGAGGGAAGCATATGTCGCAAATGTTACTGTTGGATAAACGCACACAATCTTTGATCGAGGACTACGTTCCACAAGGGGATATCCTCGAAGGGGTTGTGTGCTTTTTTTCCGTCTTTGCCGATTACACAAGGGTAAAAATTTTGTCCGCGCTCGCCATTAGCGAGTTGTGTGTGACGGACTTGTCAAGAATACTGGATATCAATCAAACAACGGTATCCCATCAATTGCGTTTTTTGAAAAGTGCAGGGATTGTAAAGAGCTGTCGGCAGGGAAAAATTGTTTTTTATACCCTTGTTGACGACTCAATCAATGACGTAATCCTAAAAGGGATCGAATTTTTGGGCTGTTAATGCAATAAAAGCATACTTTTTTCTTTTATTCTCTTGCAAAAATTTGCATTTTGATATATAATAATGTAGTATGGGCGATTTAAAAGAAAAACTTAGTTTGCTCCCTGATACCCCTGGCGTATATATTATGCTGGACAAGGATGGGGTGGTTATTTACGTTGGGAAGGCGCGCATTTTGAAAAATAGGGTGCGTCAATATTTCCATACGTCCGCGAAGCCCGAAAAAGTAATGGCAATGGTAGAGAATATTGCGGATTTCTACTACATTATTACGCAAACGGAAATCGATGCTTTGGCATTAGAAAACAACTTGATTAAAAAGTATAAGCCGAAGTACAATATCCTGTTGAAGGACGATAAAACCTATCCCTACATTAAAGTGCATACGAAAGAAAACTTTCCCCGCGTATCAATCACCCGAAAGCTTAAAAAGGACGGAAAATATTTTGGTCCGTTTATGGGCGGTGTGCGTTGCGGTGAATTGTTAGAGGTGATCAGTGCGGTCTATAAGGTAAGAAATTGCTCGGTTGTAATAGGTGAAAAGCCTAAGAAACCTTGTCTTGCTTATCATTTGGGGCGTTGTCTTGCACCATGTGCGCATTTATGCACGCAGGAAGAATATACTGCAAGGGTAAAAGAAACACTTTCTTTCTTGGATGGTAACTATGAGGAAGCGGAGACACTTTTACAAGAAAAGATGCTTCGTTTTGCGGAAGATGAAGAGTTTGAGTTGGCAATGGAATACCGTGAAAAACTCTCCATGCTTTCCAAATTGAAATTAAAGCGTATAACTTCGTTAAATCGGGCGTTAAATGCGGATATTATCGCCTTGAAGACAAACTTCATCTATTCGTCCGTCAACGTGCTTGTAACGCGTAGCGGCATTATGCAGGGCGGTACAAACTTTGCCTTGGAGGACAGCTCGCTTACCGAAACGGATGCCTTGACGGCATTTATTGCGCAATTCTATACCAATCACGAAATCCCCGATGAAATTATTACCCAGGATTTTTGCGAAAAGGAATTATTGGAAAAATATTTCCTTGAACGTTTTGAAAAGCGCGTGGAAATCATTATGCCGAAACAAGGTGTAAAGCATCAACTTTTAGAAATGGCGGAAAAGAACGCCGCCGAGTATTTGTCAAAATCCATTGATAAAATCAAGCATAAAAACGATATGACAAAAAATGCTTGTTATCGTTTGCAAGAGGTTTTGGGCTTAAAAAAATATCCCAAACGCATGGAATGTTACGATATTTCCAACATTAGCGGCGTAGATAAGGTTGGCTCTATGGTCGTATTCATTGACGGCGAAGCGGATAGAAGCAGTTACCGTCGCTTTAAGATAAAGACGGTAGAGGGTGCAAATGATTACGCATCGCACCAAGAAATGATGCGCCGCCGCCTTGCAAAGCTTGAGGGGGAGGAGGCAGAACGTTTCCCTAAACCCGATTTGATGATTATCGACGGCGGGAAAGGACAACTTGCCGCGATTAAAGAAGTATTTGATGAAATGAACGTCACGGATATCGAGCTGATTTCTTTGGCGGAACGAGAAGAAGAGGTATTCACACTTTTTTCCGAAACGAGTATTCGTATCGATCATCGCGATTATGCCTTAAAAATGTTGCAACGCATTCGTGATGAAGCGCACCGTTTTGCAATTACTTATTTCCGTAGCTTGCATTCAAAACGCAACTTGGCGTCCGTTTTACAAGAAATTGACGGCATCGGTAAGAAAAAACGTATTGCATTGTTGGATAAATTCGGCACTATTGACAAGATTATGTCCGCAACGGAAGAAGAGTTGTGTGCGGCGGAGGGCATCGGCCCCGAGCTTGCGAAAAAAATCAAAGACTATTTCAAGGGAAATATATAAATGCAAAATTTAGATTATAAACTGATTGTTTCCGACTTTGACGGTACTTTGGTCAATGAGGACGGGACAATTTCGGATAAAAATAAAAAAGCTATTGCCGATTATATGGCGGCTGGGGGCGCGTTTGCGATTTCCACAGGGCGTATGCCTGACGGAATTTTATCCCGAGCAAACGAGCTTGGGTTAAAGGGCTTGGTGTCTTGTTGTCAGGGCTCTATTATCGCTGATATAGAAACAAAGGAGTTTGTTTTTGAGGGAAAAATCCCGTATGAAACGACCCTTGCCGTAGTGGAAAAAATGGAGCAAATGGGGCTTCATATTCACGTGTACGAAGCGTGGGATTATTATTGCAATATGGACGACGTCGCCTTAAAAATGTATGAAAAGGCGGTAAAAAGTAAGGCAAAGTTGGTACTTGATAAACCTTTGTCGCAGTTTGTAAAAGAGCAACAGCTTGCCTCCTATAAGATTTTAGCAATGGTATTACCTGAAGATAACGAAAGGGTTATCCAAGAGCTGGTAGCGGCAAATTTCCCCGGCTGTGCCGTTACGCGTAGTAGTGAATTTCTCGTAGAGGTTATCAACGCGCCATATTCTAAAGGTACGGCAGTAGAATATTTGGCCAACCATTTCCAAGTCCCTTTGGAGAAAACGGTTAGCGTTGGGGATCAGCTGAACGATTTGCCGATGATTGAAAGGGCAGGGGTAGGCATTGCGGTAAAAAACGCGGACAATGGATTAAAAGGTGTGGCAAAAGTAATTGCACCATTTACAAATGAAGAAGGGGCCGTCGCTTGGGTAATCGAGCAGTTCGGCTTTCAAAAATAAACAAAGGATCAATATGTTAGAGATTTTAGCACCCGCAGGGAGTATGGATAGTGCGTTGGCAGCGCTTAACAATGGCGCAAACGCGATATATTTAGGGCTTTCCTCATCTTTTTCCGCTCGTCAAGGCGCGGAAAACTTTGATGAGGCGGCTTTTCGCGCTATCATTTTACGCGCGCACCTTTGTGGGGCTAAGGTTTACGTTGCGCTCAATACCGTTGTGCGTTCAGGGGAAGAGGTAGAGGCATTCTTAAAAGATTTGCTTTTTGCTTGGAATGAAGGTGCGGATGCAATCATTTTACAAGATATTTTCTTGGGGAAAATGGCGCATGATCTCTATCCTGAAATCGTTTTGCATTTGAGTACGCAGGCAGGGGTATGCAACGTTTACGGCGCAAAACTCGCAAAGGTGTATGGTTTTTCTCGTGTAATTTTGGCAAGAGAAACGCCGCTTGCGGAAATTGCGAAAATCGCTGAAATTATTGAAACGGAAGTATTTATCCACGGTGCGCTGTGTACTTGTTTTTCGGGGCAATGTTATTTCTCGTCGTTTATCGGCGGAAATAGTGGCAATCGTGGTCGCTGCAAACAACCTTGCCGCAAAAAATATTGCTACAATCGTAATGGCAATACGGAAAAGGACTACGCGCTTTCCCTTTCCGATTTGTGCGTAGGGGAAGATATTCAAAAATTAATCCATGCAGGCGTTGTTTCTTTCAAAATTGAAGGAAGGATGCGCCGTCCTGAATATGTTGCCGCGGCAACTCGCTATTATCGTGGCATTTTAGACAATGCAGGAAATATGGAAGCCAACTTATCCGACTTAAAACGCACCTATAATCGAGGTAATTACACCAAAGGCTTGGCGTTTGGGCAGGATAAACGTTTTCTTTCTACGGCAATTCAAGGCCATTTAGGGGAAAAGGTAGGCGTTGTTAAGGTAATCAGCGGTCAATACATGGTAGAAAGCCGTTTTACTCCCCAAAAAGGCGATGCATTTAAGATTATTCGTGACGGTGAAGAAATCGGCGGTGCAATCTATGTAAAAATGCAGGGCAAATGCTTTGTGATTGACTCGAAAAACCGTTTGAAAAATGGTGACGGCGTATTCATTACAACGGATACAACGGTTACCCAGCGAGTATTGTCGCCTGAAAAACGAGGGGAAATCGCATTGTCCTTGACCTTTGTGGAAGGTGAACGGCCGATTGCGGAATGGCAAGGCGTTTGCATGGAGGGAGAAAACCCCTTACAAACGGCGCAAAATCGTCCTTTGGACAAGCAGGAACTTTGCGTATGTTTCTCCAAGACGGATGGTTTACCCGCGGACGTAATTTTTGATGATATACACATTGAAGGGAATATTTTTGTGCCGAAATCGGAATTAAACGCTTTTAGAAGAAAGGTGTTTGCAGAGATATGCCAACGTTTGCAAACGGGCAATCGTACAATGCTTTCAAGAAAAGACCTTGCGGTTGTTCAATTACAGGGTAGCAATTCAAAAACAGCGGTGATTTCGGACGATTTTACCGATATTCATACGGATATAGCTATTTTTAAGCCGATGGATTTCACGGCGGATTTGCCTAAGGAATTTGTTTTAGGTAACTTTGAAAAATATATTTATTATCCTGCATTTGCAACGTCAAGTGATTTGGATAGGATTGCAAACTGGATAAAAACCTACGGCTTGGACGGCATTTATGCGGAAAATTACGGCGGTATTGTGTTTGCGGAAGAAAATGGGGTGAAATTGTTTGCCGGTACGGGCTTTAACCTTACCAACGAATACTCCGTTTTAGAACTTTTGCGCTGTCCCAGTCTTTCCTACTATTCGATATCCAAGGAATTGAACGAACTCCAAGCAAAGAGCTTGGTTACGGATAAGGCGTTTGCGCTTTCCTCGGGCGCTATCAAATTGATGGATTTGTGCTATTGTCCGTTTGGGAAGACTTGTAACAAATGCGACAAGCGTGATTGCTATATGCTGATTGATGAAAACGGGAGAAATTTCCCTACGCGTAGATATCTTTCCGCGGACGGAAATTGCCGTTTTGAGGTGTATAATTGTGCTGCTTTGGTTGGGAAAGGCATCGTAGGGGCAGGTCAAATGTTAGACGTTTGCACTGTGAATGATAAACCGACGGCTATAAAGGCAAAAGATAACGAAGTTGCGCAAAAGAACTTGTATCCAGCTTGCACGTCAGGACATTATAAACGCGGAGTGCTTTAAGTAAATGAACCAAAGAGCGATTGAAAAAACTGAATTGAACAAAATCTTAGCATTAGCCGCGGAATTTGCTGTGTTGGAGGGTGGTAAACAGCGTTTGAAAACGCTTGCGCCGTCCGCTGAGCCCAAAGAGGTTGTCCGCCGTTTAACGGCTACGGAAGAGTGCGTTACGTTGCTGTTTACACACGGCATTTCAAAGGTGGAATTATTCCCGACTTTTACCGATGAATTAGGACGGGCAAAAAAGGGTTCGGCTTTGACTTGCGGTGAGTTGTTAAAGGCGGAAAACTTATTGCGTTCCGCGCGTATTGCGCATACGTCCATTCAAGGTGTGACCGATGATACAATCACGGAAATTCGTTTACTTGCAGATAAATTGTACTATGATGCGCATTTGGAAGACGATATCCGTACTAAAATTTTAAGCGATACGGAAGTGAGCGACTACGCCAGCGATAAACTGTACACGGTGCGCCGTGAAATTCGTTTATTGAACGAGCGTATTCGTACCCGTTTGTCCGAATATCTAGTAGGCAGCGAGGGGAAATATTTACAAGACGGTATCATCACGATGCGTGACAATCGTTACGTATTGCCTGTTCGCGCGGAATATAAGCGCAATATTAAGGGCTTTATCCATGATAGGTCTGCAAGCGGCGCAACCTTCTTTATCGAGCCGGAAGAAATCTTGGAAATGAACAATGAATTGCGTTCCTTACAAATCGATGAAAAGGAAGAGGTAGAACGTATTTTAGGCGAGCTTTCCCGTCGCGTTGGTTTTATGAGTGACGAGCTGTCCTTGGATATTGTGTTGTTGGAAGAGTTGGACAGCTACTATGCGCGCGCGGAATATGCGTATAAGCTTTCTTGTGTAAAGCCGACGATCAATGGAAACGGTATCATTGATATTGATCAAGGCAGACATCCGCTGATTGATAGAAAAAAGGTGGTTCCTGTTAGCATTTCATTAGGGAAAGAGTATCGTTTCCTTTTGATAAGCGGTCCGAATACGGGCGGTAAAACGGTAACCTTAAAAATGGTGGGGCTGTTTTGCTTAATGGCGATGTGCGGGTTGTTTATTCCTGCAAAACGCGCAACGGTATCTACTTTTGAGGAAATATACTGCGACGTAGGTGACGCGCAGAGCATTGAAGAAAGTTTATCGACCTTTTCTTCGCATATTACAAATATTATTCACATTGTCAATAGCGCAAACAAAAACAGTTTGGTATTGATTGACGAATTAGGGGGCGGTACCGATCCCGATGAAGGGCAAGCCTTGGCAAAGGCAATCGTATCCCACCTTTTAGACAGCGGTTGCGCTGGTGTGGTAACAACGCATTACACCTCCTTAAAGGAGTTTGCTTTTGAGGCAAAAGGCATTGAAAATGCTTGTATGGAATTTGATGCAAACACGTTACAACCCTTGTACGTTATGCATATCGGTTTGCCTGGGTCGAGTAACGCGTTGGCGATTTCAAGACGTTTGGGGTTACCTGACACTATCTTGCAGGAGGCATTGTCCAACCTTTCCGAGGACGCGCAAAAATTCGAAAATATTGTACGAAGCGCGGAGGAAAGTCGTATTCAAGCGGAGGAAACACTTTGCCAAGCAAATCGTTTGAAATCGGAATGGCAAGAAAAGATTACAATCCTGGAAACGGAACGTGAAAAGCTGAAAAAGGAAAAGGAAAAACTGTTTGTTTCAGCAAAAGCGGAATCCCGCCGTATTATCAACGACCGTGTTGCTGACGCGGAAGAAATCTTGCATGAGATTGAAGAAATCTTTGCCAAAGAAAACCTTTCGCAAAACGATTTAATCAAGGCAAGAACGCTTAAAAACAAGCTTTCCGATAAAGCATATGAAAGCGAGGCGGACGAAGAGAATTTGCCTCAATACACACCCGTAAAACCCGAACAGTTAAGGGTTGGACAAAAGGTTTACGTAAAAACCTTGGCGCAAGAGGGTGAAGTGCAAAATATTCGTTTGAATAAGGGCGAGGCGGAGGTGCTTTGCGGCAATCTTCGTATGCGCTGTAAAATTTCCGATTTATCGCTTGTAATTCATGAAGTAAAAGCGCAAACTGTTTCTAAGAAGAAATGGCAAACGGGTAAAAAAGAGGAACGCGTTCAGGTGAAGAAATCCTTAAATGCGAAGCCCGCGCCCACGTTGGAAATCAACGTAATCGGATTAACCGTACACGAGGCGTTGCCTGAGGTGGAGGCGTGTATTGATTCGGCTGTTATTGCGAATCTTGAAGAAGTACGTATTATTCACGGCGTTGGTACGGGTAAACTCCGCGCTGGTATTCACGATTATTTACGCGCGCATCGAAACGTTGCCGAATATCGTCTTGGTAAATACGGTGAAGGGGAAACGGGGGTTACTATTGTAAAAATTCGTTGATTTTTCGTCAAAAAGCATAACCTTTTCAAAGAGAAAATATGATAAATAAATCTCTTTTAAGGAATTTTTGCCGTGAAAATGAATGAAAATATAGGACAATCGTTAAGATTAAAGCTTGCAACGAACTTGGTTTTGGGCGTTTTGATTTTCTCTATCGGTGCGTTATGTCTTTCTCCCATTCAAGAAAGCGTATCAACACAATCGGAAGGCGCGAATATTCATCGTTGCGTAGAAGAAAATCCGCAAGGGGTTTCTTTGATGTTCAACGTATATTGGGGTACGGATGAGGTGTATCGAATTTTATGCATCTTGTCGGAATATGAGGCGCAGGCAACCTTTTTCATCGGCGGTAGTTGGGCGGATGACAATGTGGATTGCTTAAAAGCAATTTATGACGCTGGACATGAAATCGGCAATCATGGTTATTTTCATAAGGACCATGCGCAATTAAACCTCATTGAAAATCAACGGGAAATAAACGACTGCAATCAATTTATTCAGCTTTCTATCGGTATAAAACCGACGCTGTTTGCACCGCCGTCAGGCGCGTACAACGAGGATACGATTGAAGCGGCTACGTCCTTGGGCTTATCTACGGTGCTTTGGTCAAAAGATACAATTGACTGGCGGGATAAAAATGCGGCGCTTATTTACAGCCGAGCGACAAAAAATGTAAAAAGGGGTGACTTTATCTTAATGCACCCTATGAAAGAAACGGCAGATGCTTTGCCGGATATATTGAAGTTTTATCAAAAAAATAACCTGGAACTGGTGACGGTTTCAGACAATTTACAAAAAGAAGGATAATATGGTTTACGAAAAAAAATATGAAAACGGGCTTCGGCTTGTTGTAAAGAAAATGGAAGGCTTGATGTCCGTAACGATGGGTATTTTGGTCGGTACGGGCGCATCGGTGGAAACGGACGCGGAGGACGGTATTTCCCATTTTATCGAGCATATGCAATTCAAAGGAACGAATAAACGCAACGCGTTTGAATTGTCCGACGCGTTTGACCGTTTGGGCGCGCAGGTGAATGCCTTTACTGGGCAAGACCTTACCTGTTATTATTCAAAATGTACAGTTGACCATACGGCGGCTTGTTTCGAATTACTTTCCGATTTGTTTTTGAACGCCACCTTCCCCGAAGATGAAATGGAAAGGGAGAAAGGGGTCGTTTGCGAAGAAATCTCTATGAATGAAGATTCGCCTGAGGACTTGTGCTTGGATTTGTTGGCAAATGCCTATTATGGTAAGGAAAATTACGGCCGTAATATTCTTGGTACGACCAACAACGTAAAGGGTTTTACGGTGTCAGATATTGCACGCTATAAAAAGGCTCGCTATTGCCCCGAAAACATCGTTATTTCCTTTGCTGGTAATATTGACTTTCAAACGGCGAAAGCGTTGGTAGAAAGCTATTTCGGTGCGTTGGATAAAGGTGCGTTTGAGGAAAGAAAGAAAACGATTATCACCTGCCATAAATCGCTTGTAAAGAATAAGCCGATTGAACAAATGCACGTTGGTATTGCCTATCCGTCCGTTGCAAGAGGGGATGAAAAAGAAAATCTTTACAATGCAATCAACGCCGTTTTGGGTGGCTCGATGAGCGCGCGTCTTTTCCAAGAAGTACGCGAAAAACGTGGGCTTGCCTATTCGGTATATTCCTACCTTGCGCCTTTTAAGGAATGTGGCTCTTTGAAGATTTACGCAGGGGTAAATCCTACCAACGTAGAAGAGGCGTATGGCGCGATTTGCGACGTAATCAACACCATGAAGAAAGACGGGATTACGGAAGATGAATTTTTGCGCAGCCGTGAGCAGTTGAAATCGGGTATGTTCTTCAGCAATGAAAGTACAAATTCGCAAATGCTGTTGTATGGGAAATATATGTTGCATTTCAACAAGATCTTTGATTTTGAAGAACGTTTGAATGCATTAAATAGCATGCAATATCAGGATACGCAGGCTGTTTTAGCCGATATGTTTGATGAATGCCGCAAGGCAATCGCGTTGGTCGGCAATACCGATACGCCTTTGGCATTTTAACAATGGATAGGATAAGGAAAATCGGTTTTGCGCCTGTGTTTGATAAGGATAGCCGCGTATTGATTTTGGGTAGTTTCCCTTCGGTAAAAAGCCGAGAAATCGACTTTTATTACGGGCATAAACAAAACCGCTTTTGGAAAATGCTTTGCGGTTATTTTGAGGAAAGTGTTCCTGAAACGATTGAAGGCAAAAAAGAGTTTTTGAAACGCAATAAAATTGCACTTTGGGATATGGTTGTGTCCTGTGAAATTGAGGGCTCGGCGGATGCGTCGGTCAAAAACGCTGTGACGGCGGATTTGAATGAGGTATTGCAACACGCGGCGATTGAAAAAATCCTGCTAAACGGTACGCTTTCCTACGAATTGTTTGTGCAATCATACGAGGGATTGACTATTTCGTATGAAAAAATGCCGTCAACCAGCCCTGCAAATCCTCGCTATAAGGAAACAATATGGAGGAGGGCGCTCGATGAAGTATTCCGACCTCATTAATCGTTTAATCGCCTGCGCGGAAGAGGAGTTTGCGGATTTTCAGCGGCGGCTCATTTTTACAAAATATACCATTTTAGGCGTTCGCACGCCGATTTTGCATAAGCTCGCAAAGGAACATATGGCAGAATTTGAAGAGATTTTTGCTTTTCCAAACGAGTATTACGAGGTAGTTGCCATTAAACTCTTTCAAGCGGCGGCATTGCCGTATGATAGATTTGAGGAGTATCTTGAAGATTGCGTTTCTTTCATGGATAATTGGGCTCTTTGCGACGGATTTAAGGCAAGGTGTATCAAGGCTCGAAAGGAAGAATATTTGACCGTTTTACGGCGTTTATTTGCGCAGGGCGGTGAATATCAGCAACGTTATCCACTGGTCGTGCTTTTAACGGAATACGTTGAGCCGACTTATTTGGAAACAATACAACAATTTATTGAAAAGGCGGACACCTCTCGCTATTATGTGTATATGGCGGTGGCGTGGTTGCTTGCCGAGGTAATCATTAAAGATTTTTACGCAGGCATTTCCCTCTTAAATATGCGGATTACCGATAAAAAAACGCATAATAAAGCAATACAAAAGGCGATAGAGAGCTATCGTTTAACCAACGAAAAAAAGGAATTTTTACGTTCCTTAAAAATAAGAAACTAATTTAATATAGGTAAGATTTATGGATATTTTACAAACGATTACACAAGAATTTAATTTGAACCCCACGCACGTGAAAAACATCGTAGCGCTTATTGATGAGGGCAATACCATTCCCTCCATCGCCCGTTACCGTAAAGAAATGACGGGTAGCTGTGACGATCAGATATTGAGAGAATTGTTTGACCGCCTTACATATTTGCGCAACCTTGAAAAGCGCAAGGAAGAGGTAATCAATTCGATCACCGAGCAAGGGAAAATGACGGAAGAAATCCGCATTGCAATGGCAAACGCGACTACGCTTACGGAAGTAGAGGATATTTATCGTCCTTACAAGCAAAAACGTAAAACCCGTGCATCAGTTGCGATTGCAAAGGGCTTGCAACCTTTTGCGGATAGTATTTTGGCGCAGGATAAGACGTTGGACGTGCGCGCGGAAGCGGAAAAATATATCACGGAAGAGGTTAAAACGGTTACGGATGCTATTGACGGCGCACGCGATATCATTGCGGAAATCATTTCCGACGATGCGGCTACCCGTAAAAAATTGCGTAATTTCTTCTTCAAGCATGGGGAAATCGTATCCTGCTATGCAAAAGGCAAAGCGGAAGCGGATGAAACAAAGACCTATGGCATGTATGCAGAATACAGCGAACCCGTTTCCGAAATCAAGAGCCACCGTGTCCTTGCATTAAACCGTGGTGAAAAGGAAGAATTCTTAAAAGTGTCTATCGTGGTGGACGGCGATTTCGCAAAACGTATTACGGCGGCAAGCTTTGTAAAAGACGGTGGCGAATCTACCAAAATTGTGAAGGAAGCGGCTGAGGACGGGTATGATCGTTTGATTGCGCCCTCCGTAGAAAGAGAAGTGCGCGCGCAGTTGTTTGAAGATGCAAGCGAACAGGCGATCAAGATGTTCGAATTGAACTTAAAACCTCTTTTGATGCAACCACCCGTAAAGGATAAAATTACGATGGGTTGGGACCCTGCATATCGTACCGGCTGTAAGATTTGGGTTGTGGATGGTACGGGTAAAGTGTTGGATAACACGGTTGTTTTCCCCCCGCCCCCTCAAAATAAGACGGTAGAAGCGAAATTTATTTGGAAAAAGCTCATTGCACAACACGGCGTTGAGGTTATTTCTTGCGGTAACGGTACGGCAAGTAAAGAAAGTGAAATTTTTATTGCTGAGCTCGTGAAAGAAATCAAAGCGGAAACGGGCAGAGAGGTTGGCTACGTTATCGTAAATGAAGCGGGCGCGTCTGTATATTCTGCAAGCGCGTTGGCAAAGGAAGAATTCCCTGATTATGACGTTACGGCGCGTAGTGCGGTATCAATTGCGCGTAGATTGCAAGATCCTTTGGCGGAATTGATTAAAATTGACCCGAAATCTATCGGTGTTGGTCAATATCAACACGATATGAATGAAAAGCGTTTGGACGGCGTTCTTGCAGGGGTTTTGGAAGATTGTGTAAACAGCGTTGGCGTGGACTTGAACACGGCAAGCGTATCCCTCTTGAAATTTGTTGCAGGTTTGAACTCTGGTGTAGCTAAAAATATTGTAGCTTACCGTGAAGAAAACGGCAAATTCAAATCCCGTAAACAGCTTTTGAAAGTGCCTAAGCTTGGTGAAAAGGCTTATACGCAATGCGCGGGCTTCTTGCGTATTGACGGCGGTGACAACATTCTTGACAATACCGCAGTACACCCTGAATCTTATGGAAAAGCGGAGAAATTGCTTGCGTTGTTCTCTTATACCAAAGAGGACGTAAAAGCCCGTAGAATCGACGATTTGCGCCAAAAAATCAAAGCTTACGGCGAAGAAAAAGCGGCGAAGGAAACAGAATTAGATAAGGCAACGCTCAACGATATTATTACCGAACTTATGAAACCTGGCCGCGACATTCGTGAAGGTTTACCTGCGCCCATTTTGCGTAAAGATATTATAGGTATTGAAGATTTGAAGGTGGGTATGGAATTGACTGGTACAGTAAGAAACGTTGTCGATTTCGGCGCATTTATTGACATCGGCGTACACCAAGACGGTTTGGTGCATATTTCCGAAATCACCGAACGTTATATCCGTCATCCGTCCGAAGTATTGAAGGTTGGACAAATTGTACAGGTGCGCGTAAAAGAGGTTGACGTCAAGAAAAACCGCATCGGTTTGACGATGAAAAACAAGACGAAATAAGCCATTTTTGCACAATTCGACAAAATATAAAAAAACACTTGACAATCCAAAGGATTTATATTAAAATATAAAGGTCAAGTGTTTGACTTTAACTATATGGAGGAAATTTTTATGTTAGAAAAAATTCAGGCAATGCTTGCCGAAGCTCTTAACCTTCCCATTGAAAAGGTTACCCCTGACGCAAAGATTGTAGATGATCTTGGCGCTGATTCGTTGGACGTTGTTGAATTACTCAGCCAGCTTGAAGACGAATATGGTATCACCATTCCCGATGATGAGGTTGAAAATCTTATCACCGTTGCAGACGTAGCGGCAGAGGTAGAAAAGCTTCAATAATTATTTTTGAATTAAAATGCCTTTGGGTTAGCCGAAGGCATTTTATTTATACATTTACCAAAGAGGATATTATGAAAAAGAGTATCGTAAAATATCTCATATTATTTTTGATGGCGCTATATCCTTGCATATTATTTTTTGTGGCTTGTAAGAACGAAGCCACTAGCAGTACGCCCGATTTTATTAGTTTAACGGATAGTACCGCTATACAATCGCAAGATACTGCATCACAAAGCGAATTTAGCAGTATTTTCGAGGAAAGTAGCATTGCGGAAAATAGTAGCGTGAGCGAAGATAGCGTTGAAGAATTTTCTTCGGCGAATAATTCTTCTGAAAGTGTCGAGGATGAGTATTCTAGCTATGAAGATAGCGAGGAGAAAGAAAGCTCTTCTAATAGTTCGGAGGAAAATAGTGAAAGTACGGAGCCGCCTCAAAGTGATTCTGACGTCGAAGAAGAGCCAGAAGAGGACAATGGCTATCACGACGACTTTGAAGAGGGTAGTATCCAAGGAGAAACGCATCATATTGTAGAGGAACGCGTTGAGCCGGATTGTCTTAACGGCGGTTTTTATAAAAAATGGTGTGATAAGGTTGGGTGCGACTATGTAGTAGAATATGAAATCTACGATCCGTTAGGTCACGAAGAAAAAGTGGTAAACGACGGTTATACCTATCCTACCTGCAAAACCACAGGGATTACGGGTTATACCTATTGTACGAGATGTGAAGAAATTTTGGTAGAGGCAGAGGTGCTTTCTATTGTCGATCATGCTTATACTTTGGGGCTTGGCTCTTGTATTTGGTGCGATAAACACGCTAAATTGCGTTATGAGATCAGGAGCAAAGAAGACCATAAAGGCGATGGTAAGGAATTCTATGCAATTTGTTTAGGGCCTACAGAATTTACTCCGTACTCGATAACGCGCTTCCTTGTTATTCCTGATACGGTTACCTTGACGGAGGCGGAGAAGATTTATAAAGATATACCCGTAACTGAAATCGCAAAGAAAGCATTTTTTGAGGCGTATGACATTAATACTTTGACGATTGGCGCATACGTTGAAAAGATAGGCGTTGAGGCTTTCAATTATTGTTATAATCTCCGCGAAGTATATGATAAATCTAAATTAAAAGTCGGTGAGTTACCTAATGAACAAAACGGTACTCTTGGGC
>JAZKZY010000001.1:0-2694 GCA_045612895.1 Candidatus Scatosoma sp. | reverse complement strand
GAAACGTCAATAGTGATCCACTTATTAACGGTAGTGCCTGTAAGCTCTTCCTTGGGAAGATAGATCTTATACTGACGGTACGCATAATCTGTTACGTCACCGCCTACCTTAACCGCTTCGGACTTTACTACCCAGAGGGTGAAATACTGATTCTCGTCAACAGCCTTTACTGTACCTACGGGTGCATCAATCTTGGTAATCTTCTTGCCGGAGAACAGAGTGGTATCCGCATATGCGTAAGGTGATACCTGCATATTATCTCTAAGGGTGAGATTAGCGATAGGAAAATCTTCCTTAAAGTTAGTACCAAACGTGGGATTATACTCTGTCTCGGGGAATACGATGGGCTCGTCCACGGGATCATCGGGAGTGAAGATACCCTCGAAGGGATTTTCACCGTTACCACCGAACCAAGTGGCAAGACCGCCTACGAGAAGAATAACCAAAAGTACCGATGCAATAATTGCTATAATCCTTCCTTTGCTCATTTGATTAAAAAATCCTCCTTGATTATAAATTTGTTTTTTGGGGGACCTCGGCTTATAAACAAAGATTCATAAGCCGGGGTGCTGTGTTGATTATGCTTTTATGCTTGTGCCAAAAGCATATTGAGTAATGTTTTGTCAGACTTGCGAGCAGGCTTAATTTCACACTCGTAAACTTCGCCGTTTTCATCCACGGTACGTACGAGAGTCTTATTACCGGATACGGTTCTGCCACTGGCATCCTTGAACTCGAAAGGCTCAAGAACGAAGTCAGCCTTCATCTGATTGCCGAAAACGATGTCAAGCACCATATAGCCGTTGAAGTCTGCCTTTGCTCCGTCTGCAGGGGGCACGATGGCGATTCTTACATCTCTACCGCGAATGTTACCCTTGATAAAATAAGTGAAAAATTCCTTATCGTTCTTTGTGTAGGTTTCTCTTTCTACAAAAATCTTCTTTTCTTTAGACATTTAATTTGATACCTCCTATTAGATTATTTAGATTTTCTTTGTGATATTTCACGTGCTTCTGCCTTGGATTTACCTTCGGAAATTGCCTTTTTGTACTTATACAGTCCGGCATGGTCGGTTTGTGCCTGCAAGTAACCCGAACGGATACCTGCCTCGTAATCAGTCAGTTCACGACCTTCTTTAGGACCTCGCTGATGCACCTTTGCTTTACGTTCAGCAGCGTAATTCTTTGCACGCTTGGATGGAATCGCCCATCTTCGCTGATTGTACTTATTTCCACCATCGGCGGTGGCTGCCTTTTTAGCCATTAAAAAATCCTCCTGTAATTTGTAGATTTTGTTTGCCCGTAGGCTATTCAGTTGTTTTCGTAACCTGAACGCTCCTTGAAACTCTGTTCCCGGCGATTGTGCTATGGAAGGTGGCCACCTTAGCTTGCAAGCTCCAAGCGCCATAATCGTAAATCGGTAGCTGTCGGTTACGCTTTCATTGTAGGGTATTTGTCGGGCAAAAACCAGAAACTCCATCCCAACGTAATCAAAACTAAACTTGCAGAATCTATCTGTTTACCCAAACTTTACCCCAAATGAAACTAAAGTGATTTTTGAAGTCGCAACCCGTCTTTTTTACTCTCGGTACTCTCTGATATATCCCGAAGAGGGAAGCCTTTTGCCGTCTAACTGCTCGCGCTTATTGAAAATTTTCTCGTACTCTGCGTTACGTGCCGGTGTTCTTTTATAGAATGTATCTCGGCTTATAATCGCATTGTTTTCTTCCTCGCTGCAAAGAACGGAAAGTCTTTGCCTGACGATAAAATGGGGAGTACGGTAAACGTTCGTAGCGTTCTGCATAAAATCCGGCGTATGCTTCATTTTCGGTCAGCCTCGTTCTTAAAGTAAGATTGAAGGAAGAGCAGAAGCTTTTTGTGTTGCATCTGGATATACTCGGGCGTATAGCCAAGCTCAATTGACAAGCTCTCCTGCGTGTAGTTCTTGACGTACAGGCAGATATAGAGGTCGTAGAGCCTCGGCGGGGCGTTCTGAACGGCGGTGTTGTATTTCTTCACCGTATCAAAAACCTTGTTAAGCCCGATGCCGCCGATAGCAGAGTCGAAAATCTCCTTGCGTGCGTAATAGTAGCGGATTTCCTTCAAATCTTCTCGAATTTTGTTAAGTGGTAACATCTTCGTACCTCCTGAAAAAGTGTAAGACTGGTGCGCCTTCACCTATAAGCCACGGGAATGACATTTTGAGGGGGTATTTTTCAAAAATTCTTTTGGACTTTTTTCACAGCTGCCCGATAATGCTCTCTGACGGTATCCCAATTCACGCCTAAAAGCCGTCCAACCTCGTGAAAGGAAAGCCCGTCCACAGCTACGAGCCAAAGGATTTTATACTGCTTGTCCGTAAGACTTGCCATAGCGTTATGTAACCGTTTTTCTTCCTCCGAGCGTATAAGCCGTTCCGATGGACTTTCTTCCGGGGATACAAAATCCAAGCCTTTTTCTGTTACACTTTCGTATGAAATGTGCCGTCTGGTTTCCTTGCGCGTAAGGTTTTGCGCCTCGTGTTCTTCAAGTATATAAAGGTGGGGGATTTCTTCGTCACAATAAGCGAGCGCCGCCGCAGTTTCGTCCTCTACAAAGACTGTAATTTTTTTCACATCGCCGTTTTCGGTTATGATATTCGTGCTTAATTTCTTCATTTTAGCCTCCTGATTGATTTCAAAATTTGACATTAAAT